>NC_019689.1:1534250-1851000 GCF_000317025.1 Pleurocapsa sp. PCC 7327 | reverse complement strand
CCTGCCAGAATATTAAGGATTGTCGCTAGATGAGCAACAACATCTTCCAAACCCACAACACCACTGCGAAAAATAAAGGAAAAAATGACAGTAACGAGGCTAATAATGAGATTAATAATAATCGCTTGTAGGGTATGATATTTAAAAATGCCGACTAGAACTGGTAGGCGAAACTCAGCACCGCCCAAGCCGATAAGACCTCCGAGAATTCCCACTAACCCTCCCCAAGCAAATGCCCAACTATTCCGCATCGAAATCTCCACACTTTCAACAGCGGTATTATGAACGATTTACTGTTTGGATGAAGCGATAGATTTAACATTAATTTAACTTGCTCGTGCAATTGTCATTTTTTCGTCATTTTTATTGTTCAAACTTATAAAGGTTCTAAAACCCAACTGGAGTCAACTGTCGTGATTGAGGACCAACCTTCTCCTTCACCTTACCAAACGAGGGAAGAACTAAGGGAGTTAGTTCAATCGCAACTACAGGCATTGCTAGAACGAGAGAACCTTGAAGGTGCTAAAGCTCTACTAGTTCCCGTACAGCCTGTAGACATTGCGGCAGTCATCGCAGAGTTGCCAATACAAATGCAAGCGATCGCGTTTCGCTTACTTTCTAAAGACGAGGCGATCGAAGTATACGAATATCTAGAATCTAGCGTACAGCAAGCACTCATCAAGGAATTTAAACACCAAGATGTCCTTGACATTGTCGATAAAATGTCGCCCGACGATCGAGCGCGATTGTTTGATGAGTTGCCAGCCAAAGTCGTTCGTCGTCTGCTCAATCAACTCAGTCCCACAGAACGAGAAGCCACCACCCTGCTTTTGGGCTACCAACCCGGCACGGCTGGGCGAATTATGACCACAGAGTATATTGCTCTTAAGGAGAGTTCTACAGTTGCTCAAGCCCTAGAGCGAGTTCGCAGTCTAGCCAATGTCAAAGAAACGATCTACTACTTATACATTATCGATGCTTCTCGTCTCCTGACTGGCGTACTCACACTGCGCGGTTTATTAACTGCTGATTCGGAACAAATTGTAAGCGCGATCGCAAAACGAGAGGTTATCTTCGTCCACACGAACACCGACCAAGAAGAAGTCGCCAGGATCGTTCGCGACTATGACTTTGGAGCAGTCCCCGTGGTAGATAGCGAACAGCGTCTCGTTGGGATTATCACCATTGATGATGTCCTCGATGTCATCGAGCAAGAAACGACAGAGGATATTTACACCCTTGTGGGGTGCAATCCGGAGGCGATAAATACTTCCAAACAAACAATTTGTTGCAAATTGCCCGCAAGCGAGTTGTTTGGTTGTTCGTTCTCCTCATTGCCAATACTGCTACCAGTGCTGTCATTGCTGGTCAAGAAGAGGTTATCGAACAGGTTGTTGCCTTGGCTGCCTTTATTCCTTTGCTCATTGACACTGGGGGCAATGTGGGGGCACAGTCCTCTACAGTAGTCATTCGAGGTTTAAATCTCAAAGAACGTGAGTTCGATAAGGTTAAAAGACGGCAGGAGGAAGGGCTGGTAAGCCTGAGGGTTCTAAATCGAGAGAAGGTTTTTTGGGTAGGTAAGTGTAAGCTATCAATCCAGCTAAGAGATTGACTAGAAAATTCCAAACACTTCGGTGTCTCGAATGCTCGATTTGAGAAATGTTCTTGAGTTGGTCATTGACGGTTTCAATCAAGGCTCGTTTACGCAACAAAATTTTGTCGATTAACCGCACTAACTGCTGTTTCATCTTTTTCTTGCGTCGTGTAATCAGTTCGAGTCCTCGCTGGTAAAGTTGCTCAAATAGCTCTTGAGAAATATAACCGCGATCGCCAAATAACTTACCAATCAGATCTTGAGTTAAGTCAGGTACAGGCTTACGGTCGTCAGTATTACCTGGGGTTAACTTAAAAGCCAGCAACTCGCCTCGTTGGTTAATAATTAGGTGCAGCTTAAACCCATAGTGCCAACCGACAGAGTTTTTGCCCCAGCCCACCAAACCTTCAAACACACGATGGCTCTTGGAACGGCAAGGATGACATACCTCGATTGGGGTCGAATCAATGAATGAAATGCCAGTTACTTCTCCTCGACGGGTCTGTACAAAGTAGCACAACAGCATCAACGACCAAGGCATCAATTCCACAAAACGAGTATAACTGACCAGATGAGGAAAAGCTTTGCGCCAGCCCGGTAGAACTTGTCGTAGGTAAAATTCTTTGAAGGTACGATAGCCAGAGCCATGAAAAGCAATCACAATCGTCATTACTTCACTCAAGCTTAAACGAGAGCGACACAATCGTTCCCCACTCTGAGCCGTCAATAGAGGGATTGAAAGCCAATGTCGTTCAAAAGTTTGATAGAAGTCGTCTACCTCACAAAATATTTGAGTAATATCGAGACGAGATACAATATCTGTCATAGCTGAGATGTCTATAGAGTAAGCATTTTGAGTTTACATCTCAGCTTTTCTTTTGCCTAGATTTTTCCGTCGAACTCACGTCAAAGAAGTTCGCCTCAAAAGAGCGCTGGGAGTCATTTCACGAGAAACAATCGTTGGAATCTTGTTGGGCGCGATGTTAGGGCTAGCAGTCATTTTGTGGGCTTATTTTCTCGAAGGAAGTTGGGGTGTGTCACTAGTAGTGGGAATTAGCTTGCTAGCGATCTCTTTCTTGGCTTCTGTAGCAGGTACGGCGCTCCCCTTTTTGTTTAGCAAACTCGGTCTAGATCCAGCTTTGATGTCGGCACCCTTTATTACTTCCGTCGTTGATGTTTTAGGGGTCTTAATTTATCTGTGGCTAGCACGGCTGATTTTGCAGTTGTAGCATTTGCCATCGGAGGGAGAACGGGGATGTTAGAGAGTGTAATCTGGATTTTATGGATGGGCTTTTTTGTCGGTCAAATTGCCCGTCGCTTGAGAGCGCCAGCCTTAATCGGCATGATTTTAGCGGGAATCGTTCTCGGTCCGCAACTCAGAAATGCGATCGCGCCCAATGTCCTTGCTGCTGCCGATGACCTGCGAACCATTGCTGTCACGATTATTCTCATGAAGGCTGGCTTGGGGTTAGACAGAGAAAAGCTACAACAGCAGAGTACGGTAGCGCTGCGCCTGGGATTTCTTCCGGCAACAATTGAAGCCGTGGCGATCGCGATTGCTGCTACAATCCTGTTCGACTTCGATCTTCTGACTGGGTTACTGTTTGGTTGTGTTATTGGTGCCGAATCTCCAGCCGTTATCGTGCCGGGGATGCTGCGACTCAAGAGTACTGGATGGGGAGTCACCAAAGGCATTCCCGATGCCATTTTGACTGGAAGTGCGCTCTCCGATGTATTGCTGCTTTTGCTCTTTAGCTTGCTACTAGATTTTTTAGCCTCAGACAGTCTCGAAACCGTTTCCCTACCCTTTGGACTCACCCTGGCTGCTTGGCAGTTTCTACCCATAAAAGTCATCTTGGACATTGGTTTGGGATTACTATTCGGCTTTCTAGCTGCTCGTTTGCTGATTATTCTACTAGCTAAACAAAACTGGACTCAAAATGCCGTCCAAGATGTTCTCATTGCTGCCTCAATCGCTTTATTCTTGGTGATTTGCGCTCGCTCTTTTCCTTACTTCTCTGGCTATCTAGCAGTAATGTCAATGGGATTTTTCTTAATTGAGTTAGATGCACCCCTAGCTCGACGTTTACGAGGAGGATTTGATAGCTTGTGGGTTGTCGCAGAGATTATCCTATTTGTTTTGATGGGAGCTAGTATTAGACCTCCAGCAAAAGTCAGAGTAAGTTAGGTAAAATAAAACCAAATTACAATTCGAGTTATGACTTACTCTCAAGTAAAAAATTTAAAACCGACAGAGTTTAAACGGCTTTGTGGAGTATATCCAGAGACGTTTAAAGAGATGGTAAAAGTTCTAGAAGCCGAAAAAGTCTTACAAAAAAAAACAGGACGACCAAATAAATTAAGCGCAGAAGACCAAATCTTAATGACTCTTGAATATTGGCGAGAGTATCGCACCTATTTTCATATCGGAACTAGCTGGGGAATAAACGAGACAACGGCTTTACGAATCACCAGAAAAGTAGAAGATATTTTAATGAAATCGGGACTTTTCAATCTGCCTGGGAAAAAAGCTGTTCAACCCCAAAATACAGAAATTGAAATTGTCGTAGTAGATGTAGCAGAACATGAAATAGAAAGACCGAAAAAAAACAAAAAGCTTACTACAGTGGTCGGCAAAAGTGTCACACGATAAAATCGCAAGTTTTAGCTGACGCAAAAACGAGACAAATTCTTTGTATTGCTCATGAGAAGGGAAAAAGTCATGATTTTAAGATTTGGAAAAATAGTAAAATAGGAATCGAACAACAGATAGAATGTTTGGCTGATAAAGGATATCAAGGAATTCAGAAACTTCATCCCAACAGTAGAATTCCCAACAAAAAAAAGCGCAATCAACAGTTAAGTCTAGAGCAAAAGAAGTTTAATCGTAAGTTAGCAAGTGAAAGGATTGTAATTGAAAATATTCATCGCAGTCTAAAAATATTCAGAATTCTTTCAAGTCGATATCGCAACCGAAGAAGACGGTTTGGGTTGAGATTTAATTTGATTGCTGGCATTTATAATTATGAACTTCTTTCCCACTCCAATTATGCGATCGCGTAACACTTTTGCAGGAGGTCTATTCAACTGCAAGTTTTAGGCAATATTTTTTTACCAGGGTTATTACTCCTGGCAGTGGGAACGTTGGTCGGGCGGGCGATTGGTTGGTATCTCTCAACATGGGGAAGTAATTGGAATTGGCGCGAACGACTGTTTTTACTAGCGGGTAACTCAGCTAAAGCAACCGTTCAGGCAGCAATTGGAGCCATTCCTCTTGCGCGGGGAATTGAGGGGGGTGAGACAATCCTAGCCGTTGCAGTTCTCTCGATTCTCGTTACCGCACCGCTGGGCGCTTGGGCAATTCCCACCTTTGCACCCAAATTATTAGAACGGGGCGAAGTCGATCCGACAAGGGTAGCGGTATCTAATCGCATTGTTTTGCTAGCAGCAGTGGATACCTCTCCTCTAGCCACCGAGGTGTTAAAGAAAACGGCACAGCTAGCCCGACGCAGCGATGCTGAGGTCATTGTTTTACACGTCGTTAACGTTTTTCAGCAGCCCTCCTTTGTTGAAAAATTGCGACAGAAATCTCGGCGTTTGCTCTCAGATATTCGGCATCGATTTGTGACAGTTACTGGTTCAGTTCCAGAGCAAATCATTCGGATTGCTCAAGAGTATCAAGTTGCAGAGATTAGACCTCCAGCAAAAGTCAGAGTAAGTTAGGTAAAATAAAACCAAATTACAATTCGAGTTATGACTTACTCTCAAGTAAAAAATTTAAAACCGACAGAGTTTAAACGGCTTTGTGGAGTATATCCAGAGACGTTTAAAGAGATGGTAAAAGTTCTAGAAGCCGAAAAAGTCTTACAAAAAAAAACAGGACGACCAAATAAATTAAGCGCAGAAGACCAAATCTTAATGACTCTTGAATATTGGCGAGAGTATCGCACCTATTTTCATATCGGAACTAGCTGGGGAATAAACGAGACAACGGCTTTACGAATCACCAGAAAAGTAGAAGATATTTTAATGAAATCGGGACTTTTCAATCTGCCTGGGAAAAAAGCTGTTCAACCCCAAAATACAGAAATTGAAATTGTCGTAGTAGATGTAGCAGAACATGAAATAGAAAGACCGAAAAAAAACAAAAAGCTTACTACAGTGGTCGGCAAAAGTGTCACACGATAAAATCGCAAGTTTTAGCTGACGCAAAAACGAGACAAATTCTTTGTATTGCTCATGAGAAGGGAAAAAGTCATGATTTTAAGATTTGGAAAAATAGTAAAATAGGAATCGAACAACAGATAGAATGTTTGGCTGATAAAGGATATCAAGGAATTCAGAAACTTCATCCCAACAGTAGAATTCCCAACAAAAAAAAGCGCAATCAACAGTTAAGTCTAGAGCAAAAGAAGTTTAATCGTAAGTTAGCAAGTGAAAGGATTGTAATTGAAAATATTCATCGCAGTCTAAAAATATTCAGAATTCTTTCAAGTCGATATCGCAACCGAAGAAGACGGTTTGGGTTGAGATTTAATTTGATTGCTGGCATTTATAATTATGAACTTCTTTCCCACTCCAATTATGCGATCGCGTAACACTTTTGCAGGAGGTCTATTGTTATTGGCAAACGGGGACATCAACCTTGGGAGCGCGTACTTGTAGGTTCGGTTTCTCAAGCGGTCATAGAAAGTAGTCAAATTCCCGTCATTTTAGTGGAAACTTCAGTGGATAATCGCAATTAACTCGTCATTAACTATGAATATTTGGAAACAACTCACAATTTATCTTGTTGAATCCGATCGCTGGCATCGCCAACCGCTTTATTTAGCGCTTATCGAAAAAGCACGCGAGCGAGGATTAGCTGGAGTAACAGTAACGCGAGCGATCGCAGGTTTTGGAACCCATCGTACTATCCGAACTAGCCGCGTTCTGGCGCTATCTGCCGATCTTCCGATTGTGGTAACGATTATTGACCGCGAAGATGCGATCGCGCAATTTTTGCCAACTGTTCGCACAATGGTTAAATCTGGGCTAATCAGTCTTCAAACTGTGGAAGTTTTACATTCAAGCTCAATCTCAAATCCCTAAATTTCTTCTTATCATCTTTGACCCCTTCGATTGAGAATAGATAAATTCCAGAAAGGTAAGCTAATTTTGAAGTTTTATTTTCATATAAAATTCGTTTCATATATAACCTTAGATTGACTTTTTTCAGAAGAGATAAAAAAAGTTTTTTAAAAATCTAACCATAGACTTATACAAATATTTATTATTGTCATTTTTTTGTCATTTTCATTTTCAATACTAAAAATAGGTAAAGAAAAAATCACTGATTGCAAAAAAGCTAAGATTCAGAGACGATTCCCAGCAAAAATCGCTCTCATTTTCATAACTTGAATCTGGTACCCGTATTTGCTTGAAAAGCTGGCTTAGAAAAAATTATTTAGCCAGCAAAAGTTTTGATGTCTTTAGTATAAGGAGAAAACGATGAATTCAAGAATTTTTTTAGGTGGCATTTCTACCTTTAGCATTGCGGTTTTAACGTTGGGGTTTGGGGGACAAACCGCTCAAGCTCAACCTGAAAAATTCTCTTATGAGCCATTAGAAGTTGGTACTCAACAAACAACATCTGGGTCAGTAACTCATGCAGAAGAACAACAAGCCAATAATGCAACAGGAGCGAAAGTAGCTCAAACAGACGTTCAACCCCGAAGAGCGACTCGTGGCGGTTCGAGCTATATCGGAATAGGTGGGAACATTGGCATCGGTGGCGGTTCGGCGATTGGTCAAGGTAGCTTTACCGTCTTCAGTAAAATCGGACTAACAGAAAATCTCTCGCTGCGACCCTTGGGCGCTATTACTGACGAGCCGACCATTCTCATTCCCGTCACCTATGACTTTAACTTGCGAGAAGTCGATCCTGTTGAAGAGGTAGATGCTTTTTCAATCTCTCCCTATGTGGGGGCTGGCGTAGGAATTATCACTACTGATGTCGCAGACGTTGGTTTTTTACTCACGGGTGGTGTCGATATCCCTATTAATCCTCAATTTACGGGGACAGCAGGGGTTAATGTGCTTTTCGCCAATGACACCGATGTCGGACTGACGCTCGGAATTGGTTACAACTTTTAATCTGGGATAGAAAAAACACTGCTACCAATCTACCTATTGAATTAAGATTTTTAAGTCTCGATCTGTAGCAGGTACTTTTCTAATTGATATGAGGAGTTTGAGATTGAATAGCTTCTCTGCTCAAAAAAGATGCGATTATCACGGTACGGGGTCGGAAGTACTTCCGATTCCGCACCAAAATCCTCCTACAGATATTCAGTAGCAAAAAAGAAATCTTGTAAAATTTTCACGAAAGCGATCAATATATACCTTAGGCTTTATTGCTGATGGAGGAAGTGAATTTTGCAAGATCTTAATAAGATTCGTGCTCGTTTTAATCGTTTTAAAAACAAAAAGATTCCCCTACAGCAACTTGAAGAAATTCGCAGCGGACTACTAGAAGAATCAACCACTGATATGAATTATCTGACCCTGATTGTTGGATCTTGTATTATTGCCACGTTGGGATTGCTTTCTAATAGTGCTGCTGTAATTATTGGCGCAATGATTATTGCACCGTTAATGTTACCGATTCGCGGGCTAGCATTTGGCGCTTTAGAAGGCAATATTCTTCTTTTCCGTAAAGCTTTAATTGCGATTACTATCGGGACAGTTCTATCAATTCTCTTAGCTTTATCTATAGGTTATTTAGTCGGATTACCCGAATTTGGTAGCGAAATTATCAGTCGCTCTCGTCCTACTTTACTCGACTTAGGAATTGCTGTTGCTGCGGGAGGAATTAGCGGTTTTGCGAAAGTTAAACCGGAAATTTCTGGTAGTTTAGCCGGAACTGCGATCGCAGTTGCTTTGATGCCACCTATATGTGTTATTGGTTTGGGTTTATCGCAAGCCAATTGGTCGCTTAGTATCGGTGCAACTTTACTTTATCTAACTAATTTGTTAGGAATTATTCTGGCTTGTATGCTGACGTTTTTGCTCGCGGGGTTTACGTCACTCAAACATGCTAGGAAAGCGCTTGGTTTTACACTTGCTTTTACAGCAATAATTCTGATTCCCTTAAGCGCAAGCTTTTTTCAGTTGATAAGGCAAGCTCGACTGGAAGCCAGTTTAAGACAAGCACTACAGAATCGAACGATTACCTTTCAGCGAATGGTACTTCTTAATAGCAATGTCGATTGGTTAACCAATCCACCCGAAGTTCGTCTCAACGTTCGCACGAAAGAACCCGTAACGCCAAGACAAGTCATGTTCTTAGAAGAATTTTTAAAACAAGAAATGGGTCAACCATTTACCTTGATTTTTGAAGTCGGGAAAATTGAAGAAGTGAGACGAGAAAATTTTGAATAATTCTAACCAATAGTAAATGTCTTTATTTTTGAAACCCCAAAATCGATCGAGAATTGAGTTAAAGGGAGTAATCGCTATGTCATTAGCAAGATGCAATTCTTTGAACAAAGAATTAATCTGAATATCAAACATTTTTTGGAGCGATCGCAACTATGACTTCTTGAGGCTTGTTGACAGAAGTTAGGAGGGAAGCTTAGATGAGAAGTCTGTTAATGAAAAATCCCTTAATTATCGGATTGTCTTGGATCGGTTTGTATTTGGCGATTATTCTGTTCCCATTGTTGATTTTACTTTTTTATCCGCCCACGCCGAGCGAAGAACGAAGTTTTTGGCTAGAATTCTCCGTTGCGCTTGGTTTTATCGGTTTGGCAATGATGGCAATGCAATTTGCCCTAACTGCTCGCATCAATCGCATTGAAGCTTCTTACGGCATCGATTTGATCCTTCAGTTTCACCGCTACACCTCGATAGTGGCATTCTTGTTTATCTTCGTTCATCCAATCGTCTTATTTATCGATAACCCAGAAACCCTACAACTGCTAAATTTTCTCGAAGCTCCGTGGCGAGCGAGATTGGCAGCCATTGCCACTTTGGCACTCATAGCGATTATCGTTACCTCTATCTGGCGCAAACAGCTTAATATTCCTTACGAACCTTGGCGCATCGCCCATGGAATTTTAGCCATTGTTGCCGTTGGTTTTGGTTTGGGACACGCCTTGGGTGTCAGTTACTACCTCAGTTTGTTCTGGAAGGGAGTTATCTGGACTGGGATTGCACTAGCTGCACTGTGGCTATTAATTTATGTTCGTCTAGTCAAGCCTTGGTTGATGGTCAAAAAACCTTACTTGGTAGAAGCCATCTTACCCCAACGCGGCAATGTCTGGAATTTAGTGTTACGTCCGAGAGGACACCAAGGAATGCATTTTCAACCCGGTCAATTTGCTTGGCTAACGCTAGAAATTTCGCCCTGGCGAATGCGAGAACATCCTTTTTCTATGGCTTCGAGTGCCGAACATCCCGAATATATTGAGTTTGGCATCAAGGCGGTCGGCGACTTCACCAATACCATTAAAGACGTAAAACCGGGAACAAAAGCTTATCTCGACGGCCCCTATGGGGTTTTTACCACAGACCGCTACGAGAATACAGCGGGCTTTGTCTTCATTGCCGGAGGAATTGGCATCACGCCAATTATGAGTATGCTTGTCACCTTAGCCGAACGAGAAGACGAACGTCCATTACTGTTGATTTATGCTAGTAAAACTTGGGAAGATGTAACTTACCGCGAAGAAATCGAAGAACTAAAAGAGAAATTAGACCTCACCATCGCGCACGTTCTTAGAGAACCTCCCTCCGATTGGTCGGGAGAGACGGGTTACGTCGATAAAGAACTCCTACAACGCTATATCCCTAAGCGTCCTGCCACTCGCAATTACTTTATCTGTGCCACTCCCAAAATGATGGATGTGGTAGAGTCCGCTTTGCACGAGTTGGGAGTCCCCGTTACTAACGTCCACATGGAACATTAGACCTCCTGCAAAAGTGTTACGCGATCGCATAATTGGAGTGGGAAAGAAGTTCATAATTATAAATGCCAGCAATCAAATTAAATCTCAACCCAAACCGTCTTCTTCGGTTGCGATATCGACTTGAAAGAATTCTGAATATTTTTAGACTGCGATGAATATTTTCAATTACAATCCTTTCACTTGCTAACTTACGATTAAACTTCTTTTGCTCTAGACTTAACTGTTGATTGCGCTTTTTTTTGTTGGGAATTCTACTGTTGGGATGAAGTTTCTGAATTCCTTGATATCCTTTATCAGCCAAACATTCTATCTGTTGTTCGATTCCTATTTTACTATTTTTCCAAATCTTAAAATCATGACTTTTTCCCTTCTCATGAGCAATACAAAGAATTTGTCTCGTTTTTGCGTCAGCTAAAACTTGCGATTTTATCGTGTGACACTTTTGCCGACCACTGTAGTAAGCTTTTTGTTTTTTTTCGGTCTTTCTATTTCATGTTCTGCTACATCTACTACGACAATTTCAATTTCTGTATTTTGGGGTTGAACAGCTTTTTTCCCAGGCAGATTGAAAAGTCCCGATTTCATTAAAATATCTTCTACTTTTCTGGTGATTCGTAAAGCCGTTGTCTCGTTTATTCCCCAGCTAGTTCCGATATGAAAATAGGTGCGATACTCTCGCCAATATTCAAGAGTCATTAAGATTTGGTCTTCTGCGCTTAATTTATTTGGTCGTCCTGTTTTTTTTTGTAAGACTTTTTCGGCTTCTAGAACTTTTACCATCTCTTTAAACGTCTCTGGATATACTCCACAAAGCCGTTTAAACTCTGTCGGTTTTAAATTTTTTACTTGAGAGTAAGTCATAACTCGAATTGTAATTTGGTTTTATTTTACCTAACTTACTCTGACTTTTGCTGGAGGTCTATTACAATCTTGTTTGATAGATTCAATTAATTTAAGCACTCTCCACAGTCGAAAGCGAACACAATTAAAATCCTCCTGCGATATAAAATGACATCAAGTGAGCTATTGGGCTTGACATGTCTATAGAAGCACTCGATGTCTTATATCTGTTCGCAAGTGCGTTAGCCGCCGGAGCATTAAACGCTATTACAGGTGGTGGCAGCTTTGTTTCGTTTCCCGTGTTGGTTTTTGTTGGCGCACCAACCATCAGTGCCAACGCAACTAACAGTGCTGCCTTGTTTCCAGGAGTTCTTGCCAGTGTAACAGCCTATCGACGTACCATCTTTCCTATTAAAAAACGCCTGATAGTTTTATTAGTCAGTAGCGTTTTCGGTGGGATTGTTGGTGGATTGTTACTGATCCACACGAGAGAAACTACATTTCGCCAAGTTATCCCCTTCCTAATGTTGTTTGCTACGCTCTTATTCGCATTTAAAGATGAAGTGACTCGCAGGGTACGTTCTATTACAACCAATCGAATCACTATTAGTTACAGCTTGGGCATAGTTGTCTTAGTATCGCTTGTAGCGATATATGGCGGCTTTTTTGGCGGCGGCTTGGGCATTCTCTTACTGGCTACCCTAACCCTAGCAGGAATTGAGGATACAAAAGATGCTGTAGCTGCCGGACGATTACTCTCTGCTGCAATTAATGGAATTTCATTAATTCCATTACTGTTATCTGGACTCGTACAACCGCAGTTAGCATTGTTAATGGCATTGGGAGCCATTCTAGGAGGCTATTTTGGAGCGATGCTCGTGCGTTATCTGCCAACACGAGTTATCCGGCAATTTGTGATTTTAGTTGGAGCAACGGTAACTTGTTACTTCTTCTTAAACTTATAAAATCTAAGAGGCATCTGAAGCCCATTTTGTCATTCTCAGTGCAGGAGAAGGTAACGAAAAATCTATAATTAAGGAAAAAGCCTTACACCCAGATTTCCCAATTGCGAATTGATAATTGCCAATTGCAAATTGCTATAAGATGTTTCGCTTTGCGATCGCTACGCTCAACATAACATTCTATACTTTTGGGACAACCTGTAAAATTATCCAGCAATGCAACCCGTTGCTAAAGTACTGAGTAGAGTGCCCCTGCGCACGATCTTAATTGTTCCATTTGTCGTACAAGTCGTTGGAACAGTTGGGATTGTAGGCTATCTTTCTTTCCGTAACGGACAGAAAGCCGTCAATGAAGTAGCCACGCAGTTACGTAGAGAAATTACCTCGCGAGTTGCTCAAAACCTCCACAATTATCTTGTTCCGCCACACCAAATCAATCAGATCAATCAAGATATCGTTCGGCGGGGTTGGTTGAGTTTCAACAACGTCGAGACATGGCAATCCTATCTTTGGCAGCAAATTCAGTTGTTCAATGCCAGCGATCGCATCAATTCTATCGGGATTGCTAACGTGCGAGGCGAATACATCCTGATGCGTTACCAGAAGAATTCGTCGGCTGTTAGCATTCGCAACTTGGCAGACGGAGCGATGTATCAGTATCGCTTGAACGAACGGGGCGAGCCTATCGAACCAATCAGCGTTGTCAAAAATTTCGATCCAAAAACTCGTGTTTGGTACGCAGCAGCCGTTGAGAAAAAACAAGCCACTTGGAGTCCGATTTATCAAGCGGGGATTCAAGCACCGAGCTTGCTGATTTCAGCCGTTCGACCATCCTACGATCGCAACGGTTGATTGCAAGGAGTTTTGAATTGCATACTCAATCTTTCAGAAATTGGGGATTTTCTCAAAACGCTCAAAATCGGAAAAACGGGAAAGGTATTTATTCTCGAACGGAGCGGTCAGTTAGTGGCAACCTCCGCAGACGAACAGCCCTTTTACCGCCAGAAGGACGAACCAAAACGATTAGCTGCTACTGAGAGCCGCGATCTGCTAACCCAAGCGACAGCCAACTATCTGCTGCAACAATTCGGCAATCTCAATCGAATTACTACCAGCCAACAGCTCGATTTCGACATCGACGGAAAGCTTCACTTCGTTCAAGTCGAGCCGTTTCGAGACGATAAAGGCTTGGACTGGCTTTTGGTCGTTACTATTCCCGAAGCAGATTTTATGGAACAAATCCAGGCTAATAACCGCATGACTCTGGTTTTGTCTTTCCTAGCCCTGGTAATTTCTTTGGTTATTGGCATTCTTCTAGTTCGCTGGATTACTCAGCCTATTCTTCGCCTCAAAGCTGCTGCAACGGCTTTTGCAGACGGGCAGTTCGATCGCAAAGTGGAGCTAGAACGACAAGACGAACTCGGCATTTTAGCGCAATCATTTAATAGCATGGCAACTCAGTTGCAGGAGGCTTTTATTGCGCTCCAGAAAACCAATGAAGAATTAGAACAACGGGTAGAAAAACGCACGCTCGAACTAAAAGAAGCCAAAGAAACGGCTGATGCAGCCAATAATGCCAAGAGCGAGTTTTTGGCAAATATGAGTCACGAGCTGCGAACGCCCCTTAACGGCATCTTGGGATACACGCAAATCCTGCAACGATCCAAATCTTTGACTGACAACGAACGCAAAGCTGCCAGCACTATTTATCAATGTGGGTCTCATCTGCTAACGTTAATCAACGATATCTTAGACCTCTCGAAAATCGAAGCTGGTAAGATGGATCTGTTTCCTTGCGATCTGTATTTACCTGGCTTCCTACAGGGAGTGGCTGAATTTTTCCAAATTCGTGCCTATCAAAAAGGAATTGCCTTTCATTACCATCCCGCAGTCGATCTTCCCCAACGCATCCAGGCAGATGAAAAGCGCCTGCGTCAGGTTTTGATGAATCTACTGGGAAATGCGATTAAGTTCACCGATAAAGGTAGCGTTACGTTTGCGATCGCAGTTGAAAAACATCAGCTCCAGACAAATATTTACAAGCTGCGGTTTGAGATTGAGGATACGGGAAGTGGAATATCCACAGAACAGCTTGAGAAAATCTTTCTCCCTTTCGAGCAGGTTGGAGAGGCAAGCAAGCAAATCGAAGGCACGGGTTTAGGATTGGCTATCAGTCAGAAAATTCTGGCGCTGATGAACAGTAGGTTGCAAGTGCAAAGCGAGCTTGGTCAAGGTAGTAAGTTTTGGTTTGATGTCGAACTTCTCAAAGCAGGAAGTAGCGAGAAAACCGCTAGTCCTCCCCAGCAGGAAACTATTATTGGATATCGAGGTCAGAGAAGAAAAATCCTCGTGGTAGACGATCGCTTGGAAAATCGTTTGATAATTGCGAACATGCTCCAGCCGCTTGGGTTTGAAGTTCGCGAAGCACAGAGCGGTCAATCGGGCATAGAAAAGGCGATAGAGATACAACCCGATCTGATTATCATCGATCTGGCGATGCCTGAAATGGATGGCTTTGAATTTTTGCAAAAGTTACGACAGCAGTCCCAACTCACCGCTACGATCGCGATCGCCTCTTCTGCTAATGTATTTGCATCCCAGGTGCAGAAGAGTTTTAATGTTGGAGCCAATGCCTTTCTCCCCAAACCGATAGACTCCGGTATGCTACTGGACTTACTCCAGAAACATCTCAGTTTGACCTGGGTTTACGCCCAGCGATCGCCAACCGAAATTTGAGGCTAGCAAAGGCGATCGCGAACCGATAAGATGGCTATAGCAATCCTAGATGAATTATGAGAATTTTGTTTTTAGGTAGTGCGAGCATCTTGCTCGCTATTTCCTTAAAAGCGAGCAAGATGCTCGCACTGCTCACACATCAATTAGGATTGCTGCGTTAAGTCTAAAATAATCTACCAACAAGACGATCCCAACTATGACGACTCATTTCGTTAGCGTCGAAATCGATCTCCAAGACAATCCCATCAAATTACAAAAAGCCGTTGAAGAAGAACTCAAAAAGCGGGGAGAACCCCTGCGTTGGGCGATTACTCGCGTGGACGACGAGAAACAAAAAGCACAAGTCGAAGCAATTGTTACAGTTCAAAGTTCCGAGTTGAAAGTTTAAAATTGATTCGTCCTTATACAGTTGTTTTAATCGTCCCGACGGGGATTGGCGCGTCGATTGGCGGTTATGCGGGAGATGCTTTACCCGTAGCCAGAGCGATCGCGCAAACCTGCGATCGCTTGATTACCCATCCCAACGTTCTCAATGGCGCTCAACTCTATTGGTCTCTACCCAATACGCTTTATGTAGAAGGCTACGGACTAGATAAATTTGCCTGTCTAGAATGGGGTTTACAACCCGTTCGTCAAAACCGCATCGGGTTAATCCTCGATCGCGCGATCGAGTCAGAGTTGCGCCTGCGGCACCTACAAGTTGCCGATGCTGCTAGAGCAACACTAGGGCTGGATCTAACCGATTATGTTATTACCGACGCGCCCCTAGAAGTCGAACTTCGCACCGCTGTATCGGGGGCTAGCTGGGGAACCATCGGCAATCCCGGCAGTTTGCTGAGGGCGGCTCAAACTTTGATTCATCAAGCGAGGGCAGACGCGATCGCAATCGTCGCCCGCTTTCCCGACGATCCCGGCAGTCTTGCCCTGCAAAATTATCGATCCGGTTCGGGAGTCGATCCCCTCGCAGGGGCAGAAGCCGTCATTTCCCATCTTGTCGTCCGCCAGTTTCAGATCCCTGCCGCCCACGCACCCGCATTAATGCCGTTACCTCTCGATCCCAATTTATCTCCCCGCGCTGCTGCTGAAGAATTGGGCTATACTTTTCTTCCCAGCGTTTTAGTCGGACTCAGCCGCGCTCCACAATTCGTTACAAAAGAACGAAATTCCTTTTCTTTTCCACCAGAGACGATTTGGGCAGATGAAGTCGATGCCGCAGTTATCCCCGCAACTGCCTGCGGGGGTAGTGCCATTCTCAGTTTAAGCGGTCAAAAAGCCTCGATAATTGGGGTTGAAGAAAATCGCACCCAGATGCAAGTCACTCCAGAATCCCTAGGGATCGAAGCGATTAAGGTAAACTCGTATTTAGAGGCGTTAGGCGTGTTAGTTGCCCATCGTGCTGGGATTAGTCCTAACTCCCTGCGCCCCAATCTATCCTCTCTATATCGCCTGACTCAAACCCGTGACAGATCCTAATCATCTCGAAACCGAACCCCTGACGCGCACGCAGATTTTAGTGGTGATGGGAGTGACCGCTGTACTTTTGCTGATTGTGGCTAAGATCTGGCAAAAGTTGGGTTCTATCGCTCTTCTCGACATTGAATTTACTTCTGGTGCCTTTTTGTTAGGAATTGGAGTGGCTGGGGGCATTATTGCTGCGAGTAGTATTATCTACCGCCTGTGGCCCGCTTATCGTCGCAGTGCCGATGCTTACCTAGAATTGGTCATCAAGCCTTTAATTTGGCCCGATCTAATTTGGTTGGGATTGCTACCCGGTCTGAGCGAAGAATTGTTGTTTCGAGGCGTCATGTTACCCGCCTTGGGCTTGGATTTGACCGCTGTTATTTTTTCTAGTTTGTTGTTTGGCATTCTTCATCTAAGCGGTCGCCAGCAGTGGCCCTACGTCGTTTGGGCAACTGTGGTAGGATTTGTTCTCGGTTATAGTGCTTGGATGACAGGAAACCTATTAGTTCCCATTGTGGCGCATATTTTGACTAACTTAGTTTCGAGCAGTTTGTGGAAGGCAGGAAAAGCCGTAGAAATTTCTTCGTCTAGATAAATTTGATATTTGATAACTGGTAACTGAAATGGAAGTACAGTTCCGAGAATTTAATCCCTTCGATCTCTGGATTTGGATAGAGTTTGAAACCGTTCCCTCGTCAATGGAAAAACAATACGTGGAAGAATTGTTTAACTCTTGGTTTTATTTAGGGAAATTAGGCGCTTTTAACGCAGAGAATCTCCAGGTTCAAGAGATGGGGATCGATCTTAGCTATATGGACTACGATATAGAAGCAGCCGAGAATGTCATGATGGCACCGATGCATAATATGGCGGATTTTCAGTATTTAGGAACCTGGGGACGCTGTTGGTTCGACTTGGGAACCAGCGATCCGATCGCGCTTGATATATTGATCAATGCACTGACTCGATTGAGTCAAGAATATGTTGAGATTAAGAGACTAATCATTGGCGGACAGAATGAAGATTGGTCTACAGAAGATAAGAGTCAATCGCTGTTTTCTGCCAATTAATCATAGATTCAGAAAAAATCATGCAAAAAGGAAAAATCGTCGCCATTATTACCGGAGCTATTTCTATCTTTCTCGCAGTTGCCTATCTGATTCTGGTTCAATTACTAGATTTTCGAGGCGAGATGGTTCCAGCACCAATCGGTCAGTTGCTATCGATAGGAGGAGTAGTTGTAGGGGCGGGTTTTTTGCAGTAAGTGTAGATAAATCTCTAGCATTTTTAGATAAACTCGCCCCTACAGGGGTTAGTCGTTAATTGTCTCCCCATCTCCCCACACTCCCTCTCTCAAAGAAATCACCCATTTCCCTCGATTCCGATACCAAGTTCTCGCTTGAGTGAGTTAATCGATTTTTCGCCGATATAGTTTTCGCTGCAAATGAGTTCTGGGAGACGAATGAGGTCGTCTCTAGCAGCAGTAATTGCCTGTTTGACAATTGGATAGCTAGCGCGATCGCAGATAATAGTTCGAGAGGTGCGAATTACAGCGTTCAATTTCTCGCTATCGCCAGCTTGGGCACTCATGACTAAAAGATCGTCTCCTCGCAAACTGTGAACTAGAATCTCTGCGATGTTCAAAATGCCGCCGCTGAGGCTGACGATTCCCAAACGGCTGTCTTTAGGCAGTTTTTTGACAATTTCCAACTCTTTGCTGTAGTCGTAAATATCGACTGGGATCGCGCGAATAGAATAGGGAGCAGCGAGCGCTTCTACATCGCCGATAAAATAACGGCTGGTGACAACTGTCCCGGACTGGGTTTGAGCCAGCACTTGAGAGAGTTCTTCCATCGGCACCAGTTGTACGGGAATATTAAGCGATTGTTCCAATTCTAGAACGATTAATTTCCCAGCCCCAATATCGTTAGCGGGTACCGTTACCAAAACTTGGGCGCTAGAACGCAAGCGCCAGTCGATTTCTTCTAATAAGAGTTCCTGAATTTGGGAAAGAGTCAAACCCTGCGATAACAGATTGTCGAGACTCTTGCGAATTAGTTTGCTCGCTTCGGGGTATTGTTGAAAAAGTGGCGAATTCAGTTGCGATCGTCTTTCGTGACTTGTAGCTTTAACATAAATACCCGACCCTGCCAGAGATTCTACCAGTCCGGATTCTTCCAATTGTTGATAAACTTTGCTGATAGTATTGCGGTGCAGTCCCGTCATCATAGCAAGTTGTCGCGTACTGGGCAGCCGATGACCGGGCGGATACTGACGAGAGGCGATCGCGAAGCGAATTTGGTCAAATAGTTGCTTAGAGGCAGGAATATCGCTATCTGGTCGGATCTGGAACTGCAACATGTCACTGAGGCTTGTTTATACGATTTAACATTTTATTGTGCTACAAAGACTATGCGAGTTATTTTTTTGGGAACGCCACAATTTGCCATCCCCACTCTGGAGAGTTTGCTCAACCATCCAGATTTTGAGGTGATTGCTGCCGTCACTCAACCCGATAAACCGCGCGGTCGGGGAAATCAACTCACTCCCTCACCCGTGAAAAAAGTAGCGCTTGCTCATCAAATCCCCGTTTGGCAACCCAAGCGCATCAAAAAAGATCCGGAAACCCTGACAAATCTCAGACAAGCCTCAGCGGATGCATTTGTCGTCGCCGCCTACGGACAAATTCTCTCCCCAGAAATTCTTGCCATGCCCAGACTGGGATGCATTAACGTTCACGGTTCGATTCTGCCCAAATATCGAGGGGCTGCCCCAATTCAGTGGAGTCTCTATCATGGGGATACTGAAACGGGGATTACTACGATGCTGATGGACGAGGGCATGGATACTGGAGCCATGTTGCTGAAAGCTTATACTCCTGTTGGCTTGCTAGACAATGCCCATCAAATCGCAGAAATTCTCGCTCGTCAAGGGGCGGATCTCCTCATCGAAACTCTTTTAAAACTGGACAGAGGAGAAATTCAACCCGTTCCTCAAGACCCTTCCGAGGCAACTTATGCTCCCCTAATAAAAAAATCAGATTATGTTATCGATTGGACTCGTCCCGCGATCGCCATTCACAATCAAATCAGGGGTTTCTATCCCAATTGCGTTACTTCCTTCCGAGAACAACCCCTAAAAGTCATCGCTACTGCCCCCTTGGGAGAAGATTACCGCTCGCAACTCCCGCCAGATTTGCAAAAATTACAACAGCAATGGGATACTTTGTCTTCTGTGACGGGATCTCCTGGCGAAATCGTTAGCATCGTTAAAAATTTGGGTCCCATCGTTCAAACTGGTGACGGACTCCTCCTGCTACGGGAGGTTCAGCTAGCAGGTAAGCCTCCTCGATCTGGCTGGGATTTTGTTAACGGTACGCGCTTAGCTGTAGGGGAAGTATTGGGTTCGTCGGCGATCGCGTGAGCATCTTGCTCGCGATTTTCTTATCCGGTTGAACGATCGCAATAACAAGTAGTGCGGCAAGCGTAGCGTGTGCGTAAGCGCATACGTCCCGCTCGCGACCAAGATGGTCGTACTACATATTATGACGAATTAAATGGATTTGATATTACAAGCGAGCAAGACGCAAAGCGCCCCAAAGAGTGAAGGGCTAAGGCTCTTTCGCACTCACAAGTCGATCGCGACTGCTATATAAGCCACGCGCGATCGACAATGAACCGATCGCTGGTAGTTTTTCTGACTGATTGCTAACGTTTGAGGTCGCTTAAACTCATGTAGACCATCCAACCAAAAAGACCGCCAAAAAGTAAGAAAAAGACTCCATACTCTCTAAATATACTTTCACTCCCATCGTCAATTTCGGAGTCTATCCCTAGCTTTCTCCAGATAGATTTAGTAATCCCATAAATATCGCAGCTCAAATTGCTGAAAATTGCGTTTTCTTGTTTATAAAACTCTTTGCTCGGATAGGACATAGAAATAGCTTGTGTTGGAGTCAAGCTATAGGCAAATACTGAGGTAATAACAGCTAATCGTTTGTTGAGCACAATCAATCGCGACCCAGTTAATTTATCTCTACCAGTTTATACTCGATCGGTTTTACGCAGATTTGGGATCGATCGGTTGTCCTTTGTCATTTGTCCTTCGATTTTGGATTTTAGATTGGTTAGTAGCTAGTAGTTAGTAGTTAGTTGTTAATTTTCTCCTAACTCCCTTTTATTCTCCTTATCCCCTTGTCTCTCCGTCTCCAAGTCTCCTCCTCTTCCCTTCTCTCACTCCTCACACTCCCTTTTGTTTCTCTAACGACGGAGAGCAGCTTGCATTTGCGATCGCACCAAGCTAGCCCAAAGCTCGAAATTAAATTCGCGATCGAGAGGATCGATTGAATTTAGAGATTTCGGCTGTGAAAAATTTCTTTTGACCCGAAAAACTGAATTTTTGCCAGAATAACCGATTTTTTTGTCAAAATTGTTCATGATAAAAACCTTTTAAAAAAAATTAAAACAATCTAAATTTGAGACAAAAAACATTTTCTCTCTTTCGATAGACAACAGAGCGCCTTAGAAAAAATTCTTATTGTACGCAAACCCCTCTAATTCCAACTTGGTTTTTAGAGCGCTTCAATTGTTTCCAGAGAGTGTTAATGTTTTGATAGGCTTGTTCGGAAGTGATTTTTTCCTGCTGTTTCTAGGTTGCAGATATAGCCAACCTCCTGCGAAAATTTCTGAAGGTTAGCGTTAAAAATCAGGTGTTTTGGTTCGATCTCGCCTCGGTAGCGCGAATAGAAAGACAAAAAATCCCGCTTGCTCATTGATACCCTCCGTTTGTTGCTCTTATCAGCATACTCTTTCGCTTTCGCTATGACTTCTGTCTGCCGTATGAGCAAATCTTAAGTTGGTTTGTTATCTTCTATACCAGTAGAGAAACGAACCAAGCGATGCCTGTACCCATTCTATAAACGATAGCGACTGAGAGGTTTCCTAACCATCAAAGTTTAGGTTGGTTTTTTTAGAGGTTTGCAGTGGAAGTAAACACGCTAGTTCAGAGACTAAAACACTTTCAAAAGAACTTATACGAACTGTATCAAGAGAGCAAAGCCCCAGTAGAAAAACAACCCGATCGATTGTTACCAGCTGTTTACAAAGAACTCGGTACAGCCTCGGAAGCACTACAGGTAGCTGTAGATGAACTAATCGCACAAACTGAGAAGCTGGCAGCGATACAAATACAGTTAGAAACAGAACGCCAAAACTACAAAAACTTGTTTGACTTCTTGTCTGAAGCTCACTTAGTAACCGATCCCCGTGGCAAGATTTTGCAAGCTAACCAGGCAGCGGCAGATCTACTGAAGGTTGAGTTACGGTTTTTGCTAGGCAAACCGCTAGACATCTTCTTCATCCCACAAGAGCGGCAGACATTTCCTGCTAAACTAAGCCAGATACGCCAATGCGATCGCGCTCAAAAATGGAGAGTTGGCTTGCAGTCCCGTAATGGCGAAACCATACCAGTGTCTCTGACTGTCGCTCCTAGCCGCGATGCTTCTGGCAAGCTAATCGCTCTCAACTGGAGCTTGTGCGAGATCGCCAAAAAACGTGCCGGGATCGAGCCGCAATCAACTATTAGCAAAGACTTCAGCCAGTCCCGCCCCAAGCACGTCTATCAGCGAGGAGAAATTATTCCCCTAGAACCCACTAAGCTTTGGCTAGTCTGCCAAGGTTGGGTCAAGCTGAGTACAACCTGTGAAAGCGGCGATGAGGTAATTGTCGGACTAGCAGGACGGGATATGTCTTTTGGCTCTAGTATGACCTCTTTATCTACTTATCAAGCCATAGCCCTCTCAGAAGAAGTTCGGTTAGTGGCTATTTCCCTAAGCGAGATAAACAATTCCCCTCGTCTCAAAGAAATTATTTTTTCTCAAATTGCCCAGCGGTTGCGGCTAACCGAATCCCTTTTAGCTATTTCTGGAGTGCGACAAGTTGAAGAGCGCGTTTACCATTTTCTGTTGTGGTTGAAACAGCATTTTGGTCAAAAAGTACCACAAGGCGATCGCTTGAGCGTTCGTCTTACTCATCAGGAACTTGCCAATGCTTGCAGCACTACCAGAGTCACGGTTACTAGAGTGTTAGGCAAGTTAAAAAAACAGGGCAAAATTACTTATGACTCCAAGCACCACATGATTTTTACTAACGCCAGCCAACAGCTATCCAGCAACTGCTAAAACAATAAGAAAAAAGGTATCGTCTAGCCAAGAACAATACCTTTTTTTCTTCTGCTAGTTGTTCCCTAACCAAAAGCAGCTTATTTCAAAAAAAATGTTTTTCCTATCCGTCTTTGGAAATAAAAATTAAAAGTACAAGCTCGCATAGATTATTGGTCTAATCTAAGAGAAAATGCGGCCGCTCTGTCCGGGATATTAAGTAAACTTGTTACTAGCTATACACAAGTTCTCTCATCAGAAAGAAGCTTTTAACTATAGACTTTGATATTTTAAAACGATTGAGAACCTTGGTATCTTCTGACTAATTTACTAGCATCAGTTGGAGGTTGTTGGGAAAGCCTAGTTTTTGTCATGCCCACTCTCGGTGAAATTTGTTAAGACTATAACGTGGCTAAGTCTTAGAGATTCAAAGCCTCATCAATCCGCGCTCTAAGATTGGTTACGACTTCCTCGATCGCAATTTCTTGGGATTGTTTGCCAGCACGTTCTACCAATTCGACTTTGCCTTGTTTAATGGCGCGTCCAGTGACGATACGATAGGGAATCCCAATCAAATCGGCATCTTTAAATTTAACGCCTGCTCGTTCGTCGCGATCGTCTAAGAGAGTTTCTATGCCAGCGCGATTTAACTCGTGATAAAGCTTTTGGGCGACTTCCACTTGCTCTCGATCGTTGATATTGGGAATAACGACGATCGCGTGATAAGGGGCGATCGCAACGGGCCAAATAATCCCATCTTTATCGTAGGATTGCTCGACGGCAGCTTGTGCCAAGCGGGAAACGCCGATACCATAGCATCCCATCACTAAAGGCAATTCCTCGCCCTGTTCGTTAGTATAAGTCGCGCCCATGGCTTGAGAATATTTCGTTCCCAACTGAAAGATATGTCCGACTTCGATTCCTCTCGTACTTTGAAGAATTTGAGAAGGATCGTGAATGGCGCGATCGCCCGGACGAGCTTTTCTGATATCTACCACCAACTCTGGTAACTGAAATTCCTTGCCCCAGTTCGCCCCGACGACGTGATAGCCAGATTCATTGGCACCGGTGACGAAATTTTTGAGATCGACGACGGTTTTATCTGCCAAACGCAGAAATTCAGAGATAACATCCTTAACCGAACTAATATAATCGTCGGGCAGATCGGGAGCAATATAGCCTAACGGTAAAGGTTTAGCCGCCCATTTTTGTTGCGCCGATTCATCCGGAACTCTCAGCGCCAACAATGTTTTTGCTTGATACCGAGGCGCTAACCGGACTAATTCATTCTGTAGCTTCACCTCATTGACATCCTGGTCGCCTCGGATGTGGACTAGCGCCAGCACCAGCGTACCATTGTCATAAAGCGCTTCGTAAAGTACGTTTTTGACAACTGCCGTAGTCGAACACTTAAGGAACTTAGCCAGCTTCTCAATCGTCTCCGTTCCCGGCGTTTCCAGCTTTTCATATTTTTTGAACGGCGAAGGTTCGACTTCTGGGGGAAGAGAAATTGCTTTTTCTACGTTTGCCGAATACTTACCATCTTCAGTGTAGAGGACTTCATCTTCGCCCGCATCTGCCAACACCATAAATTCTTGAGAAGCCGAACCGCCGATCGCGCCAGAATCCGCTTCAACGGCTCTAAAGGCAAGCCCGCAGCGACGGAAAATCTTGCAGTAAGCCCTATCCATGTCCTGATAAATCGCTCTCAAGCTTTCCTCGTCAGCACTGAAGGAGTAAGCATCTTTCATGATGAATTCCCGTCCCCGCATCAATCCAAAACGAGGGCGAATTTCATCTCTAAATTTTGTTTGAATTTGGTAGAGATTGAGCGGCAGTTGGCGGTAAGAGCGAATCATTTCTTTGGCAATCGTCGTAATGACCTCTTCATGGGTCGGTCCCAGTCCTAATTCCCGTTCTTGTCTGTCGGTGAGGGCAAACATGATCCCTTCTGCTTTCGTATAAGTATCCCAGCGTCCCGATTCTCTCCACAAATCCGAGGGTTGCAGTTGCGGCAGCAAGCATTCCTGCGCGCCCGTAGCGTTCATTTCTTCTCGCACGATTTGGGAGATTTTTTGCAAGACTCGCCACATCAGGGGTAAGTAGGCATAAATCCCACTACCAATACGACGAATATACCCCGCCCGCACTAGAAGTTTATGACTTGGAATTTCTGCTTCTGCTGGTTCTTCTCGCAGCGTGACAAAGAGCATCTGAGACAGTTGCATTATTTGTTCCCTCGCACTTACCAAACGATTATTATCCTATCCGCTCAGATAGTTAGTTGTTAGTCGATAGTCGATAGTGTCTGTCTACTGGCGATCGACCAACTTTCACTATCTTAAATGTAAGTAGCCCTAGGTACGATGTTTAACTTTACACAGATGGGCGACAGTTCGATAGCGTGGCATACAAGTTGACTACCTTGCCGATAACCGCGATCGCGGGAGCTTCAAAGCGAGTTTCTTCGACTTGTCGGACAATCGTTGCCAAAGTGCCGACCAATTCTTCTTGTTCTGGTAGGGTTCCCCAGCGCACTAGGGCAATCGGCGTATCTGAACTCAACCCGCCCTCGATTAGTTCGGGTACGATGTTGGCGAGGTTGTGAATGCCCATGTAAATAACGATTGTTTCAGAACCTTGAGCGATCGCTCCCCAATTGACTTGAGGGCGATATTTGCCCGCCGCTTCGTGTCCGGTAACAAAGGTCACCGAGGAACTGTACCCGCGATAGGTCAGGGGAATGCCTGCATAGGCGGGGGCAGCAATTCCAGAAGTAACCCCAGGCACGACTTCTACGGGAACTCCCGCTTTTACCAAGTCTTCCATTTCTTCGCCGCCGCGACCGAAGACAAACGGATCGCCACCTTTCAGCCTAACTACGACGGCATTGGTTCTTGCCTTTTCAATTAAAATCCGCGTCGTTTCCGACTGTAATTTGGAGTGACGACCTCGCCGTTTCCCCGCGTCAATGCGTTCTGCCCGATCGCCAATCATTGCCAGGATGGGAGGACTGACGAGAGCATCATAAATAACTACATCGGCGTGTTCTAGGAGTTGCTTGCCTTTAAGGGTCATCAACCCCGGATCTCCCGGTCCTGCGCCTACTAAATACACTTTTCCCAAATACTGTTGCGTTTCTACTCGCGCCATTCGTCGATCTCTTCAATAATTAAATCCGCTAATTCTGCCGTTGCTCCTAGCGGTTCTCCCAAAAGTAATTTGAGCTTTGGAAAAGCTTGCTGGAGTTGTTGGATCTGTTGGGCGATCGCGTCTGTAATTCCTCCAGAAAATAGAAAGTAAGGTAAGATGGCGATACTTTGCTCGCCCGATCTCGCTAAAGTCTCGACTCGTTCGGCTAAAGTCGGCGATGCCGACCAATAGGCAGGAATGGCACCCAGTCGAGAGGCAATTTCCTGACAGGGTTGGTTTCCTCCCGGACGACGACTGCCATGGGACAATAAAATTCTCGCTTGAGCGGGTAGTCGTTCTAGTTGTTGTGTTAGTAGGTTTGCTAACCTCGGATAGCTTCCCAAATAAGGGCGTAATTCTACCCGTACCGATTTTCCTAGCGCTCGTTGGGCGATCGCAACTTCTCTGGGAATATCTTCTTTGACGTGAACCCCAGCTAGTAAAAAAAGAGGCAAGATTTCTAGGCAGTTCAATCCCGCTTTTCGTGCTTTTTGGGCAACTCGTTCGATCGTTGCGTGTAAGGGAGCGGGTGCTGCTTCCAAGCAAGCTGTATCGATTAGCGATAGTGCGGGTTGGTTCGGGGCTGCCGCAGCTCCCTCTAATTCTGGCTTGAGATCCCTTGACCGGGCGATCGCTGGTTTCTTTTGACGCAACCGAGAAGCCAATTGCTTTAAGGCAATCTGAGGACGAGGATCGCGACTGCCGTGAGATACTAAAAGATGAGCGGATGCTACTTGCAAGGTTTCTTAAGAAAAGCTTGAGGTCGAGCTGATTACATTGTAAAGGATATTGATTCTATCTTAACCAAGGGTATTGCCATAATCGCTCTTGCCCAAATAAACTAGCTAGGTTGCTACGATTGACTAAGAAATTTACTCTTTTTGGATCTGAGGATGGCTAATTCGCTTCCAGCGATTGATGAGAGGCTCCCAGAGAGCATGAGGTAGATTGGGGCGAAGATGGCCAAAAGTCCAAAAAAGACGATAGATAGGCGATCGCACGAGCCAGTGCCATTCCCTGCTATTTTTCAGGATAAAATGGGCATCTTTGACAACAGACCCGTACCAGGTCTCGATCGCACCGCGCAAGGTCATTTTTTTCCCATAAAGCCGATTGGTGGCGAGAGCCTCTCGATAGGTTCTTTGATAAACTTTGAAAAGTGGCTCGTTGTGGGAGTGATAGACGGCGGCTTCGGGTTCGTAAACAATTTGGTAACCCAGTCCTAACATGGCTCGCGCCCACTCTCGATCTTCGCTTCCAGTCAAGGTTTCATCAAATGGATGCTCCTGCCAACACCGATAGCGAATGGCGGAGTTGGCATTAGAAAAGTCATGCTCGTACCATTTGTCAAGTCTTGTTTGCAAGCGCAGGCGATCGCCATAAAATTCTAGATAATCTCGTCGAACTGGCGGCCAAGCATCGGGTTGTGGCACTTGTTTTCCATAGGTGCCTGCGACTTGCGAATCGTCAAAGTGCTTGACTAAATTTTTCAACCAATAGCGATCGCAAGGAAAGGCATGAGCGCTCAGCGAAACAACTACTTCTCCTCTAGCTGCTTGAAAGCCAATATTTAAAGAGCGACCGAAAGTAAATTCTTCGGGCGCTATTTGAATTAAATTAATATCGCTGTGCTGCTTGACAATTTCAACCGTTCCATCGGTAGAACCCGAATCAACAACAAGAATTTCAATCGGCTGCCAAGATTGGTTTCGGATTGATTCTAAAGCTTTTGAAATATCTCTGGCTTCATTCTTAGTGCGTATCAATACACTGACTGTAGTTCCCATAACAATTTCTTGCCAGACTTTTCATGCCCAAACTATCACAGCGATCGCTTCTAGTCCAGGGTTATTTCATTCTGATTGCAGTTAACCAAGAAATGAATTTCTTGGCTCAAAATTTAAGTCCGTCTTATAGAACTTAAGAGATTAGACAGAGAATTTATTCTCTGGCTTTCGAGAATGAAATAGCCCTGCTTCTAGTCCAACATATTGGCAAGCTTTCTTTGCATAACTTTTGGGAACTTATGCGGATATTTTAAGACATATGCGATTCTGATCCAATTCTCTTGTAAAAACAACTTGAGTTGGGCAGACAAAGGTAGATATCGGCGATAATATCTATATAACTTAATAATTCGTTGGTTGGTTTTGCCAGCTTTTAAATCTTCAAAAGTTTTTGTCCCTTCCAATCTTCTGTGATTGCCCCAAGTTTCATCGACATAGTGAAGATTGGCAACTCGAACGGCTCTAAGAATAAAATCTAAATCCATTGAATAATGATCGTCAACGTTATAATATCCAACTCTCTGGTGGAGCGAAGCATGATAAAAATAAGCGGCTGGATTGTAGGGATAGGGGTTTCTATCTGGGTACATTAATAGGTCATACAAACTCAATTTAGCTGGCTGATTAAATTCTATTAACTCGCCTGATTCTCCTATCACCTTACAGTTACCAGCTACAAAGCTGGGTTCTGGCAAGGTTTTAAAAATTTCCAAGACTCGATTGAGAACGTTCGGCTCATAAAAATCATCAACATTTAAAAATCCTACGATCTCCCCCTGTGCCAAATTAATTCCCTTATTCATTGCATCCGACTGCCCTCTATCTTTTTCAGAAATCCAACGGATGTGTGGATATTTTTGGGCATATTCTTGAATAATTTCAACGGTGCGATCGCTCGATCCGCCATCGACAATGATATGCTCGACATCCGGGCAATTTTGGTCGATGACTGCTTGAATACAAGATTCGATGAATCGCTCGCCGTTGTAAACGGGCGTGATGATGCTAATCATGGGCAGCTAACGTTTTGGCTTTTGACAACAGAATCTGCTCGTATAAGTCGATATAGCGCCTGATTTGTAGATCGAGGGAATATTCTGCCAGCGCGATCGCGCGACATTCCCGACTCATGCGCTCGCGCAAACTATTATCCTCTAAAAGTTGCACAATACCATTGTTGAGATCGCTAGCATTTCCAGGTTCGGCTAGATACCCCGTAATCCCAGGTCTAACTAAGTCGGGAACGCCGCCTATTTTAAATGAAACCATCGGAGTTCCGCAACTCATACTTTCTTGTAACATCAGAGGGAGATTATCGGCGCGAGTTGGGAAGATAAATAAGTCGGCGGCAGAATAGGCGATCGCTTTGAAGCGAGCATGACTGACATAGCCGAGATTGAGGGTTTCTATGCCAACAACTTCTGAAATCGCTTCACTGCTGTTGCCGATAGTCAGCAAAATGGTTTCGGCTTTCACAGAGGCTGGCAAGCTAGAGAGGGCTTGCAGTAAAATATTGCTGCCTTTGCGGGGATCTTTGATACTATCAGCTCCGAACATCAAAACTTTTTTGTCTGCCTGGATGCCTAAAAGTTCTTTACAGATTGCCGGATCGCGAGGCTGATAAGCATCTACGTCGATTCCGTTGGGGATGTGATGAATGGGGAAGCGATTGAGCATACTTAGCTTGGCTAATCCGGCAAGCCAGCGACTGGGGGTTACGACGGTCAGATCGGAGCGACGATAAACCCAGTCTTTTAGCTTCCACACCAAGCGAGTATTGTCTTTTTTAATGGCTGGATAGATATGGGGATAAGGACATCGACCGCAGCCGATTTTCCAGCGATCGCAGTCGTAGCTGTAGCTGCAATGTCCCGTAAAACTCCACATATCGTGGAGGGTAAAAACAGCGGGCTTGTTTTCTGTCAATAAGGGAATTGCTAAGTAGTTAAACGTGCCTCCGTGAAGGTTATGAAAGTTGAGGAGATCGGCATTTTGGTAAAACTCGTGTTTGAGAATATCAAAAGCGCCAACGTACTGAACATAGTTGAATCCGAGAGGTCGCGTAATCGAGGCGATGGGATTTTCTAGGCGATGCTTGCGAGGAATCGTCGCGACGCGATCGCTTTTACTTTGACTCCTTCCCACTAACAGACGCGAGTCAATGCCGCGATCGAGTAAGCCTCGATGAAGAGAATAGCTCGCGATCGCAGCGCCCCCAGAAAGATCGGATTGGTTAATATGTAAAACCTTCAGCATATTAATGAAGCATAAATTAACTCCATCTGTCGCGCCACGTTCTGCCAAGATAGTTCGATTGCTCTGAGCCGAGCCGCTCTTGCCATCTCCTGACAAATGTTAGGGCTATTGTACAAGTCTAAGATGGTTTTTACACACAGTTCTACATTATTGTCCGAAATGAGAATTGCTTCTTTGCCGGGAAGGTAAGCTCGAATTGAAGTCAAATCTGTAGAGATTATCGGCAAACCACAAGCCATGCCCTCTAAAATAGCATTGTTAGCAGTCGCGCCAAATAGGGGTAGGAATAGTACGTCAGACTGCTGATAGAGTTTCAGTAATTGGGTATCGTCGATATCTTTGTAGATATATATATTTTTCTGTTCGGGCGAGGCAGAAACTTTTGGGGAGACAATGTGGAATTCGATATCTGCATGGGTTTGTAACCGCTCTGCCACAGCTAAAACACGATCGTAATCCCGCAGCCAAGAACCAACGCTAAGACAGCGAAACTTGTCCGTTTTTTGCGATTCAGTGGCGGGATGAAAATAATTTACATCTACACCATGTAAGACGAGCGAGATTTTATGTTTTGGCAAATATTGCTCGAAGTAAGCAGTTTGGTCTGGAGAAATGACAATAACGCGATCGAGACGGCGAACGATATCAACATTTAAGAGAAACTCTAAATCTTGGGGCGGTTGGTGAAAAGTTGCGACAATCGATGCTTTTTTTCTTAAAAATTTCAATTTACGAATTAAAGATGGTAAATACTGTAAAGAGTGTTCGCCATCGAGATAATGAACTATGTCGGCACGACCTCGCAACCACTGACCTAGCGCAACCGTTTCTGCCATCAAATCGTTGAGATCGTACTCTCGGACTCCATTTTTCTTAATCCAATGCCTGAGACGCTTTTTGATTCTGGGACTGGTGATGGGAAAATTACTTTCTCCCATCGGCACGACGCGATCGTCTATTTTAAATTTTTCTGGATCGATATACTCAACAAACCTATTGATTCCCGTGTATTTTCCCCAATGGGGATAATGAGTACGAATTAGGTGTACGCCGCATTTATGCATTTTGCGTTTGGAATTTATAAACGGCTTTTCGCTCGCTTCGACAACACTACAGACGGTTCGACTTGGGTAACGACTTTTTCTAAGGACAGCGTGCGCCGAGTGCCTTTTTTGGCATTGACTTGATAGACTTTCTTGTTGGTGATATCTAAGCCAGTTAACCAACCGCTGTTTGGATGGTAAGCTCCTGTATCGATATCCAGCCACCCCGCACCGGAAACCAGTTGACCGGGTTTAACGCCTGGAAAGGTAAAGGTGATAGTATGCCCGGTAATAATGAGCTTATCGGCAAAATAAGGCTGCGTCATGCTGTGGAATTCATCTCGAATCCAACAAAAATGATCGGCTGTTTGGGTTTCAATTGGCATCTGGGGATGAACTCCAGCATGAACTAACCAAATATCTCCTAAATCCAAATAGGTGGGCAGGGTTTTCATCCAATCGAGATGATCTTGGGGAATGTTATTGTCGTAGCTGACTAAGGTAGCATAGCCGCCGCTATAGAGCCAAGCTTGGAACACATTCTTGACAATCTGACCGTTCCCCACCGCATCGAGTAGCAATTGCTCGTGGTTTCCTAGCAAACACTTGTATTTGTTAGCGAGAACGAAGTCTACTACCTTGGCGCTGTGAGGTCCTCGGTCGATCAAGTCTCCTAAAAAGTATACCTGGTCGTCGCTTGCAGGAGCGATCGCGTCTAGCAAGGAGATAAGCGCGTTGTAATGTCCGTGAACGTCACCTATAACAATTCGGCGATGGGTCATTGCTTCCTATCGGAATCGGAGTATTTGTATAAGGCTTCCCAAACTTGGCGGGAAAATTCATCTTTCGACATCTATTGTGACACACTCCCTATCGAGCCGATTCCAGATCGGAGATCGGTCATCGATCGTTGGTCATTGGGATTGGGAGAAAGGGGAAAGGGCAAAGGACATTTTCATTTTTCCCCCTTCCCCTTTTCCCTTGTCCCTAAAAAAAATTCGTCATTGGTCATTTGTTAGTGGTTAGTCGTTAATTGTCCCTCCAGTCTCCTTGTCTCCTCGTCCCCCAGTCTCCGAGTTCCCAACTCTACCTCTCCTGGGTTGAGCAAGTTTGCTAAACTGCACAGTATAGCTTTATCGTGTCTGTCAAATCGCGTGTCTTTGTCTGCACTCACAAAAATTAATATTCTCAAACAGCCCACTCAATCGGCTTGGATCGAACAGGCGATCGCCAATTTAGACATTATCCTACTCGATCGTTCTCACTGCGAGCGAAAAGCTGCGGGGGTCGCCTTGAATTTAATGTTTCGCTACCCTTCTTACGCGCCTCTAGTGCGAAAATTAACTGCGATCGCGCAAGAAGAACTAGAACATTTCGAGCAAGTCAACTAGTGGCTAGATCGGCGCGGAATCCCTCTAGCCCCGCTTGCGTCGTCCCCCTATGGCGCTCGACTAAAGGCTCAAATTCGTCGCGACGAACCAGAGCGATTGCTCGATTCCTTGCTAGTATCAGCTCCGATCGAAGCACGCTCTCACGAACGGTTGGGATTGCTGGGCGAATCTTGTCCCGAACCGGAGTTAGCTAAATTTTATCGCAGTTTGACAGCATCCGAGGCACGTCACTACGGAACTTACTGGATTTTAGCAGATAGCTATTTCGAGCGAGAGCTAGTCCGGCAGCGTCTGGATGAATTAGCTGCAATTGAAAGCCAAATCTTATCTTCTCTGTATCCAGAACCGAGAATTCATAGTTAGAGGGCTGGTTGACTGACAAATCTTTGTCCCCTCATCCCTAAATCCCTTCTCTCACAAGGGGCGAAGGGACTTTAGTCCAAAGTCTTAAGTGGAAAGCCCCTCTCCCGCTCTGGGAGAGGGGTTGGGGTGAGGGCGATTTGAGTTTTGTCACTCAACTAGGTTAGAGGGTTTGCTGTCAGCCATTTAATGCTCGATCGACTGCCATGTATTAATAGCCAGTAGCGCGAGCGTCCTGCTCGAACCACATACAGATTACGACTAATGAAACGGATTTGATACAAGCTAAAAATAGCCATTTAACCCTCAACAATTCCCAACCGAAGCAAGCAATTGCTCGTAACTATCCAAAGCCAATTCAAAGGAATAATGTTGTTCTGCATATTCTCTTCCCTTTTTGCCCAAAGCTTTCACTTTTTCTGGATTTGAGTAGAGTCCCAAAATGGCTTGGGCGAGTGCCTCGGGATCTTCTGGAGGAACGACGATCCCGCCACCGCTTTTTTTGATTGCCCTAGCAGCCGTTCCCTTGGCTGGAACCGAGGCAATAATGGCGCGACCGCTTGCCAGCAACACTTGAATTTTCGAGGGCATATTAAAACAGATAACGTTGTCTTTTTGCATCACCATTGCTACGTCTGCCGCTGCTAGCATCTGTGGAAGCCGTTCTCTGGGCTGAAAAGGTCGCAATAAAACATTTTTGACTCCGCGTTCTTGACAGTAACGATCTAGTCGCCTGAGAGCTTCCTTTTTACCGACAATAACAAAGGCTAGATCGGGAATATGTTGCACTCGTGCGGCTGCATCGATTAAGATTTCTAGGGGTTGGGTGAGGGCAATGTTGCCAGAATACATCACCACGAATTTATCTTCTAAGTGATTTTCAGTCCGAAAATAGTTATTTTCTTTTGAAAGTGGCTTGATAAAGTTAACATCGACCCAGTTAGGAATCTCGATGAGTTTATCGGCTGGAACACCTTTTTCAAGCAGGTTTTTGGTGAATCCATCAGCAATAACAGTAATTTTGGTAGCAGTTCGGTAGGCAAATTGCTCTAACTTGCGAAACAGGCAAATGACTTTTTCGTTCTCGATCAGTCCGACGTGAACGGCGGCATCTGGTAAGATATCTTGAAGATTCAAAACGATTGGGGTGCGGTAAAACCATCCGAGTAAGGCAGCAGGAAGGCACACTGGCAGTCCCGGTATGGTTAGGATGATTGCGTCGGGCCGCCAGCCCCGGAGTGCCTGGAAAAAGCTCAGAATCATGAAACTGACCTCGAAGAAGACTCGATTGCTCAGACTTCGATGACGGCGAATCCAAACATAAGAGCGCTGTATCTTAACCCCGTTACGTTCTTCTGTTAGGTATAGCTTCCCGCGATATTCTGGGGAAATTTCCCCAACTGGATACCAAGGCATGGCAGTAATGACGCGAACCTGATGACCTCGCCCAACCAATCCTTCGGCTAGTTCGGTCATCAGTGGAGCGATGCCAATGGGTTCGGGATAATAATTATATGAGTAAAGCAGGATGCGCATATCCTAACCTATAGGTCAACTGGAATTTTAACAGGTTTAAAAAGGATGAAATATGTCTAATGTATGATGCGGATCTGATGCAACTCGATCGATTAGAGTTCCAGTCATTGTCGGCATTGGTTTTAGCATTGTTGTGAAAGATTTAACAAGAATATCTTAAGAACCAGAGATTAGGACAAAATAGAAAAGAGCCTTTGAAGATTTACGTACGGATACAAATATTTATGCTGCGATTACGAAAAGTTTTAACTGCATGCTTGCTGGTTACTTTGCTGTTACTATCTGCTTGTGCCACCCAAGCGCCTTCTCGTTTTGAGAGGGTACAACAAGAGAGTACCCAAAGAGGGGCAAAAGCTATCGTCCAAGAGTCGCTATCGGGTAGCAGCTTTAACAAGTTTTTTCCGGCTGGTACAGATGGCTACGATCGCGTCTACACTCAGGAGAAAACGGGATTTGCCGAGGCAAAGTTGAAAAAAGACGGCAAAGACGTAGCAGTGATGGCAATTTCCGATACGCTTAACAATCCCGGTGCCGTCGAGAAATTTCAGCAAAGTACCGAAAAGATTGGCGGCTATCCAGCCGTCAAACAGGGAAATAATGTAACGGCAGTTTTGGTCAACAATCGTTTCCAAGTCAAAGTGCTGTCTCGCGATGCTTCTTTTACAGAAAGCGATCGCCAAGCTTGGCTAGAAAAATTCGACTTAGATGGCTTAGCGAAAATTAGCAGCCAGCCAACTGCGACTGCTAAGTAGGGATCGCTGAGTGACGAGCAGGAAGAACTTTCACCTCCCTCTCCCATAACAAATAACTGACAACCGATAATAAAGGACAAAGGAGAAAATTGTGAGTAAGCCAATTTACGAACTGGTCAACGAACTGCCGACGAATAATATAACGATTATGGTGCTGCGATCGCTCGATTTCGTCGTACCGGGACAGTGGGAAAACTTAGTCGGTTTTGAAAATACAATTCGCAAGGTGACCGGAGAAACTGACGAAGCTATAATTCAACAAATCGGCGAGCGTGCGGTTCGCCTTTTTAACGATAAGTCTCAGGGATACCAACGCGCCCTCTGGCTATACCAGACCGTCGATAGTACCGATAGCGCCATTGGAACAGCGGCTTTGGCCAATAAAATAGGCGAGAAAATTTCTCTACTTGGGTTTTTAAACCGCATTACCCCCAATCCAGAAAAAGCGCAGGCGATCGACCTGGCCATTAAATTAGTGGTCGAGTTGGTCGCTTTTTGTCAAATTAACGGCATTCCCGGCGATAGCATTGGCGATTTTGTTGCCTCTTTAGCCGACTATAGCGGCGAGTCGTTGATGCGGATGGCAGCTTTGGTCTGCATAGACGGTTTGATTCCCCTCGGACCGGATTTTATTCTCAAAGCGCAGTCAACTCTTGGCAATCTCTCTCCCCAAGAACTAGACAAAAATTCTACCTTTAATCGGATTAAAAGTCTGGTTCCCGGCGACAGGGTTGGCAGTCAATTAGATTTTATTGCTACTAGCTTTGATTCTGTCAAAGGATGGATGGGCAATTTCGTTGCCGAGAGAGATTTAACCCCTCAAAAAATTGCTAGCAAAATTCAAAGTTTCGTAGAAGTTTCTGAGGATAAATTGGACTATTTAGCCGCTTTTCTTGATATGACGACTAATTATTACGAGCATACGGGAATCCAGACCTTAGCCAGAAGGTTAATCGAGCGAGCCGTCGCAGAAATTTGATGAGGTGTTAGTAGTTAGGAGGTAGTAGTTATCGAATAATTACTAACTACCAACAATTAACCAGAAATCTTTTTTTTCATTACCAAACAATTGCGGGCTTCTGAGGCGCGAACGTACTGGAGATCGTCGGTGAGTTCTTGCATGAAGAATAGCCCGCGATCGCCTTCTTTTTCTAGGGGATCGGTTGGATTTTGACGTAAAGCCTTCAGTTTGGCATGAATGTCGAAAGGAGATCCCCAATCCCAGATGCGGATTTCTAAATAGTTGCTAAATATATTTAATTCTATATCGATTGGCGTTGTTGTTGGCAGGTGTTGATGGGCGTAGCGAACTGTATTTGTAAATCCTTCTGCTAGTGCTAATTTACATTGCCATCGACACTTTTCTGGCAAGATCGGTTCTGTATTGCGCTCGAACCACTGTAAGACTATCGTCAAAGCTTCTATATGAGTTTTAACTCGGAGCCGAAATTGTTCGCGCAATTGTTCGTCTGAGTTTTGTTTTTTATTACTAAAAAGCTCCACTATTTTTACGAAATAGGATTAAAATTGTTTTTAAAATTAATTCCAAGTCGTATTTAAGGCTCCAATTTTTTTGATATCGCAAATCTAATTTGATCACGTCTTCAAAATTAGTAATCTGGGATCGCCCGTTGACCTGCCATTCTCCTGTCATGCCCGGTTTGACATCGAGTCGCTGCCATTCTGGAACTTCGTATCGTTCTACCTCATCGGGCGTAGGCGGTCTGGTGCCGACTAAACTCATGTCTCCAACTAAAACATTCCAGAATTGGGGCAATTCATCCAAACTGGTACGTCGCAAAAAACGACCGACTTTGGTAACTCTCGGGTCATTTTGATTTTTGAAAATAGCGCCTTGCGCCTGATTGGGAATTTGGTTTTTGAGGGCTTCCGCACCGACGCACATGGAACGAAATTTAATGATTTTAAACTGTTTTCCTAGCCAACCGCAGCGCGTTTGGAAAAAGAAAATTGGTCCGGGATCGTCGAGTTGGATGGCGATCGCGATCGGAATGAATGCGATCGCCGTAATTCCCAATCCGACCAAACTGCCGACGATATCGATTAACCGTTTGACCCAACTCCGAACCGATGGATGCGTTTCTGGGATCTGCGCGCTGACATTTAGATGGTGAGGTCGTTCGTCGTCTTGTATTGGAGACGTAATCTGGAGGATGCGATCGAGTCCCGTCATTGACAAAACCGCCATGACCGGAGGACGAACGTTATAGAGAATTAACTCTATCCCTCTTTCTCCAGTAGCCTTAGAGTTATGGACTAATGCCCCAACTCCACTACTGTCAATAAACTCGGTATTTTTAAAATCGAAGATCATCTGTTGAGATGTCGGATTGTTGTCCAGAAGCTGATGACATGCCTCCTTGAAAGCGACGGCTTCCAAGATGGTCAAGCGCTGAGGCATTTGGATAACTGGGAGGTTATTGTAGTAAACGACGGAAAAATCGGTTTCTGGAGTATGAATGGTCATTAGCGGTTAGTCATTAGTCTATGAGAGAGGGAACGTCGGTTGCGAGAGGGCAGAGGTGAATTATAAGTCATTATTTTTTGATTTCTGAGTTGAATTTTACCTCCTTTATTTGACCTCGCCTTCTTTAATTTCTCATTTCATGGAGTTTCTTGCTTCATACTGGCTTTGGCTTTGGAAGCACTTCGACGGAGTGCTTGCAAGCGAGATTCATATTTTTTGCGCTGACGGCGATTGGGAGTTTGCTCTATGAGCGTCTTGAGGGCGCTGCCCAAACTTTTGTAGGCATTGGGAAGCGTATAGCCAAAACGAGTTGCCAGCGCGATCGCTTTTTCATCGGCTTCGATCGCTTCCTTATAAACCCGTTCTCCGTTATTTTTCTGCCAGAGTCGATAGCCAGAAATTCCGCACAACCCCAGCGCTAAAATCAGCAATAACCCATCCTGTACCCAAAGTTCTCCAACCGCCCCGCCCAAACCAATGGCTAAGGCTGCCATTTCCCATCCCTCTCTGGGAATTGTATCGTTTTGAATCCGAGCGACTTCGTGCCAAAATATGAGATTGCGCTGGTCGATCGCCAGATTTTCCCATTTGGCTAAGTCGATTTGGATCTCTACTTCGTCTCGACTGATTTCTTCGCACCGAATTAGAGGGGGATTGACTTCTGTCGTGCCTTCCACCATCACCCAGCTTTGCAACTCCGGCGGCAGCAAGCCTTTCAATCGCCGAAGTTCGCTCATCTCAGCTCTTGCAGAAGAAGTTACATAGGATGTCGTCATAAAATCTGCCTATTTCAATTCGATAAAAGTGTCTTTATCTTGGATCGTAACAATCTTGGCTCGGACTTCGCTGTTAATCCAATACTATATCCGGAACATCGAACCATGGAAAGAGGTCTCTTCTGGTTGCCCTTGCTCGTCATTTTTTTCTGGCTGGCGTGGATGGGTTGGAGTGAATACCAGAAAATCGAAGCCTATCGTCGTTGGGCAGAACCATTCGATCGCGCTAAATACGACATTTATGCGGTTTTAGGTCAAACCGGAAAAACGCTGATTTGGGGAAAGCCAACCCGTTCCGGTCCGATCGATTTGCAGAGTTTCTCTCTCGATCGCGTTCGAGATATTCGGCTTTTGGTCGATAAGCAACCCGTAACGTTAGAATCTTTACCGACAAAGGGCAAACCTGCGATCGAGTTTAGTTTCGATGAGCCAGAGAGTCCGATTCAAATTCCCTTTACAGAAATTTCCCTAGCAGCGCAATGGACGAGATATTTACAGGAGCAGTTAAAGATCGTTAATTAAAGCTGTTTCAACGAGAAATTTTGATGTTTGCGCGATCGCAATGGAGGCAAGATGAGCTTCGACAAAATCTTAGTAGCAATAGACATGTCAGAAATCCACAAAAATGTCTTTGAGCGCGCCCTATCTCTAGCTCAAAAAAATAACGCCAGTTTAATGTTATTGCACGCGCTCTCGCCAGAAGAAGAGAATAGTCCTTTGCCCATTCCTCCTAATTTGACAGAAATGTATCCAGCGGCCGGCAATGACCTGACCTTGGAGATTTGGCGGCAGCAATGGCAGGAGTTTGAGAGGCAAGGCGTGGAAGTTTTGCAATCTCTCGCGCAAAAAGCAATTAAGGCGGGAGTTAGGGTTCAGTACGAGCAAATTCCTGGCAGTCCGGCTCGTACCATTTGTCAAGTGGCTCGCGAGTGGCAGGCGAATCTAATTGTCATTGGGCATCGCGGCCGTTCTGGATTGAGCGAAATGCTGCTCGGTAGCGTTAGCAATTACGTCGTCCATCACGCTCCTTGCTCGGTGCTGCTCGTTCGTTAGATTGCCATGACAATAGTATTTTGCAGCGTTCCAAGTGTCTCTATAATTAACAGTTATTATTAGCTATTGAGGTTTCTATGAGTTCGTTGCTTCGCCCGTCCGTCCCAGACGTTAGCATCTTCTCCACGTCAGAACTTCTTTTGCGCCATCGTCTCAAATTAGTCGAAGATTTGTGGGAATCTGCGCTGCGCTCCGAATATGGACAAGAAGCCGTCGATTTACTCAAAAAATTGCGATCGATTTGTTCGCCAGAAGGACAGGCAACAGAAATTCCTGCCTCCGCGATCGCGCAAACGATCGAACAGCTCGAACTCAACCAAGCCATTCTGGCATCTCGTGCCTTTGCCCTCTATTTCCAACTGATCAACATTGTCGAACAGCACTACGAGCAACGCGATCGACAGCTTGAGAGGCTGGCTTCTTCTCAAGACTCGAGCGACCTCAGTCAACATGGCAGCCAATTAGACAATATCAATACTCCTCCCGCAGCGCTGGGAGTCAACCTCTTAGAAAAAAGTTTCTTCAACGAAAATGCCAACGCGCCCAAAGCAGGAACCTTTCAATGGCTTTTTCCCTATCTCAAACAACTAAACGTACCACCCCAGTTAATTCAGCGATTGCTCAACCAACTCGACATTCGCCTTGTCTTTACCGCTCACCCCACTGAAATCGTGCGCCACACCATTCGCAAAAAACAACGGCGAATCGCTCGCATTCTGCGCCAGCTCGATCGCGCCGAAGAAGCATTTCGAGCCATAGGATTGAGTACTTCCTGGGAAGCCGAAGAGGCTAAGGCGCAACTGACGGAAGAAATTCGCCTCTGGTGGCGAACCGACGAGCTGCGCCAGTTCAAACCCACTGTTTTAGACGAAGTCGATTACGCTCTGCATTACTTTGAAGAAGTTTTATTTGAAGTCATTCCGCAACTGTCGATACGTCTCAAACAAGCTCTCAAAAGCGCCTTTCCCAGATTAACTGCGCCAGCCAATGATTTCTGCCGTTTTGGCTCCTGGGTTGGAGGCGATCGCGACGGCAACCCCTCGGTCACACCCGAAGTGACTTGGAAAACCGCTTGCTATCAGCGCAATCTCGTCATCGAAAAATATCTGCAATCGGTGCGGGAATTAATCGTTGTCTTGAGTCCGTCTCTGCATTGGAGTAACGTATCCCAGGACCTGCTCGACTCGCTAGAGCGGGATAAGATGCAACTGCCCGAAATTTACGAGCAGTTAGCCATCCGCTTTCGTCAGGAACCCTATCGACTCAAGCTCTCCTACATCCAAAAACGGCTGGAAAATACCCGCGATCGCAACAAGCGCCTCGCCATTCCCGAAGAGCGCCAAATCCTCTTCCAAAGGTTTCATGACAATGTCTATCGTTGCGGGGACGATTTTTTGGCAGAATTACGGTTAATTCAGCGCAATTTGGCTGAAACGAGATTGTGCTGTCAGGAGCTAGACAATCTGATCTGTCAGGTCGAAGTCTATGGCTTTAACCTCGCCCAACTCGATTTTCGTCAAGAGTCTTCCCAACACTCTGAGGCGATCGAAGAAATCGCCGAGTATCTGCAAATTCTGCCCAAACCCTACAGCCAACTCACAGAAGCCGAGAAAATCGCCTGGCTGGTGCAAGAGTTGCGCACGCGCCGCCCATTGATTCCCCAAGACATGCCATTTTCAGCCAAAACCTGCGAGGCGATCGAAACCCTGCGAATTTTGCGGCAGTTACAGCAGGAGTTCGGTTTAGACATCTGCCAAACTTACATTATCAGCATGACCCACGATGCCAGCGACGTTTTGGAAGTAATGCTGCTGGCAAAAGAAGCCGGACTCTACGATCCCGCGACTGGTCAGACGACGTTGCGAATTTGCCCTTTATTTGAAACGGTAGACGACCTCAGACGAGCGCCGACCATCATGGAAGAATTGTTTGAGATCCCTCTCTACCGAACTGCTCTGGCAGGAGGTCACGACGGAATTGAAATCCCAGGGTTTCCTGTCAATCTTCAAGAAGTCATGGTCGGTTACTCGGATAGTAATAAGGATTCGGGTTTTCTCAGTAGCAATTGGGAAATTCATAAAGCGCAGAAAGCTCTACAGAAAGTGGCTCGGAAATATGGAGTCATACTGAGACTGTTTCACGGACGCGGCGGGTCGGTCGGTCGTGGTGGCGGACCTGCTTATGCAGCTATCTTGGCACAGCCTTCCTCGACTATCAACGGACGAATCAAGATTACCGAACAGGGAGAAGTCCTCGCCTCTAAGTATTCCTTACCCGAACTGGCGCTCTATAATCTAGAAACGCTCGCCACTGCTGTCATTCAATCAAGCGTGTTGGGAAGCGGTTTTGATGATATCGAGCCGTGGAACGCAATTATGGAGGAATTGGCAACCTGCGCGCGGAAAGCCTATCGCGCTCTGATTTACGAACAGCCAGATTTTATCGATTTCTTTCTCTCGGTCACTCCCATCCCAGAAATCAGCCAACTACAAATTAGTTCTCGTCCCGCCAGACGCAAGAGCGGTCAAAAAGACCTCAGTACCTTAAGAGCTATCCCTTGGGTCTTTAGCTGGACGCAAAGCCGCTTCCTGTTGCCTGCTTGGTACGGTGTCGGGACGGCTTTACGAGAATTTCTCGCTCGCGAGCCAGAGGAAAATCTCAAGTTGCTGCGTTATTTTTACTTAAAATGGCCCTTCTTTAAGATGGTCATTTCCAAAGCGGAAATGACATTGGCTAAGGTAGATTTACAGATTGCGCATCATTACGTTAGAGAACTATCAAAACCTGAAGATAGGGAACGTTTCGAGCGGCTTTTCGAGCAAATCGCTCAAGAATATCACCTTAGTTGCGATTTAATCCTGACAATTACAGAGCACAATCGACTTCTAGACGGCGATCCCAGCCTGCAACGATCGGTGCAGTTGCGCAATGGTACGATCGTGCCATTAGGCTTCCTGCAAGTTTCTTTACTCAAACGGCTTCGCCAGTATAGCGATCGCGCTTCATCGAACGCCATCTATTTCCGTTACAGTAAGGAAGAGTTACTGCGCGGCGCCTTGTTAACCATTAATGGAATCGCCGCCGGAATGCGCAATACTGGTTAAAACAATTCACAATTCTAAATTATTCCCCCAAATTGCGACCCAAATTGCGACTTAAATTAACGGTTTACCCGCCAATCTGAGACATGGTACGGGTATAGATACCAGTTTTTGTACCGGAGTCTCGTTGTTTGAAATTAATTTCTGGCTTGATTTGCAAAAGATAACGAACTTTTTCGCGTAATTTGGCGGGATCGATGCCGCAACGAAGGGCAGTTTTGAGGTCAATTTGACCCGTTTCGTTTAACAGACAGGGACGCAACCACCCATCGGCAGATAGACGCATCCGATTACAGCGATCGCAAAAACATTCTGACATCTGGCTAATAAATCCCAAAGTCCCTTTAGCGCCTGGAATTTGGAATACATCTGCTGGTCCATTTCCTCGCACATCGGATTCGACTAATCCCCAATTGCTTCTGATGCGCTGTCTGAGTTCTTCGGAAGGAATCCAAGCGCGATCGCTAAATAAAGCGGCATTGCCAATCGGCATGAATTCAATAAAGCGCACGTGCCAGTTGCGGTCAATCGTCAACGCGGCTAAATTTTCTACTTCTTTGTCGTTAACTCCTGGGATGACTACTACATTTAATTTCAGCGGATCGAATCCCACTCGATGGGCTGCTCGAATGCCTGCCCAGGTTTTTTCCCAACGACTGCGACCGCGATTGCCGATAATTTTATCAAAGGTCTGTGGGTCGAGCGAATCGAGACTGATGTTAATCCGTCGCAAACCAGCATCATAAAGGTCTTGTGCCATGTCGGCGAGTAAAAAGCCGTTGGTAGTCATGGCGAGGTCTTCGGTTTGCGGGAGAGAGGCAATATCTCGCACCAAATCCACTACGCCAGGACGGATCAGCGGTTCGCCTCCCGTTAGGCGAAATTTTCTAAACCCAACCGGAATGAAAACTTCTTTCAGTAGTGCTATTAATTCCTCATTTGTGAGCAGTTCTTGTCGCAGGATATAGTCGAGTTCTACACCTTCAGGCATGCAGTACTGGCACCGGAAATTACAGCGATCGATTAGGCTGATGCGAAGATAGTCTACCTTGTTCATCCAATTTATTTCGTTCGATCTGCGAACGAAGAACGACTCTTCTTATTTCTCTAGGATACAAATTCTATCTTCTTTGGATGGCTTCCTAATCCATTGCATATTTCAATAGCATTCATTTGTTATTGGGAATTGGTCAGTTGTCATGGGTCATTAGTTATTTGTTAGTGGTTAGTGGTTAGTAATTTGTATCCCCACACTCCCCACACTTCCCACACTCTTAACTCTCCCCGCCTCCTTATCTCGTCTTAGGTTGGGGAAAACGATCGATTTGAGCGATCCCGTAGAAGATTATTTGTTTGTTTTGAACGCGCACGCGATCGACTCGCAGTTGAGTGCCGTCTAGGGCAAATTTATCGAGGTCGAGAAGATTGTTAACGTGGTCGATTAAAGCTTGCCCTAATGCGATCGCGGCTTCATCTTCTTGATGGGTAACATTGACAAATTGTAGCTTGCGTCGCTCCTCGACCTGCAAATGTGATGTTACATCGATTTCTATAGGATCGCTCGACTCCCCAACCCGAATCTGAGTTTTAATCCGCAGCGATTTATCCTCGTTGAGAATCATCTGGGTATTTTGAAAATAAAGGGGCTGTCCCTGATACTGCAATTGTTGCAGCTTTTCTACCACAAATGGCGTGTTAAAGGAAGTCGTCAAGTCTTCTTCGGTAAGGACGACGCGCATGCTCGCTTGGGTGGGCTGTCGGAGTTTTACTTGACCGCTAAAGATAGCGCTAAAGTCGAGCGACACAGCTTGTACGTACAGCTCCATCGCTTCAATCCGCAAGCCGTTATACATCAACATGCCGTTGCCAATAAAGTCGAAGCCATCGACACTGCCTTGCAATAACTTGGCAAGGGGTTCGGCTCGCAAGTTCGCTTCAATTTTGCCTGTTCGTTTGAACAAGGCTGCAATGGCAGCACTAACTGCCTTGCTAACGACGCGATCTCCGCTTTGTCCTGGAAATGGTAGGCTCCCAAACACGACTGCTGTCATTTCCTTACTGTTTTGTACGCTAATTGATTTTAGCATTAAGAAATGTTAAGCATCGCACGCGCGTTGAGCCGAAATCATTTGGCATACGATCTTGCAAAAAGCCATCGCTCTATACCAGAGAGCCTTTGCATCTACATATAGTCAAGAGAGAATAAGTAATTGATATAGTACCTATCGCTTTTTGGTATCTAACGCCAGAATTTATTATTCTCTTAACCTTATCCAATCCCAGGGGATAGTATCTTAAAGTATTAATATAAGAGCAGAAGAAAATTAACCCATTAAATTAGAGAAATTTCTTTTCTTGGATCGACTTTAAACATTGAGGCAGACACAGTGGTTGCTACTCCAGAAAAACGACAACAACAAGCAAGAGCAACAACTTCGCCAGCAGACAAGGTTGCCGTCTTGCTCATGGGCTATGGAGAGGTCGAGAGTTACGACGATTTCGCCAACTACAACGAACAGGCGTTGAACCTGCTAACGGCTAAATTCGCTCCCGTACCGATATGGGTTTATCCCTCTTTAGCGAAACTTTTAGCAATTTTTGACCTTCACGAGTGGAAACACCGGCATAATCGCTTTATTTCTCCTCACAACGAGATTTTTGAACGTCAGCGATCGGCGATCGAACAAAACTTACAAGCGAAATGGGGCGATCGCGTGAGAGTTTTTAAAGCATTTAACTTCTGCAAACCCTTTCTTCCCGCACAGGTTTTAGAAGAAATTAAAACGCAGGGATTTGATAAAATCTTAATTTATCCCTTACTAGTGGTCGATTCTATCTTCACGAGCGGCATTGCCATCGAGCAGGTAAATAAAGCACTCGCTCAAATGGCTAATGGTAGCCAACACTGGGTAAAAGGATTGCGCTACATCCCATCGTTTTACAATCAACCTGCCTACATCGATTTAATGGCGCGTTTGGTAGAAGAAAAAATTGCCCAAGACTTAGCCAGTTCTCATCTACCTTCCCAGATAGGCATCGTTTTGATGAATCACGGCTGTCCTCACGAAGCGAAGGGTTTTACTTCGGGGATTGATGAGAGTCAGGTACTCTATGAGTTAGTTCGAGAGAAACTGATCCATCGCTATCCGTTAATTTCTGTAGGTTGGCTAAATCATCAAACGCCTTTGATTAAATGGACGCAACCAAATGCAGAATTAGCGGCGAAAAACCTAATTGAGTTGGGGGCAAAAGCTATTATTTTTATGCCGATTGGCTTTGCTACAGAAAATCACGAAACTCTCTTAGATGTAGGACATATCATCGAGCATGTTCGTCGTAAATATTCTGGCGTGATTTACGTGCAGATGCCATGCGTCAACGATAATTCAGAGTTTTGTCAGATGATGGCAAACTGGGCAGATCCTCATATTGCTGCCCTTTTGTCAGAGGAAACTTTGACAGTAAATCCTACTTTGGCAGTGGTGCAAGCACAAACTCATAGCCATCATCACCATCACTAAAATAGAGAGCGATCGCTTATTCTTTACCAGTCGCGAGATAGAATGATTGATTCAATCTTGCGGCAATTAAAATGACTAAAAATGAAATTATCATTCGTTCGGCTTGCGATCGAGATGCAGAACAAATGGCTTTTTTATGCGAACAATTGGGATATGATGTAACGCGATCGCAACAGAAATTTGAAACTACTTTACGTCAAAGCGGTTATGAAGCATTAGAAGCCAGCGATCGCGTTTTGGAAATAGATACGACTGATTTTAACCAAATAGACGATGAAACTTTGTTTGAGTTTATAGAGCAAGTCTATTTGATGTGTAAAAAGTAGTGAGTAGTGCGAGCATCTTGCTCGCGCGAGCGGGACGATCGCACTACAATGTTTATGATTCTTTTAAACTCACTGTAGAAACGCATCGATAGTAACCAGAAATTGTATTATTTAAAGATAAAACAATTAATGAAAGTTGACGTATCCTCGAAAATCCAAAATTGAACAATTATGATTCCAGGCGAAATAATTGCGGCTGAAGGTGAAATTGAGTTAAATGCAGGACGCGAAACCGTGAGAATCCAAGTAGCGAATACAGGCGATCGCCCGATTCAAGTGGGTTCTCATTTTCACTTTTATGAAGTGAACGAAGCTTTGCAATTTGACCGAGAAAGAACTAAAGGAATGCGTTTAAATATTCCCGCAGGGACGGCAATCCGTTTTGAACCGGGAGATGAAAAAGAAGTCGAATTAGTCAGCCTTGCCGGAAGTCGCGAAGTCTATGGATCCAATGGATTAGTAAATGGCAGATTAGATAAGAAAAAGAAGAAAAAATAAGGCGTTGTACGATCGTGGGATGATAGTCTCACGCAAAGACGCAAAGAAATTAAGAGAGCCTCTTAAGATTTACTCGCTCGACGATTTCTTACTCTCTACTGGTGTATTTGAGCAAGGACTGGCTTTCGGGTAGAGACAGCCTGCTCGATAATATCAGCCGCTCGATTCAACCCTCCTGCTCGCTTAATTGCCTCTTGCAGTCTGAAGGCATTTTTTTTGTAGGACTCTTGCGTTAAAACTCTTTTAATAGCCTTTTGTAGGCTTTGGGCACTCAATTTTTTGAGGGGAACGACTTCGCCCGTTCCAGTCCAAGCAATGCGAGCAGCAATTCCAGGCTGTTCGTTAGTAATGGGTATGGCTACCAACGGTACTCCACTGCTCAATGCGCCTATGGTAGTATTCATCCCTGCATGGGTAATGACCAAGCTAGCTCTTTCAATTAATTGCTGGTGGGGGGCATAGGGAACTACGATAGGCGAACCGGGTAGGCTAGTCCCCGATTCTTGGCTGTTCGGGTTTCCTAAAGAGATGACTAGCTGGGCATCCAACCCGATACAAGCTTCGGCAATGCTCTGGAATATTTCCCAATTGCGATTTTGTAAAGTTCCTAGAGAAGCATAAATCAGAGGTTTCCCTGTCAACTTTTCAAAAGGGAAAGAAATAGACGGAAAAGAGACAGGTTCTAAGCCAGATGGCTCCTGCAATGGACCAGTGTAATGAAAGCACGGAGCTAAATTCACTCGCGGGAAGTCATACTCTGCTGGTAGTTGGCATATTTGAGCCAGTTGGGAGTAGAAATCTCCCTGGCTAGCGTAGGGGGGTAACTCCCATTGACGGCGCTGCGCGATCGCGCGATCGCGCAGAGGTTTCGTGAGACGATTAATCATAAAATTTCCCACGTGATTGCGCCAATTCGCCCACCACGAATCGCGATACTGCCAATGGGTAAAGTAGGGAGGAACTCCAGCCTCGCGATTGACTAACAGAGCGTTACATATAGTAATAAAAGGAAGATTGAGGAAGTCAGCGATCGTTCCACCTGCGAGAGTAACCTGGTCTATTAATAAGGCTTCTATACCTAATGCTTTTATTGCTGAGGGTGCTTCGCCAAAAAGCATAGCCATTTCTTGCTTAAACCAACCCACCGTAAATTTCAGTCCTGCTAGTCCGCTCATTTCCCCCAACTGTTTATAGTTTTGCTCTAAAGTTCCAGTCGGGAATTCAGCTTCACCAATTATCCAAAATTCTAATCCTGCTTTCATTACCTTGGGTTGAACGTCGGGAATTCCGAAAAGGGTAACGCGATGACCGCGCCGCTGTAATTCTCGACCTAAAGCACACATTGGATTGAGATGACCGATCGCGGCGGGGCAAAGAATGCCAAAATGAGTCATAAAATTTTTTACTGTAGCTATCCTCATTAGTATCCGCGATCGCGTTGTGGAAGAGAAAACATAAAGCTATTAGTATTGAAGACAAAACTTTCCAGCCTTTTCTCTTTTTCTGTGTCCTAGTTGTAGGTAATGCAACGGAGATGATACGATGCCCCATCAGCCCATCTGGTCGCTTCCCGTCGATGAAGTTTATGAAACCCTAAACACGTCGCCGCAAGGACTATCCGAGGGCGAGGCTGGCGGAAGACTGCGACAACAGGGATTCAACGAACTGCCAGAACCGCCCCATCGCCCTCTCTGGCTGCGTTTTGCCGACCAGTTAACTCACTTCATGGCATTGCTACTGTGGGTAGCAGGCATCCTCGCTTTTATTTCTCGCACTCCCGAACTGGGTTGGGCGATTTGGGCAGTCATTTGGATTAACGCCATCTTTAGCTTTTGGCAAGAATACCAAGCAGAACGGGCGCTAGCAGCCCTGAAAAAAGTGTTGCCCGTGCAGGTGAAAGTGTATCGGGATGGCATTCTCAAAGTCATTCCGGCGCGAGAACTGGTAGTAGGAGACGTAGTCCAGTTAGAAGAAGGCGATCGCATTTCTGCCGATGCTCGCCTCGTTCAAGCTGAGGGTTTTTATGTCGATGTTTCCGTCCTGACGGGAGAATCCCTCCCCGTTGCCCGCCATGCCAGACCCGTGCAACCCAGGCGCGTCGTTCCCGTTCGCGATGGCAAAACCTTGCTCCATCCCGGCGAAACCCAGCTTCAGGAAAAAATCCAACCCGCCGAAGTTCCTAATTTAGTGTTTGCCGGATCTACCGTTGCCGCAGGTCGGGGAACGGCTGTAGTCTATGCGACGGGAACTCGCACGGAATTCGGGCACGTAGCGCATCTGACCGCAATGGTGAAGCGAGAACCCAGCACGCTAGAGATTCAAGTAGCGCGAATTGTAAGGGTTGTGACCGCGATCGCAGTTAGTATGGGAGTTACTGTTTTCCTCCTCAGCTATCTGCTGATCGGCATGGAAGTCGAGGAAAGTTTTATCTTTGCCATTGGGATCATTGTCGCCAACGTGCCAGAGGGACTCTTGCCGACTGTCACCCTTGCTTTGGCGATGGGCGTTCAGCGCATGGCGCAGCGCAATGCCTTAGTCCGTCGCTTGTCTGCCGTTGAAACCCTCAGCGCTACTAATGTTATCTGCACCGACAAAACAGGGACGCTGACCAAAAATGAGATGACTGTTCGGGCTTTATGGGTTCCCTCCTACGCTAAACCAGAAAGTTCGACTCCTTATATCGACGTAACTGGAGTTGGCTATGACCCCACGACTGGAGAAGTCCGCATTCCTGAGAACGCAGAAGCCTCTTGGCAAGTCCATCTGCTTCTAGCGGGATCTGCCCTTTGTTCTAACGCTCGCCTGATCCATCTGACGCATCCGAGTCGCTGGCAGGAAATCGGCGATCCAACTGAGGCGGCATTGCTAGTAGCGGCTCTCAAAGCGGGTTTGCGACCAGAAGAGTTGCAGCGCCAGTCGCCCCGACTGCGGGAAGTCCCTTTTGATTCGCGGCGGCGGATGATGACGGTGGTGTTGGACTGGCATTTATCGGCAATCTGGGCTAACGAGTTTCCCTACCTCAGTTTTACCAAAGGCGCTCCTTTAGAAGTGTTGCGGCACTGTCATTTTATTCTGCGCGACGGACAACTTAAAGAACTGACTCAGGCAGATCGAGACGAGGTAACATCTGCTAACGACGACCTGGCCTGTCAAGGGTTTCGCGTTCTGGGCTTGGCGGCGCGTAAGGGTGGAAAGGAATTGCTAGAGCAAAGATCCCAGCAACTAGAGCAAGATCTGATCTTTATCGGACTGGCGGCGATGTTCGATCCGCCACGCCCGGAAGTGGCAAATGCGATCGCGCTTTGTCACCAAGCAGGCATCGCCGTCACCATGGTCACGGGAGATTATAGCTTAACCGCAGAAGCGATCGCCCGTCGTATTGGCTTAGTCAGAAAAAAAGCCAGAGTCCTGACAGGAGAAGACATGGGACACCTCTCCGATGCCCAACTGCGTCAGATCTTACATCGCCCCTGGGATCTGGTTTTTGCCCGCATGAGTCCAGAACACAAGTTGCGCCTTGTCCAGGCTTATAAGGATTCGGGTCATATCGTGGCAGTGACCGGAGATGGCGTAAATGACGCGCCAGCGCTGCGGGCAGGTTATATTGGCATCGCGATGGGCATGAGCGGTACGGATGTGGCGCGGGAAGCTGCCGATATTGTCTTGCTAGACGATAATTTTGCCACCATCGTCAGCGCGATCGAACAGGGACGGACGGTTTATCAGAACATCCGCAAATTCATGACCTATATCCTCGCTTCCAACGTGCCGGAGATCGTTCCATTTTTGGCAATGGTAGCCGTGAAGATTCCGCCTGCTCTGACGATTTTACAGATCCTAGCCGTAGACTTAGGCACTGACATGGTACCAGCTCTTGCCTTGGGTGCAGACCCGCCGGAAGTCGGTATCATGCAACAACCGCCCCGACCCAAACAAAAACCACTTCTAAACTTCCCGCTCTTGGCACGGGCTTATGGTTTTTTAGGCATTATCGAAGGAGCTGCTGCTATGTTGGGATTCTTTATCGTTTGGTGGAGTCACGGCTATTCTCTTGCCGATCTCCAGCAAGTCACGCCTGCCATTTTGGCTCGTACTGCCGCTCCCGATCTTACTGCTGTTTACAGACAATCCACAACCGTTACCCTTGCTGTCATTGTTGCCTGTCAGGTGGGCAATCTTTTCGCCTGTCGCTCCGAAGTGACCTCTGCATTCAAGCTGGACTGGTTTAACAATCGTTTGCTCTGGCTGGGCATTGTTGTTGAATGGAGTTTAATGTTTGCCATCATTTATTTTTCTCCTCTGAGGGCAATTTTTAATACTGCGCCTCTAGACCTCTGGCAGTGGCTCATGTTACTGATTTTTCCGCCAGCGCTGCTGGTGGCTGAAGAAATCCGTAAGTTAGTAGGAGCGAAAGTTCGAGGTAGCTAATAGAAACTAAGGCGTGTCTGCAAACTCAGTTGATAACCATAAAAGTATTGTTGCGATCGCGAGAAGAAAACTTTTTTCTTAACAATCGTTTTTACTGCTATACTCAGCTCAAGTTAATCTTAGGCGAGCGCGAAGAAGAAAGAAATTTAAAATTAGCCCAGAGAATCAATATGAAAAGCGATCGCAAAATAATAACCAATAATCGATTCTCGCTCATAGGGGAAATTCCCTTGGCTATTCTTTCTCTCTTCTTTTACAAAGCCATGAAATTTATTGTTGGCAACCTCTATACGTTCTATCTTACTGTTGACAAGAAAAAAACTTTTCAATGGCGAGTTTTATCGGCAGAAAATTTAAAATCTTCTCTAAGCTTGCCCGTATTGATGACTAAAGGACCTCGTTGGAATACCCATGCTATTATTGGAACGCTTGGCCCTTTTTCGGTTAAAGAATCAATTGCGCTCGATACAGAATCGGCAAAGAATTCTGCTGGTTCTTGGATCGCTGTTATCTACAGTTTCCCCAGTTATCAGACTATAACAAGTCTAGAGTCCGATCGCTTGAACTCTCAAGATAAATGGGAAACTTTAAAATTAAAACCGGGAAAATACAGCATAGGGTTAAGATATTATCAGTGGCGCGATCGCGTTAATTTACCTGCCGTTACCATCGATGGAGTAGAATTCGTCAGTTCTTGTCCAGTTCCTTCAGATACTAATAATTTTTACTACGATTTAATTAAACACAAAAATTGGTTTTATTTAGCGCTTCATTACTATATTTTTACCATTCTGAGACTGCGAAAATACCTACCAGAATCTTTTGTGAGAAATGAATATTTACCCGTAGGTGCACCCGATACTCAGTTTGTTTACGGCTATTTAATGCGAGGACAATCGCTACAAATTGAGAGCAACTCTTCGCTCGTTAAGAATTACAATATTTACTTGACCTTGTACGATCGTTCGAGCCTTCCTTTGTTTTGGAGCAAAATAGAAAGCGAGAAGTTTCTAACTCAGCCGATTGAAAATCATGGTTTTTATTTAATTCGCCTTCGTTCCAAACCAAATTTAGAAGGTAACTCGGCGATTAAATTACCTATCGAATCCCAGTTAAAAGATGAAGATAGTTTAGTTCAACGCTTACAAATTTTCCTACCTTACTAGATGGTTGAGAAAAAAGAAAAAATCAGAAAAATAAGTCTCTTACTCTCAATAACTTTATTGAAATACGCTACCAAAACTTTCGCTGTAAAAAACTTGGTCGATAGGAAATCGTCCGCCGTATTTTTTTTCAGGTTCAGCTGCATATCCCATCGGTAACAAACAGCATACATCTACCTCATCAGGAATCTTAAATGCTTCTTTAACCTGTGCGGTAACAAATCCTTCCATCGGACAACTATCAACCCCAAATCCTTTGGCTGCAATCATTAAGTGAGCGACTGCGAGCATAGTATGGCGATTTGTCCAAGCTTCTAGAGATTCAAAAGAAGGTTTATTTTCAAATAACTGCGGAATGGCAGAGCGCATATACTCAGCAAAAGTGTCGGTCATAGCACCCACTTCATTGCCTAATTGCACGATCGCTTCAATATATTCTGATCGATTGACGCGGCGATCGCCACAACAAATCAATACGATTGGTGCTTCCGTTATCTGACGCTGATCGAAGGCACAAGCTCTCAGTTTTTCCTTGTTCGCCTGCTCCCTTAAAACAATAAAACGCCAAGGCTGGAGGTTGTAACCAGAAGGGGCTCTCAAACCCAGACGAAAAATTTCCCTTAAAATCTCTTCAGGAATGGGATCGGGACGAAAAGAACGAGCCGCGCGACGTTCTTGGATAGCCTTTTTGAGGCTCATCGTCGGTTGTAGTTCGGTAGTCATTATTTTTCCGATCTCTAACTTTCTAAATGGGCAGTAGAAGTTTTAATTTTTTATTCCTTGACGATCTTACTAGACTTTCAAGCTTCCTGCCTCAGCGTTGACAATTTATTGCCCTCTTCCAAACAGTAGTGATAGGAGTACAGCTTTTATATCGTTCAAAGGGCTTTGTTTTCTAGCAACTGATAAAAAGTAGTAATCTAATAAGTTGTTACTCAAGCAAATTTGTCCTCAATAGCGATAGAAATTTAGATCTTTGTCCGAGCCTCTTTTTTGGGTTGAATCGCTTTCGTCTCTCTGGTTTCCCCTGAGTCTGGTCATCCTCTACCTGGGATTTATCCTTGTTTTGGCTGAAGGGTTAAATCGTTTAACCAACACCAATGGAGAACTGACTCGAAAAGTCGTTCACATCGGTGCAGGTCACGTTATTTTATTTGCCTGGTGGCTGAATATTCCTGCTTGGATAGGAATAGGAGCTTCGGCGATCGCGTGTTGCATTGCTTTGCTTTCCTACGTAGTTCCCATTCTTCCCAGTATCAACAGCGTCGGACGAAAAAGTTTGGGAACCTTCTTCTATGCTATTAGTATTGGCATATTAATCGGCTGGTTTTGGACGCTCAACCAACCCCAATACGCAGCCATAGGAATTTTGGTCATGGCATGGGGCGATGGGTTGGCAGGTATTATCGGTCAGAATTTTGGCAAACATACTTACCGAGTCTTCGGAATGACTAAAAGTTGGGAAGGTTCGCTGACCATGACAGGGGCAAGCTTTCTTGTCACCAGTTTGATTCTTCTTGCCGTTGACGGCAATATCTGGCAAACTTGGTTAACATCCTTAGCGGTAGCAGTTGTGGCTACTGGTCTAGAGTCTTTTTCCAAGCTGGGGGTCGATAATTTCACAGTTCCCATTGGAAGTGCAGCTTTAGCCTTTGCTCTAAGTCAGTTTTTATCGTAGCGTTGTTAGGAAAAAATTCGGTGTTTGCGATCGCCTTTAAACAAGAACAATACCGCACTTACATTCTCTCCGACCAAAAAACTCTCTCTCGTTTAGAAATTGTTCCCGAACGCGGCGGCATAGTAACTCGCTGGCAAATTCAAGGTCAGAATATTCTTTATCTAGATGCACAACGCTTCGCCAACCCTCAGTTAAGCATACGGGGTGGCATTCCGATTTTGTTTCCCATCTGCGGCAATCTACCCGACAACATTTATACTTACAAGGGAAAGCAATATACGCTCAAACAACATGGCTTTGCTCGCGATCTTCCCTGGGAAGTTGCCGAACAGTCAACCGACAATAACAGTGCCAGTCTGACTCTACTTTTAAAAAGTAACGAGCAAACTCGCGCCGTTTATCCCTTTGATTTTCAACTCGCATTTACCTACCAACTTCAAGAAAATCGTCTGAGAATCGAGCAGTATTTTACGAATAGATCGGATGAAGTAATGCCCTTTTCTACCGGGTTGCATCCCTATTTCTATGCAGGCGATAAAACTCAACTGACATTTGATATTCCTGCTTCCCAATACCAAGACCAACAAAGTCAAGAAATTTACCCGTTTTCGGGAACTTTCGACTTCAACCAGGACGAAATTGATGTTGCCTTTAAGTCATTAACTCATCATTCTACTTCCCTAACCGACAATCAACGCCGTCTAAAAATCGCGATTAATTACTCCGCTCTCTATTCGACCTTGGTATTTTGGACTGTCAAGGGGAAAAATTACGTTTGTCTCGAACCTTGGAGTGCTCCTCGCAATGCCCTGAATACGGGCGAACAACTCAATTACCTAGAACCAGGAAGTACCTACCAAGCAGATGTTGAGATAGCGGTAAGTTATTTCTAATCTTGTTACTTGTGCTAGGCATGAGTATGTGCTAAAATAGGCAATCGTGCGTGAAAATTAACGAGGGTCGCTAGCTCAGCGGTAGAGCACTCGGCTTTTAACCGATTGGTCTTGGGTTCGAATCCCAGGCGACCCATTTCAAGCCACAAGAAAACAATTCGTAGTTAGAGTGTGAGGCTCTTGCTCGCGATTCACATTACCAGTACGCAAGCAAGACGCGAAGTGCCCTAGCAATCCGAAGCCCAGCGTTGCCCCCAGCCATGGCAAAGGATTTCCCACGCTACAATCTATAACTCGATCGAACAGATCTGATATTACTCATTCTCGATCTTAAAATTTTTCTAGTAGTTCGCGAAGTCGTATAACTGGTCAGTTAAACCAATGAACTCTTTGGAACGATTTTCCGATCGCGCAACAGATTATGCTAAATACCGACCCAGCTATCCTACAGCAGCCATCGATCGCATTCTAGAAGGACTGAATAATCCTCTTGTAGCTGCCGATATTGGTGCGGGGACGGGAATTTCCTCACGCCTGCTTGCCGAACGTGGAGTGCGCGTACTGGCGATCGAACCAAATGCCGATATGAGAGAAGCAGCAGCGTCTCATCCATTGGTTGAGTTCTTCGATAGCACGGCAGAAAAGACTGGCATAGCGGAAGCATCAATTGACTTGGTGACTTGCTTTCAATCGTTTCACTGGTTCGATCGCAAACCGACTGTGGCAGAGTTTCGCCGCATTCTTAAACCTAGCGGACGCTTAGCTTTAGTTTGGAACCAAGACGATGCATCGGACAAATTTACCATAGATTGCACTCGCCTGATTTTTAGGCTATCATTCCCAAATCCACTAGATCGCCTTGTCAAAAAAGTAATTCTGCTGCCTTCCAAGTTAATTCAATCTTGGTACGACTGGCAACTCTTTCGCCTTTTACGTTCGTACAATTTTGCTAATATCCGCAGTTATGAGTTTGCCTACAAACAGGAATTAGATCTATATGGACTGATTGGTTTAGCAAGAAGTCAATCGTTTGTCCCCCTTTCTGAGTCGGTACAACAGCGATTGGTCTCCGGTTTAGGGGAATTATGCGATCGCTGTGGCGATGAAAATGGCAAAGTATCTTTGGCATACAAGACAATTGTTTATATAGCCCAAGTATCGGAAAGACTTCAGAAAGAATAACTAGGCAAATTGCGATTGTAATTATCTATGCATATTAATTAAATCTCCACAAATTTGACTTTCTTTGCCATAATGTGATATCTGGAACAAAGATACAAACTCACAGTAGCGGCGAAAATGTTAGGTGTAAATCCCTGGACAATCCGACGTTGGGTGTATGCAGGTGAAGCACCTTCAATAAAAGATAAACCTGGTAGAGTATTCATTCCTGGTTGGTGGGTAAACAAAAAGCTTGGGCTAACTGCACCATCAACTAACATTAGGTGCGCTATATATGGGCGTGAATCTTCTTTAGAAAACAAAGCTGCTATGGAATCCCAGATTGAGATACTAACAAAGTATGCGTTAGCTAAGGGATACCAAATAATGTCTGTAACAAAAGAGTTTGCATCAGGGTTGAATGACGATAGGAAGAAGTTACATAAACTTCTAAAGGATAGAGAATTTGACATTTTATTAGTTGAAAATAAAGACAGATTGACTAGATTTGGTTTTAAGTGGTTCGAGACTCTTTGCCCATTCAAAATAGAAGTTATCAATCTAGCCGAAAATACAACAAATGATTTAATGGAAGATTTAATAGCTATATTAACTAGCTTTGCTGCTAGATTGTATGGGCAAAGAAGAGGTAGAAAGAAGTCACAAGCAGCTATTAAAGCGTTGGAGGAAGTAGAATAATGGCTGCCAGGCGCAAGAAAGTAATAACTAGAACCTATAGAGTATTTCTTAGCGACGTTAATGTAGGTAAACAAGAAATACTTAAAGATTTTGTATTTAAGTGTAAAGATATAACACAATATTTTGTTGACTTGTTTTGGCAAAGACAAGACTTTACAGGTAAATTGGCTGATTTGCCTACTGTGCATAAAGCAGTCAAAAGGTTTGAGATCACTACTAGACTTTCTCAAGCTCTGGCAAAGCAAGCCAAAGAAGTAGTACGTTCCCAATACAAAAAACCTATAAAGAGAAAACCCAATCTTAAAAATCAAATAGTTACTTTGTACTATCACTTTGTCACTATCGAAAAAGGGCAAGGTAGTTTTGATTGGGTTGTTAAATTTATAGGTTCTGGAGCGCCTCGTTTGATTGTTCCAGTTAAATCTACAAAGCCACTCAATCAAAAGCTGCAAGATGGTTGGAATATGTCTAAAACCTTGAGACTGGGCATAAAAAGAGGTAGACTTTATATTGATTTCTTGGTTGAAAAAGAAATTCCACTTCCCAAAACAGAAGGTGTTGTAGTTGGTATGGATTCTAACTACAAAAATGGACTTGTTTTTAGTGACGGTCAAACTACTGGAAATTCTCTCTACAAAAGAATTCAGCAGTTTGGTAAACGTCAGAAGCACACTAAAGTAGAAGCTAAATCTATGATTGGTGCTGCCTTCAAACAAATAGACTTTTCTCAAATCAAAACTGTTGTAGTTGAGGATTTGAAAAAGGTTAAACACGATCAACGAGGGACGTTCTCTCGCGTGTTTAACAGGCGATTGTCCCATTGGCTTTATAAGTACTCTGAGACATTGTTGCAACGAAAATGCGAAGAACTGGGGATAGAGGTTATACGCAAAAATCCTTGGAAAACTTCTCAATTTTGTCGCCAATGTTTTAGGTGGGACAGGAGAAATCGTAAAGGGGATAAGTTTTTGTGCGTTAATTGTGGTCATGCTGAACACGCTGACTTCAACGCCTCCAAAAATTTAGAACTTTTAGGGTTGCTGGGATTCTATGGTATCCATGACCTCCAAAGTTCAAAATGTCAAAGTTTTGAATAACCATGAGAATGATGAAGTTATCCAAGTCCAAGGTTTATTGAAGCGCTACGGCAAACTAGTCGCTGTCAAAGGGATCGATTTTTCGGTACGGCAAGGAGAAATCTTTGGTCTCATCGGTCCCGATGGTGCGGGAAAAACAACGACTTTCCACATCCTCGCTGGCGTGATGGAGGCGACATCGGGAAACGTCCAAATATTAGGAAAATTACCTCACGATGCGCGTTTGTCTACAGGATATCTGACGCAACAATTCTCTCTCTATCTCGACCTAAGCATCGATGAAAATTTGCGCTATACGGCGGGATTGCGCCAAGTTCCCGAACCATTGTTTTACCAGCGCCGCGCTAAATACCTGAAATTGATGAATTTGGAGAGATTTAGCGATCGCTTGGCGGGTCGTCTTTCTGGGGGAATGAAGCAAAAATTAGCCCTCTGCTGCGCCTTGATCTCCCAACCGAAAATTTTACTTTTGGACGAACCGACTACAGGAGTCGATCCCATCTCCCGCCGAGAATTTTGGGATGTTCTCGCTGCCATTTCTAGTGAGGGAGTGACGGTTGTCATCGCTACGCCTTACCTCGATGAAGCAGAACGCTGCCATCGCATTGCTTTAATGCACCAAGGAGAAATTAAGCAAATCGGAACGCTTTCGCAGTTGCGAGAGAGTTTGGGATTGCAGCGATTAGAGGTACGAACGGATCGACTGGCATTGGCGGAAGCGGTTTTAGCGTCCAATCGCGATTGCGCTACCTCTATCATAGACGTACAAACCTTTGGCGATCGCTTGGATGTTTTGGTTAAAGATGCATCGGCAGGCGAAGCAGAAGTCAGAAAAAGATTTCGCCAGCAACAAATAATGCCGGATCGAATTCAAGTTGCCCCTCCAACTCTAGAAAATGTCTTCGTAACCCGCTTGCGAGAGTATAGAGACAATCCCGAATCGATTCCCTTTCCCCGCAGCAAAAGCGAAAATCTACATTCTCATTTGAATGTAGCCATTGGCGCGCGTTCTCTCAAAAAGGTGTTTGGTGACTTCCATGCAGTTGAAGAAGTGACTTTAGAAGTACGCTATGGGGAAATTTACGGATTGCTGGGGGCAAATGGCGCGGGGAAAACGACCACGATTAAGATGCTGTGCGGATTGTTAGATCCAACGGCAGGCGCGATCTCTCTAGCAGGAGAAACAAAGGATTTACGCAGCACTCAAGTACGCCAGCGCATCGGTTACATGAGTCAGAAATTCACTCTCTACGACGATTTGAGCATCGTGGAAAATCTGGAGTTCTACTGCGGGGTTTATGGCGTTCCCCGCCGCTTGCGCCGTAGCAAAATCGACTGGGTACTGGCAACTTGCGGTCTAGAGGGAAAAGAGAATATGATTACGGGTCAATTGCCGGGAGGATGGAAGCAACGGGTTGCCTTTGGCGCTTCAGTAATGCACGAACCAGAAATCCTCTTTCTCGACGAACCGACTTCGGGAGTCGATCCGCTGGCGCGTCGCCAGTTATGGCGATCGATTAACGAGTTCGCGCGTCAAGGAATGGCAATTTTAGTGACAACTCACTATTTAGAGGAGGCGGAACAATGCAACCGCATGGGATTGATGGTAGCGGGAGAAATCGTGGTGCAGGGTTCGCCTAGCGAGATTAAAGCATCTCAACCCGGTCAGTTGCTGGAGTTCGTCACCAACCGCACTCAGGAGGCTTCTAATCTATTAAAAACTCATTTATCGTCTTGGCGGGTATCAATTTTTGGCGATCGTCTGCACCTCGTTCTCGATTATCCCGATAAAGAAGTTCCTGAAATTCGTTCTTTACTAGAAACTGCCGGAATTAAAATTCATTCGCTGCGATCGATTCCTTTCTCCCTCGAAGATGCTTTTATTGGCATCGTCCAACGCACCCAAGAAGGGTGAGGTGGAGAGCATGGAGAGTGATTTGTCAATACGAATTAACAAAACCTAGATGCCTTCGCTCTGGCAGATGTGGCGAAGAAGAGATTTGGTCGGCGAGCAAACGTTATTTAAGAGAAATTTTGGGGAAACCTATAGTTAGAGAGTAATTTATCTCCATAGCTTTAATGCCCGTCATTTCATGAAATTATCACAGCCGATCGCGACTCCAAAAGAGCAAGCTCAGCAATTTCGAGGCATACCTCTGCGCTTAGTCTTAGTATTGCCTTTTGTGCTGCAAGTTGTCAGTGCAGTAGGATTGGTGGGCTATCTTTCCTTCAAAAACGGACAGGAGGCAGTCAACGATCTCGCCGATCGCTTGATGGATAAAAGCAGTAGTTTAGTATTCAAGCATCTCGATAATTATCTAGAAACGCCGCAAAAAATCAATCAAATCAATCTCGACGCGATCGCACTGGGGTTATTGGACTTAAAAGACTTTAAGACAGCAGGACATTACTTTTGGAAACAACTACAAACACACCCAGATGTGTCTTATATGGCTTATGCACTAACTACAGGAGAATATGCGGGTGCGGGAAAATTTTTAGCCGGACAGGGAGTTACCATAGATGAACTTTCCCCCGCTACCAAATGGAAAAGCTATACTTATGCGACCGATAGTCAGGGCAACCGCACCGAAATAGTGGCAGTATACCATGACTACGACCCGAAGACAGAAAATTGGTACGAGGATGCCATTAAAGCTGGTAAACCAATATGGGGTTCTGTATACAACTGGGATGGGGAAAATTTAGCAGGATATATTTCTATTACCGCTACCAGTCCCATTTACACTCAAAAACATCAACTTGTGGGTGTTATTGGAGTCGATTTACTTTTAGCTAGTATTAGCGATTTCTTACAGCAACTAAAAATTAGCCCGACTGCCAAAACTTTTATTGTCGAGCGCAATGGATTATTAATTGCCTCCTCCAGTACCGAAAAACCTTTTACCCTAGTTAATGGCGTAGCAAAAAGACTCAGCGCACTCAACAGTTCCGACGAACGAATTCAAGCAACAGCCAAGTATTTACAACAAAAATTTAGTAACTTTCAAGCCATTAAAGACAAGCAAAAACTGGATTTTCAACTACAAGGCAAACGCCAATTTGTGCGAGTCACTCCCTGGAAAGATGAATTTGGTTTGGATTGGTTAGTCGTCATTACCATCCCCGAATCAGACTTCATGGCACAGATAAATGCCAATACTCAGACAACCATCACCCTCTGTTTTGTGGCATTATTAATCGCAGTTTTGTTAGGATTAATTACCTCTCGTTGGATTACGCAACCAATTCTGCGTTTGGGTAAAGCTTCTGTTGCTATTGCCCAAGGAGATTTAAACCAACGAGTAGAAGTCAAAGGCATCATTGAACTGAGCGTATTGTCTCACTCCTTCAACGAGATGGCGCAACAACTACAAGCTTCCTTTGCTAATTTAGCGCTTAGCAACCAACTACTAGATAGGGTAAATCAAGAATTAGAAAAAAGCAATCAAGAGTTAGAAACTAGAGTAGAACAGAGAACCGCCGAACTACAGCAAGCTAAAGAAGTAGCAGAACGAGCAAACCGAGCTAAAAGTGACTTTTTGGCAAATATGAGCCATGAATTGCGAACTCCTCTCAATGCTATTCTCGGTTTCTCCCAACTATTGAATCGAGAAACCTCTCTCACCAAACAACAACAGGAGAATATTGGCATTATCAATCGCAGTGGCGAACATTTACTCTCTCTAATTAATGACGTACTAGATTTAGCTAAAATCGAGTCGGGAAAAATGGCTCTCTATCCCACAGACTTCGATTTATATGCTTTGTTAGACTTAATCGAAGAAATGTTGGCACTGAGAGCAGAATCTAAAGGGTTACAGTTTATTATTGAACGTAGTAACGATTTGCCTCGATACATTAATACTGATGACAAAAAACTCCGTCAAGTTTTAATTAATTTACTAGGCAATGCCATCAAATTTACCCATGAAGGGAGTGTAATCCTGAGAGCATCATCAGTCATGAGTCATGATTCATTGGCAAGAAACCACAAAGAACAAAGGATAAATGATCAAGGACAAACAACTATTTACTTTGAAATCGAAGACACTGGCGCTGGCATTGCCCCCGAAGAGATTGATACTTTATTTGAAGCATTTGTTCAAACGGAAACAGGCAAACAATCCCAACAAGGAACGGGTTTAGGCTTGCCAATTACTAAAAAGTTCGTCGAACTTATGGGAGGCACAATTACGGTTAGTTCTAAAGTTGGTCAGGGAAGTATTTTTAAATTTAATATCCAAGCGCAATTGAGTGAAGCGAGCAAAATTACCGCACAAAAACCAACTCAAAGAGTTATTGGACTCGAACCCAATCAACAAGAATATCGTATTTTAGTGGTAGACGATCGCTGGGAAAACCGACAACTATTATTAAAATTATTACAACCAACTGGATTTCAAGTAAAAGAAGCTAGTAACGGACAAGAAGCCATAGAGATTTGGCAAAGTTGGCAACCCCATCTCATTTGGATGGATATGCGAATGCCTGTGATGAACGGTTATGAGGCAACTCAACAAATTAAATCCCATATCCAAGGACAAGCGACAGTAATTGTTGCTTTAACCGCCAGTACTCTCGAAGAAGAAAAAGCCGTGATTCTCTCAGCTGGTTGCGATGACTTTGTGCGCAAACCTTTTCGAGAAGAAGTCATTTTTGAAAAAATGGCTCAATATCTCGGCGTGAATTATATCTATGAAGAGCTTGATTCTGAGGATACCTCTGAAACAGTAATTATTGAAAAATTAACCGCCGCCGCTTTAGCAATTATGCCCGATGAATGGTTAAAGAAACTTGTTGAGTCTGCTACTTTGATTGACGAGCAACGCATTGCAAAATTATTGTCCCAAATCCCTCAAGAACATCAAGCTTTAGCTAAAGCTATTGAGAAAGAAGTCGATAATTTTGATTTCGATCGCCTGATGAACCTCGCTCAAGAAGCTATCAATTTATGAATAATACTCAGTTAAATTCTTTTGGTGGAAATATTTTAGTTATTGACGATACTCCCGATAATTTACGGGTTTTGTCGGCATCTCTGATGGGGCGAGGCTATCAAGTTCGCTGCGTAAAAAATGGGGCAATGGCATTAATTACCGCCAAAAAAGCCCCTCCCGATCTCATTTTGCTAGATATTAAAATGCCAGAAATGGATGGCTACGAAGTCTGCGAGAAACTCAAAGCTGATGTCCATACTCGTGAGATTCCCGTCATTTTTCTCAGCGCGTTGGATGATGTTTTTGATAAGGTGAAAGCGTTTCAAGTGGGAGGCGTAGACTATATCACCAAACCTTTTCAAATTGAAGAGATTGTGGTTCGCATTCAGCACCAATTGGCATTAAGAGCAGCTAAATCCAAAATTGAGCAGTTAAACGCCGAATTGGAGCAAAAAGTCCAACAAAGAACGGCACAATTAGAAGAAGTTATTGGCAAACTTCATCAAGAAATTGCCAAGCACAAACAAACCCAACAAAAACTGCTGCAACAGTCTTTACACGATGCGCTGACGGGTTTACCCAATCGGACTTTGTTGATGGAGCATTTGCAAAAAGCACTCCAACGCAGTCAAAGAAACAAAAATTATTTATTTGCTCTCTTGTTTATCGACCTCGATCGCTTCAAAATTATTAACGATAGTTGGGGACATGCTGTGGGGGATGGACTTTTAATTGCTGTCTCCCGCATCCTTAAAGGATGTACCCGCGAGGCAGATACTGTGGCTCGTTTGAGCGGAGATGAATTTGCTATTCTCCTTGAGGATCTCAAAGATTTTCAAGATGCGATCGCTGTCGCCGAGCGACTGCTCGATAAACTGATCTCTCCTATTCATTTAGAAGAGCGAAAATTGTTTGCTGGTGCCAGCATTGGTATTGTTTTTGGTGCGACCAATTATCAAAATGGCACGGAATTACTGCGGGATGCAGATATTGCGATGTACCGCGCTAAAGCTCTAGGAAAAGGACGCTGTGCCGTTTTCGATCGCGAAATGTACGCTCAGACGCTACATCTATCTCAAATCGAAACTGACTTGCGCTATGCGCTCGACCGTCAAGAATTTTTACTATATTATCAACCGATTGTCTCTCTTGCTACTGGAAAAGTTACGGGTTTTGAGGCATTGATACGCTGGCAACATCCAGAAAAAGGGTTAATTTATCCAGGCGATTTTATCGCAATCGCCGAAGAGACTGGCTTAATTGTTCCGATTGGCGAATGGGTTTTACGAGAAGCTTGCCAACAGTTATGCATTTGGCAACAAAAACTTCCCCCAGCTTCATCTATGTATATCAGTGTCAATCTTTCGAGCCGACAAATTAAACAATTTGATTTTGTGGATAAGTTAGCCAAAATTCTCAGCGATACTGGTTTAGATGGACAAAATCTCCGGCTAGAACTGACTGAAACCATGTTGATGGATCGAGGAGAAAAGACGATCGAGCTTCTTAGTGGAATCAAAGCACAAAAAATTCAGTTGAGCATTGATGATTTCGGTACGGGTTATTCATGCTTAAGTTATTTACACCGTTTTCCAATCGATGCCTTAAAGATCGATCGCTCCTTTGTTAGTTCCATCGACGCTCAAGGCAACAATTGCGAAATCGTCAAGACCATTATTACTCTGGCTCATTCTTTAGGCATTAAAGCGATCGCTGAAGGAGTAGAAACCTCTTATCAACTCGCTCAATTAAGAAATTTGGGATGCGACGAAGCACAAGGATATTTCTTTTCCCAACCCGTCAACTGTCACTTAGCAGAGGCTTTGTTGCCTAAATATAATTAATCGATGAAATCTTCTTGTTTACATTTTGGGGTAGCTCGCACTACACTTAATTATGAAAAGAATTCTCTCGCAATGCTACAAAGAATTATCTCAATTTAAACGCGATCGCCTTACAGTAGCTCTGGCATTTATTCTGCCTTTTATCACTTTAATTATCTTCGGTTATGCTATTCGTCTAGAGGCAAAAGATATTCCCTTACACATACAAGATTTTGATAATACGCCTTTAAGTCGAGCTTACATTGAGCGTTTATTTGCTACCAATCAGTTTATTCCCATCGCTAAAGGTAGCCAATTATCTTCTAGCGATCCTGAAGAAGTTGTCGATAGGGGACTGGCTAAAGTTGCTGTTGTGATTCCGCCAGATTTTAGCCGCAAAATTAAATCCGAAATCCCTGTAGAAGTTCAAGCAATAGTCGATGGCAGCGATGTGAATAATGCCAGGGTGATTCAAAATAGTATCCGAGCAACAACTCTATATTTTTTACGCAGTTCTAAATTACAACCAAATACTAATAAAGTTATCCCCCGTATTCGCCTTTGGTTTAATCCTGGAAGAAAAGAATCGCTTTATATCGTTCCCGGATTGTTGGGCATAATTTTATGGATATATCCTTCCTTATTAGCGGCACTTGCCATGGTAAGCGAAAAGGTTCAAGGAACGATTATACAAGTTTATGCTTCTAACCTTAGTGCAACAGAACTGCTTTTAGGAAAAGGATTGGCCTATCTCATCATTGGTATTTTAGAAATGATTTTTATTGTAGGATCTGGGATGTTACTCTGGCGAATCGGTTTTGCAGGCGATCCAATTCTCTTATTAATTAGCACGCTAATTTATCTAACTGATAGTGTTATGTTTGGACTCCTAATTGGCAGCCGAGCGGCCGATCGAACTTCAGCTATTCAAGCAGTCGCTCTAATTGGTTTTTTAACAGCTTTTCTCTTATCTGGCTTTATTTATCCTTTGAGTAATATTCCCTTTCCTCTTTCCCTAATTTCTAATATCGTTCCGGCTAGATACTATCTCGAAATCAGCCGAGATACTTTTGTGAGAGGAACTGGCTGGGCAGGAGTTTGGCTATTTTTTATAATTTTAATTATTTTGGGATTGTTTATCTTTAATGCAGCTAGATACACCCTAAGACGGATGCAATTACCTGATTAATCTTTTGGCACTTGCTAAATCTGAAAGGAAAAAAAGCTTTGCTTGTAATATGAATGCAATCGCGCCTATCCGTCAAATCTTAAATTTTTCTGACATTCAGTTGTCTTATTTAGAATGGAATAGCGGAAAAGAACCTTTAATTCTCTTACATGGTTTGGTTGATTGCGCTTTAGTATGGTCGAGTCTGGGAGACTATCTAGCGCTCAACTACCACATTATTGCTCCCGATTTGCGCGGTCATGGAGACAGTAGCAAGCCTGAAAATAATTATTTATTCTCCGATTTTATTGCCGATTTAGAAGCACTAATGAAACATTTAGGATGGTCTTCCGCTCATGTTTTAGCTCATTCGTGGAGTGCTAAATTATTAACAATTTGGGCAAGACAAGATCCCAAACGTTTTCGGAGTTTAATTCTCGTCGATCCCTTTTTTATTGGGAAAATTCCTAGTTGGTTTAAAATAACGTTTCCAATTTTGTACCGCGTTTTACCTTTCCTTAAAATTATGGGATCTTTTTCTAGTTACGAGGAAGCAGAAAAATTGGCGCGTCAATTAAAACAATATCGCGATTGGAAGCCTTTACAGGAGCAAGTTTTTCAAGCTAGTATCGAACAAAAAAGCGATGGAACTTGGGGCAGTAAATTTGTTGTGCAAGCTCGCGATCGCATTTTTGAAGAAGTCATGCAAGTGGCAGGACTAACGCAACCGATTGATATTCCAACGCTGTTTGTCAAACCTCAAAAAGGACTCAATCGCACTGCATGGCAGCTCAAACCCTATAAAACTTATTTAAAAAATCTACAAATTTGTGAAGTTCCAGGCAATCATTGGGCATTTTTAGTCGAACCAGAAATTTTTAATCAAACAGTAGAGAAATTTTTAAAAGCAATTCGGTAGTGCAAGCATTTTCCTTGCTTATTAGTCTAATTTACTAATAACTGTTAAAGCCATCCTCGCAGGCGATAAATTGCTATGCCGATATATTCCTTGAGAACTTTGGTTGTCTTATCGAGTCGATCGCTATCTGGCAATAAATTGAGGACAATTGCCTGAAAACTATTCCCTAAGAATTGATTTTCGAGTTCGCTGACTAAAAAGTCTGTCGGTGCTGGAATAGCTTCTATTCCTTGCCGTTTAAAAATGAGAAGCGATCGCGGCATATGTAGGGCAGAAGTAATTAATAACACCTTGCGAATGCCTTTTTCATCGAGAATTTTTTTGACCTCGACCGCGTTTTGATAGGTGTTGAGAGAGTTTGGTTCTTGAATAATTGCCTCCGATGGTACTCCCATCATTTCTAGCAATTGTGCCATATCTGCCGATTCGGAGCGATCGTTGTTGAGCCAATCTATTCGACCGCCAGAGGCGATAATTAAAGGCGCTTTTTTATCGCGATATAATTTAGCTGCGTAGAGAACGCGATCGCCCTGTTCGTTTACATCTACCATCGGTCGAGGTTTAACAGAAGGTTTGATTGCACCACCCAGGATTACGATCGCTTCTGCTGTTGGGATATCTGTCGGAAGATTTTGCCACTCCAGCGAGGTTACTAAGAAAGTCGTTACCCAAGCATTACTGCTTAATAAAATAATTCCTAGTGCTAGGGCAATGGGTAATTGTTCCCAAGAAAACTTTTTCCATGACATTACTAGAGCAATTACTAAACAGATAGAAACTAATCCTAATGGGTAGATAAATATAGGTAGTAATTTGGATAAAAAGAGAAACATTCTCTGACTTATACTTTTGTTAATCATTCATTTTTTACCAAGAAATAAATTTCTTGTCCCCAAATATTCAGTCTGTTTCAACGGACTTTAGCTTCTGAGACAGAGAATAAATTTTCTGTCTACTAATGTTCTGGTTCAGATTGGGTTGGCAATGTTTCTAAAGTTCCTGTAAAATTTATTCCTTGAGGATTAGCATTCCATCTAATTGCTCCTATAAAAGTCTTTTCTTGAGCGCGTCCTTTGATTTCAATCCCAGGATTTTTATTGGTAATTTGACATTGAGCAATGCGATCGGCTTTACCGGATAAAAATACCTGTTCGCCATTAATTTTGCCATCTAAAATAATTTTTTGCTCGTTTGTCGATAAATTTCCAAATAAATAAATCCCTGATTGTTCTAGGTTCAAATTAAGCGTTTCCTGGTCAAAACATTCTGGTAATGCTCGAGCGTTAATTCGATAATTTCCAGCAACAGATGAAGGAGCTTTTAGATAATTTTCTCCGTAGGCAGTAATCGTTTTAAAAATAACCAAAACCGAGCCTATCATTACTCCATAAAATGTTAAAGATTTTAAGTTAAAATGTTCTTTCATTGTTTGTCATTCGAGCGCGATAAGAGCGTGTTTTGTTCTGGATTTACCAAAGAACTAATATGACTAATGACGCGAGAATAGCGGCGGGTAATTAATAGAGATGAATGACATTCTTGCGACAGTCGGTCAGTATAGCGTCCCAAGGTTTGACGTTCGATTCCCCATGCCGGACTCGTTCCTGCTATAGTGAGATCGGTATTGCGCGACTCTCTAATCGCCGTTCGGATGGGATCGGCTTCTTCTTGAGGCTTAATAATTTCTATGCGCGATCGCACCTCTTGAGGCAACAATTCCAACATATTCCGCAATTCATAGCCTAACTCATTGGTTTCTTGCTGAGCTTTTGTAAAGCGAAGGATTTTTAGGGTTCGATTGGGATTGTTTATCAGCAATCTTAAGGCAAGTGATAAGGCAAGATCGTCATGAATATTATCAGAATGAGCGACTAAAAGCGAGTCTAATTTTTGCTGTCTGTTATCGATAAAAACAGCGACATCTACTGGAGAAGTATTCAAAATTTTTCCTACTCTTCCTCCCAACTGATTCATGCTAAATGTCGAACGGTGCCAACCAACAATAATTAAGCTAGCATTATCGGCGATGGCAATGTTAGCTGTTTCTCGCGCAACGTCGTTAGCAATGCGAACAATGGGAGCAACATTCTTTCTCATCTCAGGAGGTTCTAACGTCTCAATTAATGCTTCTAATTCTTCTCGTCGCTGTCTAATTAATCTTTCTGCTTCATCGGGAGTACTTTGGAAAAAATAATCTTCTTCCAATTCGATTAAACTAAGAGGATGAATGACAGCAGATAGATTTCCTGCGATCGCAACTGCTAAATTAAGCAGACTTTGTTGAGTCATTGGATTAGCAACTGGCACCAATATTTTGTAAACAGGAGAAGGTTTTGCTGCCACTTCTTCAGGTTGTTCCTCAATCAGATCTAACCGGATTTTTTCTTTCGGATAAGTTAACTCCAACAGAGGAGAAGTCATAAATGTTGTCACCAATGCCATAATGACTAGCATGGTAAATAATAGCGGCGAAATGACTCCATAACTCAAGCCAATATTTAAGACAATTAACTCGGTTAGTCCGCGAGTATTCATCAACCAAGCTAAAGCGGAAGCATCTCTTTTTTCAATGCCAGATACTCGCGCTGCAACATATGTTCCTGCATATTTCCCAATAATAGCAATAGCTACAACTGCACCACATAACAGCCATAATTCAGGGCGATCTAACAAGCCAATTTGCGTCCGCAAACCGCTAAAAGCAAAGAAGACGGGCAGTAAAAAAATGAGAACGAAATCTTCAGTTTTCTCAGCAAGTTCTCTCACCAAACCTGCATGTTTGGGCATGACTGCCCCTAATAAAAACGCACCAAAAATTAGGTGAATTCCAATAAGTTCTGTAATGAGGGCAGAAGTAACAACTGCCATGTAAATTCCTGCCAAAACTAACTGAGATAGTCTTCCCTTGCGCCTGTAATGAACGACCAGTTTTTGCAGAAACCATCGCCCTACCGTTACCATAAAGGCGATATAAATTAGGGCTTCGATAATAGTTGGAAAAGCACCTGCCACGCTGTTAGTTCGAGTCACTGCGATCGCGAGTGCTAATAAACACCACGCCGTAACGTCATCAACTGCTGCACAAGTTAGGGCTAGAGTTCCTAATTTTGTCCCTTGTAAATTATTTTCGGTAATAATCCGCGCCAATACTGGAAAGGCAGTAATTGACATGGCTGCGCCCAAAAACAACGCAAAAGCAGTAAAGGAGACCGAACTATTGGAAACTAAAGGATAAAGAAATAGTGCTAGTAAACTTCCTAAAGAAAAAGGAACGATAATACTAACGTGAGAAGTTAGTATAGCAACGTTAAGCTGACCTTTTAAATATTTCGGATTGAGTTCTAACCCAATCAAAAACATAAAAAAGATTAAGCCAATTTCTGATAAGACATTTAGGAACGGTAAAGTTGACTCAGGAAATAAAAAGTTAGCGGTCGCTGGAGAAATTAGCCCTAATAAAGAGGGTCCTAACATAATTCCAGCGATGATTTCTCCGATGACTAAAGGCTGTTTGATTGCGCGGCATCCAACTCCCATGATTCGGGAGAGAGCTATGACAATCAGAACTTGAACGAGGACTAAAATAGCTATTTGCATAGAAAGATTATCGATTATCAATGAGCATTTCTAATAACTTTTTAGAAAGTTTTAAGCAGAATATAGGAGGATAAAAAGTTACTTAGAATAAAGAAAATTAAGTCTTAAATAAAAAAAACAAAAAAGGGAGATCCCGCCAAGGGATTCTCCCAAAATATCAGGGTGCATCTACTGAGTACAGTCTACCACTATGAGAGTTAGAAGGAGAAAAACAGTAAAATTGTTTCACAATTTGATACTTATTCCTGAAGTTTTTTATCTATCAACTGATTGGTCAGCTTGGGATCGGCACGTCCACTTGTTTTCTTCATTACCTGTCCGACAAAGAAACCTTTAATATTGCCTTTGCCGCTACGAAACTTTTCAACTTCTTTAGGATTGGCGGCAATGATTTCATCGATAATTTTTTCCAGTTTTGCGGGATCGAACAGTGTAGTCAATCCTTTCTTTTCTACCAAATCTTTGGCAGACCCTCCTGTTGTCAACAGTTCTGGCAAAATATCCTTGGCAATTTTGTTGCTAATCGTTCCTTTTGCGATTAAGTTGACTAATTCTGCCAGAATTTCGGGTTTGAGAGCGATTTCGCCAATGCTTAATTTGTTATTGTTCAAATAAGCAGCAATATCTTGAGTGACCCAGTTGGCAACTAATTTGGGATTAGCCCCCGCCGCGACTGCCGCTTCAAAATATTCTGCCACGTTGCGATCGTCGGTCAACACGCGAGCATCATAGGCAGACAACCCCAATTCTGACTCGTAACGACGGCGCTTTTGAGCGGGAAGTTCCGGGATTGCCGCTTTCCATTTCTCCAACTGTTCGGCAGAAACTTCGATCGGCGGCAAATCGGGTTCTGGGAAATAGCGATAATCGCTAGACCCTTCTTTAGACCGCATGCTGACGGTGCGTTGAGTGTTTTCTTCCCAGAGTCGAGTTTCTTGGACGATCTTTTCGCCGTTTTCTAGGGCTGAAATTTGCCGTTCGATTTCGTAGTCGATCGCTTTTTGGATGGCACTGAACGAGTTCATATTCTTAATTTCGACCTTCGTGCCAAATTTTTTATCTCCCACTCGACGAACGGAGACGTTAACATCGCAACGCAGCGATCCTTCCTGCATATTGCCGTCGCTAATACCGAGGTAGCGTACCAGACGGCGCAACTCCTGCGCATATTCTGCCGCTTCTTGACCCGATCGCAAATCGGGTTCGGAAACGATTTCGAGCAGGGGAACCCCAGTACGATTGAAATCGACTAGAGAATGAGTGGAACCGGAGAGGCGATCGCTTCCCGCATGGACGAGTTTTCCCGCATCCTCTTCCATGTGCAGGCGAGTAATCCCAATGGTTTTGCGCGTTGCTTGCCCAGTTTTCTTATTCACTAACTCGATTTCTAAAGAGCCGTGTTGGACAATGGGGAGGTCGTACTGAGAAATTTGGTAATTTTTCGGCAAATCAGGATAAAAATACTGTTTGCGATCGAATTTGCTGTGAGGGGTTATTTGACCGTTAATGGCAAGTCCTAGCTTAACCGCAGAGGCAAGGACTTCTTCATTGAGAACGGGTAAGACTCCAGGATATCCCATGCAGACGGGACAGATATTGGTATTGGGAGGACTGTCAAAGTTAGTAGAACAGGTACAGAAAATTTTACTCTTCGTGTTGAGCTGGCAGTGAATCTCTAGACCAATAATGGCTTCATACTCGGTTTTGATAGGTGTAGCAGTAGCCATGAGCAATTAAAACATACTATAGACGGCTCTATTGTATCTTTGCCGCACAAAAAAAGTTGGGCGATCGCCTCGTAACCTATTTTTGACAAAATGTAATCATAGATACAGAATTATTTGTTGTTTTTGCTAGGAGCTGTTACCTTAGCAATAGGGGATGGGAATAATAACGCTAGAGTTGCCTAGCGCGTTCTCCTTGTTCCCCATTCAAGCGGAGGTATAGTCATGAGACTTTCTTTTCGTGGTATCGAGTATGAATATCGCCCTGTAGTGCAGGAAGTCATGGAAGACGGAATCGACGGAACCTATCGGGGCGTTCCCTCGAAAATTCATCGCTCTCAAAAGCCATTGCGCCGCCGATATTCCCAGGAAATGATTTATCGGGGCGTTCATTACCGCATTAGTTGAGCATTCGAGCGATTGCAAACTTTAAAAAATTTGAATTTTGAACTGTTATTTAGAGGCAAACGATATGAAACTATCCTATCGGGGTGTTGATTATGAAAAAGAGCTGCCAATCCTAGAGATGAATGAAGGGGAAATTGGTGGCAAATATCGCGGACGAGACTGGAATTATCGCTATCCTAGACATATTCCCCAACTTCAGCCCAAATGGAAGCGACAGTATCGAGGGATAGCCTACAGCACTCGTCCCATTCCTAGAGGAGGAGAAATTATCATTCCTCAATGGGATACGACAGGCGTGTATTGTCCGGTTCCCGCGCAACAACCGCAGACAGTTGTTGCTGACGAAATCTCCAACACCCATCTAGAAAATATGCGCCGCAGTCTAGAACGTCGCTTACAAGTCGCTAAAGCAAATGGCGACGAACATCTAATCGATCTTCTAGAAAAAGAATCTCAGCAACTGGCACTGGAGAAATAACTATTTCTATAATAAAGAAGCTGAATTGGCATAATTGCACTGCTTTTGTAGAGGGCACTTGTCGCAGAGAGGATTTTTAGCCGTACAGACTGTGGCACCAAAATCGAGCAACGTTAGATTCCACGTTCCTACCTTTCTGGCAGGGGCAACCGATTCTGCGGCTTTCCAAAGCAACTTGCAACGAGATTTCACGCGCTCTCCTTTGAGTCCGAAAAAGCGCTCTAAAATACGAGCTACATTTGTATCGAGAACGGCTAGCGGTTGGTTGAAGGCATTGGCACAGATAGACCGCGCTGTATAAATGCCGATTCCTGGCAACTTTAGCAATTTATCTTCCGAAAGAGGGATTTTTCCTTGATACTTTTCCAGTATGGTTTGTGCCGACTGTAGTAGTCGCTCGGCTCGAAATAGAAGACCGAGCGGTTTTAAAATTTGGGCAATATCATCAACGGTTGCTGCTGCTAAATCCTGAAGGGCAGGGTATCGAACCAGAAAAGTTTCGTAAATGGGGACGACTGTAGCAGCATCTGTCTTTTGCAACATGAATTCGGCGATGAAGATAGCATAGGGGTCAGAAGTACGTCGCCAGGGAAAGTCGCGCAAGTTTTCCTTTGCCCAAGTAGACAACTGGCGGCGAAACCACTTGATTTTAGCTGGAGCGAGACTTTCTGAAAGGGTTTCTTTGGAGTAAGGAATTATAGCTGTCATTGCACTGAGAATTGAAGACAAATCGAGAGTATACTTTTGCCGCCGTTGTCGTTCGATCTCACGCCAAGAGGCAAAGAAGAGCGCTAAGTTAATGACTTTTGCCAGAAATTTCATATCTAAGCGATCGCATTCTAAATTCATTCTAAAAGTTTGAACTTCTAATTTTATTGATGTGTTAATCATCAAAATATTTTTAATATTTACTTATTGGTATTAAACGATACTTTAAGTAAGTATTCGGCGATACTTTAAGCAACAAATTCTTTAAAAATCCTTTAGAGATATAGAAACTTTTTCTGACTGCATAAAAAATTGAAAAGTGTAAATTATCAATGCGATCGCTTCAATTAATAGGTCATCTACAATTGTTATGAAAGTTACCAACATTCAAGAACTAAAAGAACTCATCCAACAGGTTAAAATCGCTCAAAAACGATACGCTACTTTCACCCAAGAACAAGTCGATTTCATCTTCAAAAAAGCTGCACTCGCTGCCAATTCGGCACGCATTCCTTTGGCAAAAATGGCTGTAGTTGAGACGGGAATGGGAATAATTGAAGACAAAGTAATCAAAAATCACTTCGCTTCAGAAATTATCTACAACAAATACAAAAACGACAAAACCTGCGGCGTTATTGAAGAGGATAAATCCTTTGGATTGCAGAAAATTGCCGAACCCGTCGGTATCCTAGCAGGAATCGTTCCCATCACTAACCCCACGGCGACAGCTATTTTCAAATCCCTCATTGCCCTAAAAACCCGCAATGGCATTATCTTCTCTCCCCATCCCAAAGCCAAAGATTGCACCATCGAGGCTGCCAAAATCGTCCGAGAAGCCGCCATAGCAGCGGGAGCGCCCGACAATATTATCGGTTGGATTGACGACCCCTCAGTTCCTCTATCCCAGGCTTTGATGCAACATCCCGATATTAACCTCATCCTAGCCACGGGAGGTCCGAGCATGGTCAAAGCTGCCTATTCTTCGGGTCGTCCCTCGCTGGGAGTGGGTGCGGGCAATACGCCAGCCTTGATTGACGAAACGGCTCACATTAAAATGGCGGTTTCTTCGATTATATTGAGCAAAACCTTTGACAATGGTACGATCTGCGCCAGCGAACAGTCAGTCATCGTCGCCAGTCAGATTTATCGCGAAGTCAAGCACGAATTTACCGAACGAGGAGCCTATTTTCTCAACGCCCAAGAACGGGAAAAAGTGGCTAATCTGATTCTGGTTGAGGGACGCATCAATCCCGATATCGTCGGTCAACCCGTCAAGAAAATCGCCCAATTAGCGGGTTTTTCAATTCCCGACGATACCCGCTTGTTAATCGGCGAAGTGGAAAAAATTGGCACGGACGAACCATTCTCCTATGAAAAATTGTCTCCCATCCTGGCAATGTACCGGGCGACAGATTTTGAAGATGGAGTCGAGAAAGCTGAGAAATTAGTGCAATTCGGCGGTAGGGGACATACAGCGGTACTCTATACCGCGCCAGGCAATCAAGAGCATATCAAACGCTTTGAAAACAAAGTAGAAACGGCACGGGTATTGATCAATACGCCGTCTTCTCAAGGCGCGATTGGCGATATTTTCAACTTCCGTCTCGATCCTTCGCTCACCCTCGGTTGCGGCACTTGGGGCGGCAATTCAATTAGCGGAAACGTCGAACCGACCCATTTACTCAATATTAAAACGGTAGCGGAACGGAGAGAAAATATGCTTTGGTTCCGCATTCCCCCGAAAATCTATTTTAAACACGGCTCGCTTCCCGTTGCCATTCGGGAGTTAGTCGGAAAACGAAGGGCGTTTATTGTCACCGATAAACCGATTTTTGATTTGGGGATGACGGGTGCCTTAGAAGAGGTACTCGATGAAATTGGGTTGCGCTATGACATATTTTACGATGTCGAACCCGATCCCTCTCTCAATACCGTTCGTCGAGGATTAGAACTAATAAATACGTTCAATCCCGACGTAATTATCGCCATGGGCGGCGGTTCTCCCATGGATGCGGCAAAGATTATGTGGCTGCTGTACGAACATCCAGAGATCGAATTTGAAGGACTTGCCATGCGGTTTATGGATATCCGCAAGCGAGTGTACGAGTTGCCGCCTTTGGGAGAGAAAGCAATTCTGGTTGCCGTTCCTACTACATCGGGAACGGGTTCGGAAGTAACTCCCTTTGCTGTCGTGAGCGATCGCCACAATAATATCAAGTATCCTTTAGCCGATTATGCCTTAACGCCAACGATGGCGATCGTCGATCCGGAGTTGGTGTTAGGTATGCCCAAAAAACTAACGGCTTATGGGGGTATCGACGCACTCACTCATGCACTAGAAGCGTTTGTCTCGGTATTGGCTTCAGAATATACCAATGGTCTTGCTTTAGAAGCGATTCGCTTGCTCTTTAAATATCTTCCCAGTGCCTATAAAAATGGGGCAAGCGATCCCAAGGCGCGGGAGAAGGTTCACTATGCGGCAACGATGGCAGGGATGGCGTTTGCCAATGGATTTTTAGGAATTTGTCACTCAATGGCGCACCAGTTGGGGGGAATGTTTCACATCCCCCACGGGTTGGCAAATGCACTGATGATTTCCTACGTCATCCGCTACAACGCCACGGATGCACCATTTAAGCAAGCCACTTTTTCTCAATATAAATATCCTAATGCCATGTGGCGCTATGCTCGCATTGCTAATTATTTGGGATTGGGAGGCAATACTGAAGAAGAAAAGATCGATCGCTTGATCGAAGCGGTAGAAGATCTTAAGCGCGAGTTAGAGATTCCGGCAGCCATCAAAGATGTCATCCACGAAAGCGAAACGGAATTTTATGCCAAGCTAGACGAACTCGCAGATCGCGCTTTTGACGATCAGTGTACCGGATCTAACCCGCGCTATCCGCTGATTAACGATCTCAGGAAACTGTTAATCGATGCCTATCACGGCAATTCGCCCCTTAATCCCAGTCCTAATGGTAACGGTCATGCAGGTGCAGTAGAAATCAAGCCCGATCCGCAACCGATCTTTTCTGTTCTTAAGCGGCATTAGGGATTGGAAATAGCTTAACGAAGTATGGCGATCGCAAATTGGTAACCTTACCAAGCGATCGCTATCTAACTTTTCACGATCGTAAAGAATGATTTAACATTTTCTATATGAGTTAAGAACTTCAAAGAGTAACTGAACTAATCAACGGAGGAAAACTGTGTCTACCGAAGTTCTGGAAAAGCGTTCTACCTCAACAGTTCGTAAACCAGCTCCTCGCTATCGCGTCCTACTCCACAATGATGATTTCAATACGATGGAGTATGTCGTACAAACCCTCATGAAGACAGTGGCAGGAATGACCCAGCCTCAAGCTGTCAATATTATGATGGAAGCGCATACCAATGGCGTTGCCTTGGTCATTACCTGTGCATTGGAACCCGCCGAGTTCTATTGCGAGACGTTGAAAAATCATGGCTTGAGCAGTACTATCGAACCAGATGAGTAAAGCCAATCTAGAGTCGGCTAACAGCGAACAGCGATCGCACCTACAACGCTGTTCGAGACTCTTTCTTTTTAAATCAAGCAAAAACCAGTAAATTTTATTCAATCTTGACTTTTAACTTAACTCGTATTATCTCTTACCCAGCACCAGCAAGGCTGGGGGTTTTTATCTTAGCCTTGCTGTCAATCTGGCTTCCTTTAGCGATTCCTATTTATAGTCTCCTAAAAAGCGACCCCAATTTAGCCAAAATTCTGACGATGGGGTTGATGTTTATTGCATTTATAATTTTGCTTCGCTTCTGGAGTCAAAAAGTTTACCAAGACTCCCATTGGCTGAAACGTTACGGGTTAGTTGGGACGAGACAAAATGGTATCGATCTCCTCAATGGTTTGAGTATTGGTTTATTATTTACGCTAGGTTTATTTGTTTTAGAAGCCATTCTCGGCTGGGTTATTTTTAAACCTCCTTCAGCATTCTTATTGAGGATTGTGGCTGAAGGTTTAGTAAGTGCTTTGGGAATTGGTTTAGCTGAAGAATTATTATTTCGAGGATGGTTTTTGGATGAGTTAGAGCGAGATTATGCTCCCAATACCGTTCTCTGGGCAAATGCATTGATTTTTGCGCTGCTACACTTTCTCAAACCTATCGAAGAAATTATTCGGACTTTTCCAACTTTTCCTGCTTTAATTTTATTGGGATTGACGTTAGTTTGGGCAAAACGTTCTGGCTCTCAACGGTTGGGAATCTGTATCGGCATCCATGCTGGTTTAGTCTGGGGATATTATATTCTTAATGTCGGTCAAGTGTTGCAATATACAGGGAAAGTCTCTCCTTGGATAACGGGGATAGATAATAATCCGATTGCGGGTGCAATGGGGATATTTTTCTTAGGGATTTTAGCAGTTTGGATGAGGAGGAGAGCAGTAATCAGTGGAAAAACCAAGCCTCCTGTAGATACTTGATTGATTTAAAAGTTATTACTTAAGTTGCGATCGAAGCCAAGATTGAGGAAATTCGAGAAGTTCGGTTATCTCAGATCTTGCACCTACGCTTCACTCAACAAGGGAATGAATTCCCAAGCTCGATCGCAAAAGTCCTCGCCTCTAGGACTAAATGATGACTAGATAAGGCTTTCAGTCCATTAAAATGGACTTATGCTGTTAGCCAAGAAATTGATTTCTTGGCGAGATTTTAATGTTTACTGGTTCTGGTGCCAGATATAAGTTGTCCTATCTAGCGGCAGTATTAGAAATTTTGTCTCCAATTGGAGACAAATACGAATATGATGTGGTTCTTTAAAATATCAAAACCCCAAATCCGCCCTAGCTGACTTAGCCGCTGCCAACACTTCCTCATCTGGCATCGCTTCCCAATCGGTATCGCCTATTTCGGCATAGAATTTTTGGTCGTAGGCGCGGGTACGTATCACAACTGGCATGGGGACGGCGTGACCGAGAATTAGCGCTTGTTGTTTGGAGTCGAGTTTTGCTAAAACCGATCGCAAACCTTGACCGCCAGACACCCCAGTAAAGATCGCATCGATATCTTTTTCGTCATTCAGCAAGCAGGTAATGCGGGTGCCAACTTGGGACATGACCTCGTTATCGATGCCGGAGGGACGCTGATCGACGATTAATAAGGTCACAAAATACTTGCGCATCTCCCTAGCAATGGTGCCAAAAATCGTTTGCTGAACGATTTTGGAGTCAAGAAAGCGATGGGCTTCTTCAATGGTAATCACTAACTGGCGAGGGCGGTCTTGAGGATTTTTGGATTGCAAAAACTTTTCGGATTTTTTAACATAGCTGGCATGGATGCGCCGAGAAATCATATTGGTTGCCAGCATATAAGATAGCAGATTCGATTGAGATCCAAACTCGATAACGACGTGCTTGCCAGCATCGAGAGATTGCAAGATTTGGTCGATGTAGTTGTGAGGACAAGCCGTGCGCAGGTATTTTAGGCTATCTAGGCGCCAAAGTTTGCGCTGCAAGGACATAATCGAACCCGCGTGTCCCTGCTTCTCCTGACAAAACATCTTAATATCCTCGTTCGACATATTCAGTAACTGAATAATCCAGGATTTGCCGTATTCGGAGTAGAGGATATTGGCATTGTCGAGACTCGCTTCGGATAAGCCTAATTCTTGTCCGACGAGTCTGATATCTTCGATTTCAATTTGATCGTAGCTGAGGTAGAGTTCCTGGGCATCGCGCACCCCTCGCCGTTTAGTGGATTCGGGGTCGAGGGTATAAATTTCTACCTGTCCGGGAAAGAGTTGGCGCAATCCTTTGACGGTCGAGACTTCTTTGCCTTCCCGCATCGCTTCCCAACCGTATTCGGAGTGCATGTCGAACATAAGGTTAACGGCGGCTTGCTTGCGGATGATACCTGAGATTAATAGGCGCGTTAGAAACGATTTGCCCGTCCCCGATTTGCCAAAGACTCCGTTACTGCGTTCGACAAAGCGGTCTAGATCGATGCAGACGGGGACATCCATATCCAAGGGTTGTCCTATGGCAAAATTGCGTCGATGGGGGTCGTCTTCCCAACCGAAGACGGCGCGAAAATCTTCTTCGCTGGCATCAAAAACTTGGCTGAAATGGGCGGGAATGGTTTTAACTGGAAGTAACTCCAGGTTGGCGCTGGTTTGTGCCTCAAAGGAGGCGAGGGGACTTTTTCCATTGGTAGAAGGAGGTGGTGGCGTTTGTGCCTTGTCTTCATCGGTGGGAGTAAACATTAACATGGGAGAAAGTTCGATCGTTCCATAGGTACCGCTTCCGGCTAGTACTTCGTGCAAAAAACTATCGTCTGGACTGGGGGGATTGGCGAGGATTCTTTGACTGGCTGCGCCTAAAGCCACGTCGGTGAGGAGACAGAAAAAGCGCGATCGCGTTCCTCGAACGACCAGAAATTTCCCGACTCGCATATCTTCTACCGAAACATCGGCATGCAAGCGAACTTCTAGCCCTTTACTTAAGGAACCTTGGATGATGGAACCGAGAGGTTTTTCGTTCATACCTCATCTTGATTGGCTTTTTTTATGCTACACCTAAGTTTTCTCAAAAAGATAAAAAGTCAAGAGAAATTCTGAATTCAAAATACCAATTCAGAATTCTAACTCTTGACTTTTTAAGGAAAAGTCTTAGTTACTTTGTTACTTTTTAGGTGCGAGCAACATCATCATGTTGCGACCTTCCTTTTTTGGGGCTTGCTGAACTTCAGCAACTTCTTGTAAATCTGTTGCCAGTCGGTTGAGCAATTCTTCGGCTAAGTGAGAGTGTTGAATTTCTCGACCTTTAAAAGTGATAGTTGCCTTGACTTTATCGCCTGATTTGAGAAAGCGTTGCGCTTGATTGACCCTGACATGGTAGTCGTGGTCGTCGATTTTATAGCGCATTTTTACTTCCTTAACATCAGCAGTATGTTGTTTTTTCTTCGCTTCCCTAGCTTTTTTCTCCTGTTCAAACTTATATTTGCCGTAGTCCATAATCCGGCAGACAGGAGGTTTGGCTGTCTCGCTAACCAAGACTAAATCCAATTCTTTTTCTTCAGCCATTCGCAGCGCCTCGCTGGGCGTGAAAATGCCAAGTTGCGATCCATCGGTATCGATGACGCGAATTTCAGGAAAACGAATTCTTTCGTTAATTTGAGGTAAATCTTTTTGATTACGCTTTTTTTCTATCACAGGCAAGATGATTTTCTCCGAGCGGTAAATTAAACAACACGAATAAATAAGGTAGAGCTTACTTCTGTCATTTTACTGATTCCGAACAAACTTCTGTTTATATTATTAACTTTAATTTTGATTTGAGGCGAAACCGTTACAGAGTGTAAGCCAGTTGACCAAAATAATCCGTAATTGCGAATAGCCACTTCGCGACTTGAAAAACTGTTCCAGCGAACCAAGCAAAACTAGACAGTCGAGACAGCAACACTACAATTACTACAATTATAAGGAAGTACACAATTGTTCGCACAGAGGCATTGGGTGACTATTACCGAAAACTGGTCAAAACGCATAGGTCGTCAACGAGACTGGGCATGGCGAGGCTGGCAAACGCGCTATACCTACCTGCGATCCTCGCAAAAGCACGACCCATCAAAGCCTCCCTTGATTCTCATTCACGGGTTTGGGGCTGCGATCGAGCATTGGCGTAATAATATTCCCGTCCTGAGTCAGTCGCATACGGTTTATGCGCTGGATTTGGTGGGATTTGGGGCTTCTCGCAAAGTAGCTACCGACTACACGGTCAATCTTTGGGTCGAGCAATTATACGATTTCTGGCGAACCTTTATCGGTCAGCCAGTCGTTTTAGTCGGCAATTCCATCGGGTCGCTGGTTTGTATGACAGCCGCTGCTACCTATCCCCATATGGTCGAAGGGATTATCATGCTCAGCTTGCCCGATGTATCTATACTACGGCAAGAGACGCTCCCAAAATGGCTGCAACCAATCGTAATGGGGATCGAAAATGCGATCGCGTCTCCTCCTTTACTTAAGGCGATCTTTAAAATCCTGCGCCATCCGGAGGTCGTGCGTCGTTGGGTAAAGATAGCTTATGTCAATCGGGCGGCGATTACTGACGAACTGGTACAAATTCTAGCAGCTCCCGCTCAAGATAAGGGCGCAGCGAGAACCTTTCATCGTTTATTCAAGTCGGTGCGATTGCCGCAATTTTCTCCGCCGGCAAAAGAGGTGTTGCCGACGTTAAACATTCCCATCCTTTTGGTTTGGGGTCGTCAAGATTGCATGGTTCCCTTTGCCATCGCGCCCTCTGTGGCATCTCTCAACCCCAAAATCGAGTTTGTGCCTCTCGACAATGTCGGTCACTGTCCCCATGATGAATCTCCAGACCAATTTAACGCAATTTTGCTCGACTGGCTAGAAGCTAATTTCAACCAGGCGAAAGCAGTTGAAAGGATCGAATCGAAGTGCTTCAAAAGCGTTATTGAAGAGGCCAGCTAGCATTTCTTGAGATTTCTTAAAAGCAGGATGAGGAATCCATCAGCTTGCTAGTCTAGAAGAATAAAAAAATCAAATCTAAACCGGATTCAGTAAAAATCATGAGCAGAAATGCCATTGCCCGCGAATTAAAGACCCAAGTGACAATTTTAGGTTCGTTCGTCGCCACCTTCTGGGTTGTAGAAATCATCGATCGCGTCATTTTCCGAGGCAGATTAGATCTATTGGGCATTATTCCCCACTCTTCGATCGGACTGCGAGGAATTTTGTTGGCTCCTTTTCTCCACGGCGGGTTTCCCCATCTGATTGCCAATACCATTCCCTTCCTCATGCTGGGTTGGCTGGTCATGCTACAAGAAACCAGCGACTTTTTCATCGTGACGCTGCTGACGATGCTGGTTGGCGGGTTTGGGGTTTGGCTATTTGCCGTACCCGGTACGGTTCACGTCGGCGCGAGCATCCTAATTTTTGGCTATCTGGGTTTTCTGCTCTTTAGGGGCTATTTTCAGCGCAATTTGCCTTCCATCCTTTTATCAATTATTGTGGGTCTGCTGTATGGTGGCTTAATCTGGGGCGTTTTGCCAAGCAACAACGGGATTTCTTGGCAAGGACATTTGTTTGGCTTTTTGGGCGGTGTTTTAGCGGCACGAATGATTGCCACAGAAAAGCGGGTCCATGGCAAATAGGGCGTTAAGCGAGGGAATGGAACGCTCAATCCTCAACTTGCTCGATCGCGCCAATATCAATTTTGTCCGCCTTCTCTGGTGCGACAGCGGCAATGTCATCCGAGGCAAAGCCGTCCACGTCAAACGATTGTCCGAATACTTCGTTCGCGGCGTAGGAATTTCTGCCGCCCAACAAGCCATTCCAGTCATGTACGATGCGCCTGCGGCTAATAGCGGACTCGGACCCGTTGGCGAAGTTCGGCTGGTACCGGATTGGAATACTCTAACCGTTCTGCCATACGCCCCAGGTCATGCCAGGGCGATGGGAGATCTGGTCAAGGACGGACGACCGTGGTCGTGCTGTCCCCGCGACTTTCTCAAGCGAGCGATCGCGGCAGCAGCGGACGAGAGAATCGAGGTAAGGGCAGCGTTTGAAAACGAATTTTATCTGTTGCGACCCGCCGTAGAAAAGATCGTTCCCGCCGACACAACCGTTTTTGCTTCTACCCTATCGATGGATCTTCAGCAGCCAGTTATCGATGAGATTGCCGCAGCGCTCATCGATCGAGGCTTAATAGTCGAGCAGTACTATCCCGAATCGGGTTCGGGACAGCAGGAAATTTCAGTGTTATACAAAGATGCCCTGACTGCTGCCAACCAACAAATCGTCTTTCGAGAAATTGTCAAAGCGATCGCGCGAAATCGCGACTTGATTGCCTCATTTTTACCAAAAATCTTTGCCGAAGGCGCAGGAAGCGGCTGTCACCTACATCTGAGTCTCTGGCGAGACGGAAACAATATTCTGCCCTATGGCGATAAACCGGGACAGCTATCTCCCCTTGCCAGTCAGTTCGTGGCGGGATTGCTGGCGCATTTACCCGCTCTCATGGCAATAACAACTCCCTCCCCCAATTCCTATCGGCGCATCCTTCCCCACAGTTGGAGCGGTGCCTTTCGCTGTTGGGGTTTCGATAACCGCGAGGCAGCGATCCGAGTGCCGACCAATCCAGCCCCCCCCCAGTCCGACCCATATCGAGTATAAGACCTCAGATGCCTCTGCCAATCCCTATCTTGCCCTGGGCGCAGTTATTATGGCAGGATTGGATGGGATTGGCAGAGGTTTGGAGTTGCCCGAACCCGTGGCAGTCGATCCGGGCAATCTAAGCGACTCGGAACGCGAGAAGCGAGGGATTAGTCGCTTGCCGAGTAATTTGGGAGTTGCGATCGCGCATCTGCAACGAGATGACTTACTCTTAGGGGCTTTAGGAGACGACTTGGCGAAAGCCTTCCTAGCCGTGCGTTCTTGCGAGTGGGAAGAAATGAAGACTTGGGAATTTGGAAAAGAAGTACAACTTCTGTTGGAGCGATACTAACCAGCTTTAACCGCACGGGCAAAAATGAGGTGACTGTAGTCTTCTTGTGAGCGATCGCTAACCTGACGAATTCGTATGTCTATGTCGGTAAATCCATTTTCGCCAAGAGATGCGAGCACGTCTTGGCGATCGAGCCTAGTGCAGGGAAAATAGCGATCGCCAACGCGGTAGAAATTGGCGGCTCCTCCAACTGCCGAAAGGAGCAGAACTCCGCCTGGTTTTACGAGGCTGGCAATATTTCTCATGTAGGCGCGCCACTTCTCCTTACTGGTGGTAACGCCTTCAGCGCAGTAGCTGGTGGTTACCAAGGGGTAAAAGCCGCGCCTCTGGGCACCGAGGGGATCTGGGTTATTGACATCGCAGGGCAAAAGGCTTTTAATGCGGTCTCGCGCTTGTTGCTCGCGTGCCTTCGCTTCGGTTTCGGTTGGGTTGGGGTTTCCCTCCAAGCGCAGCGTTGCCAATGCGAACGCTCGCCAATTGTGCGCGTCATCAGTACTAGCCAGCCACTTCTGAACCTCGGCACGGTTGGCAGGCAAGTATTCCGCCATGTGAATCTCTTGCACTTTTGGAACGATTGGCAGGATGTGACTGATAATAGGTCCGCAACCAAAATCAAGCATCACAGATGTCGTCGGCATGTTTTGAAGCGATTGCACTAAAAACTCTAGAGTGAGCAACTCCTCAGTCTTGACATCCACGTAATACTGCGCCAGATAATCTTGTGGTTGCCAATCGCGATAAGCAGCGTATTGAATCTCAAATCTTGGTGCGACCATAAAACATCTTCCAGAATAAAAGTTTGTGTTTGTCTATTCGCCTTGGCTAAGATGCTACCCGAACGGTTTTTGCGCCTGTAACAATAGACGATCGCAGGTTTCTCCACTTTCGCTTGCGCTTGCCACAATTGAGAGATCTTTGCAGGATAAACTCCTCAATCGCCGCCGCCACACCGTCTTGTTCTACACTGGGAGCCACCCAGTCTGCTTGAGCTTTAACTTCCTGCGGAGCATTCCCCATCGCTACCCCCACCCCGGCGTATTCCAGCATAGACAGGTCATTGAAGTAGTCGCCGATTGCCATGACGTTTTCAACTTGCAGACCTAAAATTTTTTTAGTTAAATAATGCACTGCCCTTCCTTTATCGGCTGAGGGATGGAGACATTCAAAAAAGTAAGAGCCGGAGCGGTTTAAGGAAAGCTCAGCTAGAGAATAACGCTTGCGCAGGTTTCTCACCTGCTTGTCAATTAGAGTGGTATCTTGGCTGAACCCCAAAATGCATGTCGGTTCTGCTTTAGTCAAGACTTGGCGCAGATCCACATCGGCGGTGACTTCAATCCCAAACCGCTTTGCGTAGTCTTGCAGTTCTCTGGTTAGTGTCCGCACATAAATTTTTTCATTGACGTGGAACTGGGGCGAAAATTTTTGCTCTGGTAGATTAAAGCGATCGAAATCTTCAAGCAGTTGGCGTGCCAACGATTTAGAGACACGAAAGTGCCGATAAATTTGTTGAGTTTTTGGGTGTTTAATCAGCGCCCCACCATAACAGGTCAAGGGTTGATTAGAGCGGATTTCCTTCCAGATGGGTAAAGTAGAACCATAATCGCGACTCGTGGCGATCGCGATATAAACTCCCTGCTTTTGAGCCGCCCCAATCGCTTGCTTAACAGTTTGAGAAATATTTTCTGACCTTCCCACGAGAGTGCCATCGATATCCAGTACCAAGCATTTAATTTCTGGTTTTTCCACGACTATTGACTATTTTTATTGACTTTTTGGCATACTTTACACGATAGAGTCTACACTAGCTACATAATTTATCTAAATTAAATAAAAAATAGGGAGCATCCAGTTTTGGAAGATTTACCATTTATGGGAAAATGTAAAGGGAAATAATCCTGTGCGATCGCTGACAATGAACCAAGAGAAACAAGAACGGATCAAAGCCTGCTTACAAGAATTGTCAACACTGCTGTATGAAGAAGCAGACAAAAGTAAGCTGACAGACCTTGAAGGCATAGAAAAACAGTTCGCAGTCAAGTATTAGAACTAGTCAGCCCAGAAATAGCCCTTTTTTATCGAACAAAAACTGGAACAAAAGTAGGTAAAACTAGGAAAATAAAAAGCCTAGTAGGGGAACTGAAATTAAAAGCCAAACAGCTTATTAGACTAGGTTTAAAGCCAAGAACTCGCCTAAGTCCATTACTTCAAAAGTGCTGTTTGAGGTTATCAGCTAACGAATCATACCAAAAAGCAGAAATCGAGATTGAGGCATTGACAGGAGTAAAAGTTGGTCATTCAACACAACAACAACTAGTGCTGTCACAAGATTTTCAACTACCACTTGCTAAACAATCAGTTTCAGAAGTCAGCGTAGATGGAGGAAAAGTCCGACTCAGGGGTAAACCGAAAGCAGGCTGCCACTGGCGAGACTATAAAACCGTTCGTCTGCAAGGGATTTACTATGGTGCATTTTTTGATGACAACCAATCATTAATTGATTATGTCAATAGCCAACAGTTGTTAGACCCTCTTGTTTGCTTGGGAGATGGACATGATGGTGTCTGGAATCTGGTGAGAGAATTTGGACAAGACCAGTTTTCTCGCTGTGAAATTTTGGATTGGTATCACCTGAAGGAAAATCTTTATAAAGTTGGTGGTTCTTTAAAGCGACTCAAAGCTGCGGAAACTCTGTTGTGGCAAGGTCAGGTAGAAGCGGCCAAGACCCTATTTAATCATTGCCGAGGTAAACAAGCTAAAAATTTCATCGCTTATCTGGAAAAACATCTCCCTCGCATTGTCAATTACAGCTATTATCAGGCTGAACAATTATGTTCTATCGGTTCAGGGGCAGTTGAATCTGCAATTAAACAAATTGGTTTAAGGATCAAAATTTCTGGCGCACAGTGGAATGTTGAAAGTGTCAATCACATCCTCTCTGTTCGTTGTGCTTATCTTAATGGTTTACTTGCTGTCTGATTGGGTGTTTCTTCCAAAAGTGGATGCTCCCAAAAAATACCCCTCTCCTTGTAGGAGAGGGGTAGAGGGGTGAGGTCAAACCCTACTTCAGCGTACCTGCTGGAATCCCCAGAATATCCTCAATCTTGGGCATTTCTTCGAGGGGAATGACACGACCTTCATCTTCAAAACCTGCAATTTGGTCGAAGTTAAGATAGCGATACAACTCGCCTGCAAATGGATTAATTTTTTCTGCCACAATCGACATATATTCTTCAACCGTAGGAATGCGCCCCAACAAGGCACAAACGGCAGCTAATTCCGCCGAACCGAGATAGACTCGCGCATCTTTCCCCATGCGGTTGTTGAAGTTGCGGGTAGAAGTTGAAAACACTGTCGCGCCATCTTCAACTCGCGCTTGGTTGCCCATGCACAGAGAACATCCGGGCATTTCAGTTCGTGCCCCTGCCGCCGCGAAAATCCCATAAACTCCTTCTTCGCGGAGTTGTTTTTCATCCATGCGAGTCGGCGGACAAATCCAGAGGCGCACTTTGACATGACCCGCCCCCTCCAAGATTTTAGCTGCCGCGCGATAGTGACCGATATTGGTCATGCAAGAACCGATGAAAACTTCATCGATTTTGTCGCCCGCGCATTCGGACATTAATTTGACATTATCGGGGTCGTTAGGTGCAGCAACAATGGGTTCTTTAATCTCGCTTAAATTGACTTCGATAACATCGACATATTCCGCATCTGCATCCGCTTCCATGAGGATGGGATTCGCCAACCATTGCTCCATTTTTTCCACGCGGCGCATAATGGTACGGGCATCTTGATATCCCCGTGCCACCATATTTTTGAGTAGGGCAACATTGGAACGAAGATATTCAGAAACCGTCTCGATGCTCAGTTTAATCGTACAGCCGCCACAAGACCGTTCTGCCGTTGCATCGGTGAGTTCAAATGCCTGTTCGACTTTCAAATCGGGCAGCCCTTCCATCTCCATAATGCGTCCATTGAAGACATTTTTCTTATTCTCCTTGGAGACGGTTAGCTTGCCTTGTTGCATGGCAACGTAGGGGATGGCATTGACGATATCCCGCAACGTCACGCCGGGTTGCAATTCTCCGCTAAAGCGCACTAGCACTGATTCTGGCATATCCAAAGGCATAACCCCCAATGCTGCCGCGAATGCCACTAAACCGGAACCAGCAGGGAAGGAAATGCCCAAGGGGAAACGAGTATGCGAATCGCCACCCGTACCGACGGTATCGGGTAATAACATCCGGTTTAACCAGGAGTGGATGATTCCGTCGCCGGGACGCAACGCGACACCGCCGCGAGTGGCAAAGAAATCAGGCAGTTCGTGGTGAGTTTTAATATCAACGGGTTTGGGATAGGCAGCGGTGTGACAGAAACTCTGTAACACCAAGTCGGCACTAAATCCAAGACAAGCAAGTTCTTTCAATTCATCCCGCGTCATGGGACCCGTCGTATCCTGCGACCCTACTGTAGTCATAATCGGTTCGCAAGAGGTCCCCGGACGAACGCCGGGTAAACCGCAAGCTTTGCCGACCATTTTCTGGGCCAAGGTAAAACCTTTGCCCGTATCTTCTGGCATTTTGGGACGGACGAAGAGAGGACTGGGTTTTAGTCCCAAAGCATGGCGGGTTTTATCGGTTAAGCTGCGTCCGATGAGTAAGGGAATGCGTCCTCCGGCACGCACTTCATCGAGGATGGTTTCGGGTTTGAGGGTGAAGGTTGAAATGATTTCTCCTGCTTTGTTGGTAATCTCGCCTTTGTAGGGATAAATGGTAATGACATTCCCCGTATTCATCTTGGTCACGTCGCATTCGATGGGCAACGCACCGGAATCTTCGGCGGTATTAAAGAAAATTGGCGCAATTTTCCCGCCTAAGATATATCCTCCCGACCGCTTGTTAGGAACGTAGGGAATATCTTGACCGATATGCCACAGGACGGAGTTAATGGCAGATTTACGAGAGGAACCCGTCCCAACTACGTCGCCGACATAGGCAACGGGATGACCTTTTTTCTTCAGTTCGGCAATGGTATCTAATGCCCCAGGCATCCGCGTCTCTAACATGACCGTAGCGTGGAGGGGAATATCGGGGCGAGTGGTGGCGTGGGGCGCGGGGGATAAGTCGTCGGTGTTGGTTTCTCCCGGTACTTTGAAAACGGTTACTGTAATCGCTTCTGGTAGCTTGGGACGGGCAATAAACCATTCGCCATTCGCCCAAGAGTCGATGACTTGTTTGGCGTAGGGATTGGTTTCGGACAATTCCAGAATTTCGTTAAAGGCATCAAAGACGAGTAGGGTTTTACTAAGTGCCTCTGCCGCAACCGAGGCAATATCGGTGTCTCTCGATTTAAGTAGTTCGATGAGCGAGTGTACGTTGTAACCGCCTACCATCGTCCCCAAAAGTTTTACTGCTTCTAAGGGAGAAATGACGGGAGAGGTAATGTCTCCTTTGGCAATGGCGGTTAGAAATCCCGCTTTTACATACGCTGCTTCGTCTACACCGGGGGGAACTCTATCTGTTAGCAGCATTAACAGTTCTTGTTGTAGTTCTTGGGGGGAATTTTTCAGTAGTTCGCACAGTTCGGAGGTTTGTTGTGCGTTTAGTGGTAAGGGGGGGATGCCTAATGCTGCTCTTTCGGCGACGTGTTTGCGATAGGCTTCTAACATCAATGGTTCTCCTCGGTATTGGGTAAGGTTATCTTTGTTATAAGGATTAAAATCTCATCAAGATATTTTGTACTAGGGTACAGATCGATAATTTTATTTTTGTATTCGGTTTGCTGAGTCTAAATTTTTAGTGTTTTTATCTCACGCAGAGGAGGCAGTGCGTTGCGGGGGGTTCCCCTGTTGTAGCGTCTGCCGTCGCGCTTCAGGCGCAGAGGAGATCGCGTTTGGTAACGATTTTGGTAAGTAAGTATAAGATACTCGTGTCAGTAGATTTTGACATGGGTAAACTTTTATATTGCGACTGCAACGATAGTCTTCTCTTTATATTGTAGTTACTAAAATTCCCGATTTAAGCTCAGGCGTGAAACTGGAATGACATTTGAAAGTTTGTCATACTTTGCACTGATTTATATAACAAGGTAATACTAAGTCATTCATATTTTCATGCTTCGTTTTGCTTGATGTATAGTGAAGCAATAAATTCTGCATTTAGAATCAAAAGTTATGCGATCGATAAATTAGTTGTTGGGTTAAGCGCAAGCACAATCCAACCGACGATTCATAAAACTCTCTGTTATCTCATCCTCAGTGTTCTCTGCGTCTCTAATGAAATAGGGTTGCTATATTCTAAAACGCGATCGCGCTATAGTCTCATCACTTCATTCGACCGTAATAAACGATAGTATCGTACTCGAACGTAGCATTTCCATTGACTTGATAGGTATCAAAAATTTTTCTGAGTTCGGATAGCATGGCTTCGTAGTTTGGATGTCCTGCTTCTGGCGTATAAGAAAAAGATAATCTGGTTGACTGACAAATCTTTGTCCCCTCATCCCTAAATCCCTTCTCCCACAAGGAGCGAAAGGACTTCAGTCCAAAGTCTTAAGTTGAAAGCCCCTCTCCCAGAACGGGAGAGGGGTTGGGGTGAGGGCGATTTGAGTTTTGTCACTCAACCAGGAAGATAATAATCTTTCTTTTAAACCCTCGAAATTAAAAGTTTGATAATTATAAAAATTAGTTTGTTGATAATTACCCGTTCCCAAAAAACTGTCGATAATTGTTTTATCGATCTGCTTGTGATTGACTTGTTCGTAATCTGTCCCGTAGGTTTGGAGTAACTGTTCGTAAGCGATTAGAAACGATGTAGAATTCGTTCGGCGATCGTTCCACATTAATACTACCCAACCTTGCGGTTTGAGAATGCGTTTGAATTCAAATTTGGCTTTGGCGCGATCGAACCAATGAAACGCCTGACCTGCAATAATTAGATCGGCGCTAGCATTAGCAAGTGTCGTCGCTTCAGCAACTCCATCAATACTTTTGAAATTGTCGTATCGCTTGAGAAGTCGCTCTCCTGCTTCGCGCATCTCGCGATTGGGTTCTGTGCCATAGACTAGATTACCATTTTGCAAAAACAATTGGCTTGAGATCCCCGTTCCCGAACCGATATCGGCAACGATTGAGGCAGGAGTTAGTTGACAGTTCTCTCGCAGAAAATTAATGATTTGTTTGGGATAGTGCGGTCGATATTTGATGTAATTTTCAACTCGACTGGAAAAGCGTTGCGTTGCGTTATTGATGTACATCTCCTTTGGCAGTTTCACAAGAACGCGATTTAATTAGTCCAAACTCGCTCTATCGTCCAATGCCTATCCGAAGACTGATAAACCTTTACGCCCTCTAAACCAACAGTTTGCACCAATTTTTCGACTTCTGCTAGCGTAAAAGCCGCGTGCAGCGAATCTTGAAATAACTGCTTTTGATGGTTATCATATTCAGAACCGATCGCTTCAACCATCTGATACATTATGTCTTCAGTGGAGGGGCGAAGCAAATCCCGAATCAAGATGGCACCATTGGGTTTTAAAACTCTCTTAAGTTCTTGTAAAAAAGGTAGGGGATCGGGCAAGTGATGGATCAAACTGTTAGAAATAACTACATCAAAGTCCTCGTCAGGGTAAGGCATCTGCTTAGCGTCTATTAACTCCAGACTAATTTGCCTCCCTAAATTAGCTTTTTCAACGTTTCTTTTGCCGACTTCTAGCATGGCTTGCGCCAAATCGATCGCAGTAATTTGCCAATCGGGACGCTGTTGGCAAATTAGAATAGGGATACGTGCCGTTCCCGTGCCCGCATCGAGTACTTTTGCCTTTGTAGGTGCGAGTTCTATCGCCCGTTGAGCAAAGGCAGTATTGACTTCCGCGAAGTCCATTGCATCGTACTCAAGAGCTTCTTCGGGACTATCCATGACTTCTGGTTCGAGAATTCGCTGCATAATCGTTCAATCCTTAAGACTTTTCCTGACGTTTCGCATTCAAACTGGAGATCGATGAAATTAGACCAACAGCTACAAATTTTGATTGAGGAAGCCTCCGAGCAGGGAGTTCCTGCTTGGGCGATGGAAAAAGCAGTCATTCCTATTCTCAAAGCCTTTGCCAGTCAGCTACAACACCTAGAATATTACATTTTGCAAAGTCGCGATCGCGATTGGATTGTCACTACCCTCAGCAACGTAGAAAAACCCCAGCAGGAAAAACGGGTTATCTATGCCTTTTCGTCTCCTGAAGATGCTGCCAATTCTCAGGAAAACTCCAATTTAGAAATTGCCATTGCTTCCGTACCAGTTACCCATCTCCTGTTTCAACTCTTTGCGCTTGATGGAGTAGAGAGCCTCATTTTTCTGGAAACTCCAGGGAATTTAGAAAAAGGAGTCGAAATCTTCCGCGCTAGCTTGCAAAACGGCATTCATGAGCAACTGAAATCCTTATCTCCCTCAACTCCCTCTAAATCCCAAAATATTCCTTCCAATTTAGCTTAAAACCGACTATTTAACCTTCTTGAACGTTCAAAATCTAAAATAACAAAGCTAATGTCTGAACCTACTAATTCAAGCACTCGTTTCAGTTTTTATGGCACCTATACTTGTCCGGTTTGCCGTCACGGTGAAATCTCTGCCATCCCGTTAATGGAAGCATTTTCTTGTAACTTTTGCCGTCATATTTTTACGGCTAATTTAGAGCAGCAGACCATCAAAATGGCAGACAGCCAACTTCCCCTCACTTGGCGGTGGAATGGTCGAACTTGGACGGGAGGATATCGAGAAGAAAACGAACTGGGTTGGGGCTATTGGATAGCTGGAATTGCTTTTGTCTTGCTTCCCACAAGCATTGTTGGTTTGGGAGCTTATCTCTTTCCTCCCTTGCCAGGAAGCACCTTGTCTTGGTTGCCGCTATTCTGGATGGGGTTAACTTTTTTCGCCCATTTAACTTGTCTGGGTTGGCTAGTTTTGGAATATTACCAATTACCACTTTCTCTTTACGTAAGAGCCATAGGCGAACGCTTGTTTGCGCGTTTTTAGCCAGACGCTTTATTCAGTTACCGGTTAGTGGTTAGTAGTTTCTCCTTGTCTGCCAGTCCCTGTTTCTAACTAAACCGATCGCTGATAACTCTTCTAGCGGCGGTTTCCATTTCCTACCGTTCCCCCTTCTGCTGCAAGTCGGAAGGGTTCGACTGTCTCGTTGTAATCGATAGGCAGAATAGCTACTACATTGTCATGGGGACGGGGAATGATTACCCAGGTTTCTAACACGGCTCCCTCAGTGCGCTGAACTGCTTCTATTCCCGCTTCCATAGCTGTTTTGACTTCTTGCACGTCGCCGCGTATGTTGAGGGTAAAACGAGCGCTTCCCGCACGAATATAGCCAACGATGGTAATTCTACCTGCTTTTACCATAGCATCGGCTGCTGCCAAGATACCGGGAAAGCCTTTTGTTTCAATCGATCCAACTGCTGCTTGAGCTGGCATATTTACTCTCTCCTAATCCTTAAAATAACAATGTTTAGGCGTAAATTCCTCTAAATAAGCTAGAGACTATACAATCTATAGATTTTTCAGTTTTTAACTATAGTCTATATCGAGACAATTCGCTATAGTTGCTAAGTTCTGAATCGCGCTGATTTTGAGGTGTACTCGATGGGTAAAACGGCCACCACGTTTTCTGGGGGATTGGGAACGATGTAATAGCTTACTACCTTGCCGCCTTCCGTCTTTTCTGCTGCTTCTAGTCCAGCTTTTACAGCAGGTTCTACCTCTGAAATCGAACCGCGAACGGCAACTAAAAATTCTCCTCTTTCGGCTAAGTCGTAATAAACTAGGGTGACTCGTCCTCCCTTTACCATCGCATCCGCAGCCGCTAAAACGGGCGGAAATCCTAGGGTTTGAATGACTCCAACTGCTTCTGGCACGATCGCTCTCCCGGCTAGTCTCAATCAATTAGAAATTTTTCAGGCCAATATTATATCGTAATACAAGAGCTAAAATACATAAAAGCTCTCTATAAACTAACTGAATTGCTGTGGGTTCAAGTAATGTTTCTATATAAATCTATGTAAATAGTGAATGCAGTGCTGGTGCTGAGCTTAACCAATTCTGGTTGTCATTAGTAGCCTTGAATACTTTCTGCTAGTCAAGATATTGATATTCTTTCCTAGAATTAATTTATCCTTTTTTCACCAAAATGCTTCTAGGGTTCCGGTTGAAGTTATAAAATGCTTGAACGACAGGTCCGAGAGAAGCGAGCTAGGCTTGAGCAATTTCAAAAGAATTCAAGTTAGCTGCACGGCGGGAAAAAAGCCCGGGAGGTTTTAATGGCAATCTTTTGATCTACATTAGACCTCCTGCAAAAGTGTTACGCGATCGCATAATTGGAGTGGGAAAGAAGTTCATAATTATAAATGCCAGCAATCAAATTAAATCTCAACCCAAACCGTCTTCTTCGGTTGCGATATCGACTTGAAAGAATTCTGAATATTTTTAGACTGCGATGAATATTTTCAATTACAATCCTTTCACTTGCTAACTTACGATTAAACTTCTTTTGCTCTAGACTTAACTGTTGATTGCGCTTTTTTTTGTTGGGAATTCTACTGTTGGGATGAAGTTTCTGAATTCCTTGATATCCTTTATCAGCCAAACATTCTATCTGTTGTTCGATTCCTATTTTACTATTTTTCCAAATCTTAAAATCATGACTTTTTCCCTTCTCATGAGCAATACAAAGAATTTGTCTCGTTTTTGCGTCAGCTAAAACTTGCGATTTTATCGTGTGACACTTTTGCCGACCACTGTAGTAAGCTTTTTGTTTTTTTCGGTCTTTCTATTTCATGTTCTGCTACATCTACTACGACAATTTCAATTTCTGTATTTTGGGGTTGAACAGCTTTTTTCCCAGGCAGATTGAAAAGTCCCGATTTCATTAAAATATCTTCTACTTTTCTGGTGATTCGTAAAGCCGTTGTCTCGTTTATTCCCCAGCTAGTTCCGATATGAAAATAGGTGCGATACTCTCGCCAATATTCAAGAGTCATTAAGATTTGGTCTTCTGCGCTTAATTTATTTGGTCGTCCTGTTTTTTTTGTAAGACTTTTTCGGCTTCTAGAACTTTTACCATCTCTTTAAACGTCTCTGGATATACTCCACAAAGCCGTTTAAACTCTGTCGGTTTTAAATTTTTACTTGAGAGTAAGTCATAACTCGAATTGTAATTTGGTTTTATTTTACCTAACTTACTCTGACTTTTGCTGGAGGTCTATTAGTCTTCCGGGTTTGTTGTATTTTGATTTTATATGGCAATCGGGAGGATTCGTATGACTGAGCAACAACCTTTTCAACCTCCAAATTCTCAACTGAACGGTCATTCTACCGAGGCACAAAGAGCCTTACAAAGGGAAGCACAGCTACCGATGACGGGGTGGCAACAAGAGGTTTCTAGAGGTTTAGAATTTGGTTTAGAAGCGGCACAGAGCATTCGCGATCGCACGATTCCAACCTTCTCTCGCGGTGAATTGCCCCACTATGCAGGCATTAATACATTTCTCAAAGCACCCTATTTAGAGGACGTTCGTAAGGTTGGGGAATACGATGTCGCTATCCTTGGCGTTCCTCACGATTCAGGCACGACTTATCGTCCGGGAACTCGTTTTGGTCCTCAAGGCATTCGTCGCATTTCTGCTCTTTATACTCCTTACAATTTTGAAATGGGGGTCGATTTGCGAGAGCAAATTACCTTATGCGATGTCGGGGATATTTTTACCATTCCAGCTAATAATGAAAAGTCCTTCGATCAAATTTCAAAAGGAATTGCCCACGTCTTTAGTTCGGGTGCATTTCCTATTATTTTAGGCGGCGATCATTCGATTGGTTTTCCTACCGTTCGCGGAATTTGTCAGCATTTAGGCGATAAAAAAATGGGCATTATTCACTTCGATCGCCACGTCGATACCCAAGAAACCGATTTAGACGAACGGATGCATACTTGTCCTTGGTTTCATGCCACTAATATAAAGAATGCTCCTGCAAAAAACCTAGTTCAATTGGGAATCGGCGGCTGGCAAGTTCCCCGTCAAGGCGTGAAGGTTTGTCGAGAGAGAGCGACTAATATTTTAACCGTTACTGACATCACAGAAATAGGCTTAGATGCTGCCATAGATTTCGCTCTAGAACGAGCCTTAGATGGAACTGATTGTGTCTATATCAGTTTCGATATTGACTGTATCGACGCGGGATTTGTTCCTGGAACTGGATGGCCCGAACCCGGCGGTTTATTGCCTCGCGAAGCGCTTTATTTATTAAGAAAAATTGTTCGCAATGCTCCTGTTTGCGGACTAGAAGTTGTCGAAGTTTCGCCTCCCTATGATGTCAGCGATATGACGGCTTTGATGGCAACTCGCGTCATATGCGATACGATGGCTCATTTAGTTATTTCGGGACAGTTACCAAGAAAAGAAAAGCCTTCTTATATCCACCCAGAAGCACAACCAGAATTAGTAGCAGAATGGCAATAAGGAGATTTATCTCACGCAAAGACGCAGATGTGAGATAACGGAGAGGAGAAAGAAAATAAGAGGCTCGTCAACAAACGACCAATGACCAATGATAATTTATGCATGAAACTGACATGACTAAAGCTCTCATCATAACAGTGAGAGATTGGTATAATTTACAAACCGAACGAGCAAAAATTGAAAAAATTCATCTCATTGTTGGCAAGTTTACTTGTGTCGAACCCGCTAGTTTGAAATTTGCTTTTGAAGTACAAACTAGCGGCACATTTTTAGAAGGAACTGAGTTGGTAATTAAAGAGACTCCATTGATTGCTTTTTGTCATACTTGTCAACAAGAATATGCCCCAAAAGTTGGCTGGCAATATGCCTGTCCTCAGTGTCATTCGCCAATGGAAGATATTCTTTCTGGAAGAGAGTTAAAAATCGAGCGCATTGAATATACAAATGCATCTAAGGAATTAGAAGTAAGTCATTAATTTAATTTTTTTCGCTTACCGCATCCTCTCCCCCTTGTTATCTATCTATAAAATATGTTATCCAAACCTTACAGCTGAAGACCTATGCATCAAATATTTGACGCAGCTTTAGAAATCAATTTACTCCATGCTAATCAAGCAGGAGCCGACCACAATCGAGAACATTTTGACGAGTGGGGAATTACTTGTCTGAACGTGATGAGTAGTCCCGGTGCAGGCAAAACAGTTTTGCTAGAAAAAACGCTGGCGGCATTAAAAGATGTATTAAAAATAGCCGTCATCGAAGGCGATATGACAACGGAATTAGATGCCGATCGCCTGCGTCAATATAATGTTCCTGTAATCGCTATCAATACAGGTCGTTCCTGTCACTTAGATTCCAAAATGGTAGCTGGAGGAATCCACAGATTAGCCCATGAATATAATCCTTCAGAGTTCGATTTAGTGTTTGTAGAGAATGTCGGTAATTTAGTTTGTCCTGCCGAATTTGAAGTAGGAGAACACGCTAAAATTGCCCTGTTGAGCGTTACCGAAGGAGAAGATAAACCGCTTAAATATCCGATTATGTTTCGAGAAGTAGATTGTTTATTAATTACTAAGATGGATCTGGCTCCTCATTTAGAAATCGATCTAAATCGTATTGAAGCAAATATCAGACAAATCAATCCTCATGTCACGATAATTCCTCTTTCTGCCAAAACAGGAGAAGGATTAGAAACTTGGTTAGATTGGGTAACATCCCAAGTAACCGCAAAATGAGTAATTTCTGTCTAAAGATAGTAGACATGAATTCTGTAACAGATGTGTCAGCAAGTTAATGATTCATCTGTGCTAATTACTAATAATTTAATATCTGGCAAAGTATCTCTGCATAAAACGCCATGAAAACGCGATCGCTCTTATCTTATATTCTCATTTTTTTTGTTACTCTAACTTTTGCTGTCGCTTGCAACAATCCTGCTACTTCTATCAAAACCGATACCGGAACCGATTCTGCTAATTCAACAAATGCAGCAACTGTGCGTTTGGGATTTAGTGCGTGGCCGGGTTGGTTTCCTTGGCAGGTTGCCCAAGACGAAGGGATATTTAAAGCTAATAATGTCTCAGTAAATTTACAGTGGTTTGATGGCTATCTCGAATCGATTAACGCACTAACCGCAGAACAAATCGATGGGAACAGTCAAACCCTGAACGATACCATTAGCGCAGTATCCGGCGGAGCCGACCAAGTAATCGTCTTGGTAAACGACAACTCTACTGGCAACGATAAAATTATCGTTCGCGAAGGCATTAATACTATTGCCGATTTGAAAGGTAAAAAAGTTGCTGCTGAGGAAGGAACAGTAGACCATTTTCTACTGTTATTAGGACTTAAAAAAGAAGGGTTAACCCAAAAAGATATCGAATTTGTTTCTCTAGAAACGGGACAAGCTGCTGCTGCTTTTGTCGCGGGAAAAGTTGATGCAGTAGGAGTGTTTGCCCCATTTACCACTCAGGCATTAAAGCGTCCTGGCAGTAAAGAACTATTTAGTTCTAAAGACTTTCCAGGTTCTATTTCCGATCATTTAGTCTTCACGCGCAAGTTTGTGAAAGCTAACCCAGAACGAGTACAAGCAATGGTTGATTCCTGGTTTGCCACGCTCGACCATATGCAGGAAAATCGGGATAAATCTAATGATATTATGGCAAAACGGGCAGGCGTAACCGTTGACGAATACAAAGAATATGCCGAAGGAACTAAAATTTTTACGATTGAAGAGAACTTAAAAGCCTTCCAACCTGGCAACGATATGACCTCACTACAGTTTGCGGCACAGGAAATCGGTAAATTTTTGGTTGAAGTCGGTCTTGCCCAGCAACAACCCGATACTAGCAAAATTTTTGACGATCGCTTTGTGAAAGCTTACGCTGAGAAAGCTAAACAATCCTAACCGCATTCTGGAATTTAATTATGAATCATAGCAGTGGATCGATTCAATCCGTCGCGCGATCGAAAACTCTACGACAGACGGTTTTTTGGAGGCTAGCCGAAGATATCCCCAAACCTTTGCAAACCTCATTGATGGTGGCTTCCATTGCCATACCTTTGCTGCTGTGGTGGCTGGTAACGACTTTTGGAAATATCGATCCCAAGTTTTTACCCTCACCTGCTAAAGTGTTGGAGGCATTTGGCAGACTGTGGAGTACGGGCGAACTTCTCCAAGATACGGTAGCAAGTTTGTGGCGGGTTGGCGTTGGCTTTTTACTAGCAGCAATCTTGTCTATCCCCGTCGGTTTGTTGATGGGTAGTTTTGCCAGCATTCGCGCCCTTCTAGAACCTTTGTTTGGGTTGGTGCGCTATATGCCTGCCCCTGCTTTTATTCCTTTGTTGATATTGTATTTGGGAATTGGCGAAGAACCCAAAATTACGCTCATCTTTATCGGGGTCTTTTTCTTCAACGCCCTGATGGTCATGGATACGGTTAAGTTCGTACCGAAAGATTTGATTGAAGCAACCTATATGTTGGGCGGGAATCGATGGCAAACTCTACTGCAAGTGATTTTTCCGCACGTTTTGCCAGGAATTCTCGATACTTGTCGAATCAATTTGGCTAGCGCTTGGCAGTTGGTTATCGTTTCAGAATTGATTGCAGCAACAGAAGGTTTGGGTCGTCGCATCAGCGTAGCGGGTCGATTTCTCAAGACAGATGAGATTTTTGTCGGACTGATTATAATTGGCGTTATTGGATTGATATTCGATTTGTCATTTCAGTATTTACTGAGAGTTTCCTGTAAATGGGCAAATCAGAAACGATAATTTTGTTCTTTGTCACTTGTTCTTTGTCATTTGTAATAACGATCGGTTATTAAAAGCGTAACTCTGGTTACAGCAGATACTATTTATTAATTGCTATGACAGATATAAACTTCTTTTCTATAGCAAGTCTAAAAGAAATATGAACATTGTAGTGCGAGCAAGATGCTCGCGCGAGCTTTTCACAAATCAAATAGATTCGCTATATCTCTTACTCCGCGTTCTCTGTGGTTAATTAATTTATAACTCTTGTTCGCAAATCAAATGCGCTCGCGTAGCGTAAGCTCTGTCTAATCGCCATACCATTTAAATTTTTAACTAATTTAATTAAGCTTAAACAATGTATTTACAAGTAATCAACCTACACAAACACTTCCAAACAAAAGCAGGAACGTTAGTTGTCCTCAAAGACATCAACATGGACATCGAACGAGGAGAATTTATCTGCGCTGTGGGTGCATCGGGTTCGGGGAAATCTACCTTGCTGCGTCAAATTGCCGGACTTGACAGCCCCACCTCAGGCGAAGTCAGAATTGATGGAAAGTGCATTACCGGACCTGGACCCGATCGCGGTATGGTATTTCAACATTACACCCTTTATCCTTGGATGACGGTGCAAGAAAATACCGAGTTCGGACTTAAGCTACAGGGAATGTCTAAAAAAGAACGACGCGATAAAGCTAGCTATTATCTTAGCGTTGTCGGGTTAGCGCAGTTTGCTAAAGCATTACCAAAAGAACTCTCTGGCGGGATGAAGCAACGAGTTGCGATCGCCCGCGCCCTCGCCTCCGAACCCAAGGTATTATTAATGGACGAACCTTTCGGCGCATTAGACGTTCACACTAAAGAATCGATGCACGAATTCATGTTAGATCTCTGGCAGCGCACCGAAATTACAATCTTCACAATCACTCATGATGTCGAAGAAGCTGTATTCCTCTCCACTCGCATCTATGCGTTAGGCGCTCGACCGGGTACGGTGAGAAAAGAGATGAAAATTAACTTACCCGAACGCACCCGCGCTATTAAGCGTCGCTCTATTTTTCACGACTACCGAGACGAACTAATGGATCTGCTGCGCCAACACGGACAGGAAGCTTTGGAGGCTGTAGCGGCAGCCTGAAGGCGATAAACTGGTTTGGCAGCAATTTCTTTTGACGTTCGCGACGATAAGATTTATGGTTATCGAGAGTATCTGGGCGTTTTATATACCCTCAAACCTTAATCGAACTGGGTTCGCTGATTGCTGCAATAATTCGATGGCAGCCAGAGTTAGGCTTTGCCCAGAGATATTGATACTCTTGGGGATTGCCCCAACATAACCCTAAAAAAAGCTCGGTTTGCGTCGCATCGATTTCTGCCCATTCTGCTTCTTGCATGAATTCTTCGACCGATTCTAGCGTAATCGGACGATAGCGGTTGGCTGCCAGCCAGAAATTCATCTCCTGGGTCATTTCGCGCCAAAAATCCAAAACCATCTCTTTGGCAGCCATGAGGATTTCTTTATCGCCAGGAACGGGGATCAGTTGGTTGTGGAGTTCGGGATAGCGGATGGATTTACCGCTAAAAGTACATTCCCTCCAGATAATGCCTGAAACTTTATGCTGTCGTTGGTAGGCATGGATTTGACGGCGAAAATCTTGATAGGCGAAGACTTTCCCGACTTTTTGCAGATCGATCGCTTTGGCAATCACGGGATTATCGATTCGTTCTGCCGATGACAGCAGAATGCGTTCCCCCTTCCAGGTTGCCCGTAATTCTTGTTCGAGAATCTCAATAAGCTGTTGAGTGGTGTAAGTCATCACTTCAGCACTATGGAACGGCATGGAATCTCTCGCGATCCCGATTGGCTTTTGCTTTTCTAGCAAGACTTTTACAGGGGTTCGAGAACATCTGGCCAAAAAGCCAAAGCTACGCGACTAGGGAATTCTTCTTTTATAGTGGCAGAAAAAGGGAATATTGGTTCGCCAAAGTCTAAGAACCGTGACTAAAACAATTCACAATTCGCAATTAACTGTCATTGCTAAATGCTCCCCGACGCGAACGCGGGAGGAGCATCGATAGAAATTGCGAATTGGTGGGTTGACTTTCAATACCGCCGCGCGAGCGATTTATATAATTTTTAGAAATAGGGGTGCAAAGCTTTGCGCCCCTATAAAATTATAGAAATAGATGACTTTCAGGCTGAATGTTAATTTCCATGGGAACAGCTTGAGGTTCTGCCGAGAGAGCAAACCAAATTGCCTCTACTGCCGTCTGCGCGCTTAACATCTTGCGGCGATCGACTTTGAGGCTAACATTATCCCAAAATGGGGTATCTACGCCCCCAAAGTAGAAGAGGGTAATTTTGATACCATAGCGTTTTAGTTCCTCTGCCATACATTTACTAAACCCGACAACCCCATATTTAGAAGCGCAGTAGGCAGAAGCCATTGCCATTGGATGTTTGCCCAGAATTCCTACGATATTGCAAATATGACCGCTTTGCTTATCTTTCATGAAATTAGCGACGGCTTGCGTGGTATAGAAACTCCCTTTAAGATTGAGATCGAGCATGGCATCCATGTCTTGGGGAGTAATTTTACTAAATTGCTTCATCACCCCCGCACCCGCTGTATTGACGAGAACGTCAATTTGACCGAACTGGGTCACTGTTTTTTCCATCAAGGTTTCGACTTGTGAGATATTAGTGATATCCGTCGGAACCTTTAAAATCGTTCCCGTTGCGGGTAATTGAGAAGCCAACTCCTCCAAGCGTTGACTATTTCTAGAAGCTAGAACGAGGTTTGCTCCGGCAGGGGCGAGTTTTTGCGCTAATGCCGAACCAATGCCACCCGTAGCACCAACAATAACAACGACCTTATTTTGCATGTTACTTAATATTTCTTTACATTATTTATTTTAATCCTTCCTAGACAGATACTAATGACTAATGACTCTGGCAAGCAGTTTGATTGGCTAGGTTTAATGATTGGTAATTCTCGCTTGCATTGGGCGTGGTTTCAGGGAGAAAAGTTATCTCAATCCTGGAATAGCGAACATCTCGCCGACAACGTTGTCAATGAAGAATTCTTAAAGAAAACTTTGCTATCTTTCGGGCGGGATCGGAGCTGCGCTCTTCCTATTCATATTGCCTCTGTTGTTCCCTCACAAACTACCCTTTGGCGAGCTTATCCTAATGTTAAATTGATTGCGTTAGAGAGTATTCCATTGAAAAGAATTTATCCCACTATGGGGATCGATCGCGCCTTATCCGTGTGGGGTGCGGGGACTACCTTAGGATTTCCTTGTTTAGTCATCGATGCAGGGACAGCATTGACTTTTACGGGGGCAAATAGCGATCGCGTTTTAGTTGGCGGTGCTATTTTACCGGGATTGAGATTGCAATTGCAATCTCTAGCCATGAAAACGGCTGCTTTACCTGAAGTAAAATTACCAGAAAGATTGCCCAATCGTTGGACTTTAAATACGCCAGATGCAATTCAAAGTGGTGTAATTTATACAATCCTGGCAGGAATTCGAGATTTTATTGAGGATTGGTTAGAGCAATTTCCTAATAGTCAAATTGCTTTGACCGGAGGAGATGCAAAAATCCTGCGAAGTTATTTACAAATTCAGTTTCCCAACCTAGCAGAGAGGATAATTCTTGATACCAATTTAATTTTTTGGGGAATGCGATCGCTAGTTTTTTCTAAGTAATAATTACAATCCCAATCTTTGTTTATTTTTATTTACAAGAAAAAATTCAGGCGTTGCATAAACGCAGGGTTATTTCATTCTGATTGCAGTTAACCAAGAAATGAATTTGACGAGCGACCCCGCGCCGCCGTTAGGCGAATCTGGTAGCGCGAGTTGGCTCAAAATTTAAGTCCATCTTATAGGACTTAAGGTATTACAGCGGTTCTCAGTAACATGAGGTACGTTAACATGGCTGAAAGGCTCTAGTAATAAGAAATTGTGTGTACTTCAACTTTGTGAAAACCGCTGTAGACAGAGAATTTATTCTCTGGCTTTCGACAATGAAATAGCTCATAGCCCTGGCATAAACGCGGGATGAATTTTATTTGGTCATGCTGAATTTACTGTAACTGAATTTACTGTCCTTGTTGTAAAATTAATGGCAATTTATCTTCTCCTCCTCCAATAATAATCACTTTACTATTTTGAGATTCGGCAAGTTTTTGAGTTGCTTCAATAGATTTCAATCTCAACACTTGCTCCGATAACCCTTGAGAAATAATTTTTTGCGAGTCAGCAATTCCTTGAGCCTCAATTCGCTTGCGATTTGCCTCCTTACGAGTTTTTTCCAACTCAAAATCTAGCTGTTGACTTTGTTGCTGGGCTTCTAATTTTTGTTGAATAGCTGCTTGAATCTTCTCTGGTAAAACAACATTTCTTAGCAAAGTCTCCTCAACGATAAAACCGAGAGGACTTAAACTATTACTCACTTCTTTATGTAGGCGTTGAGCAACTTCTTCTCGTTTTTCTCCATAAATATCTCCAGCATCATAGCTAGCCGTTGTTTGACGAATAATCGATCGGAATCGAGAAATAATAATTTCTTGTTCGTCGGTCCCGATATTTTGATAAACTTCGCTAATTTTTTGAGGATCGATTTTATACTGCAAACTCACATCGAGTTTAAAACCCAATCCTTCTTTAGATGTCGTATCGACAGTTTCTTTAATATCCTTCAAGCGACTGGAAAAATCAATGACTTTTCCTAAAGGATTAACAAAATGGATGCCGGAGGTGAGAGGTCGATTTTCGACTTTTCCAAACACTTCAACCAGCCCGACTTTTCCAGCAGGAATGATGACTAAAAAACGAGAAATAAATTGATAAATCGCTATGAAAACTGCTAGCATGCCAATTAACATCGCGATCGCTTTAAATGTTTGACGATTCTTTTCGCCTGCGATATCTTTGGCACTAAAAGCAACTAGAAAAGCAATTAGTGCCGTAATCGCTGAAATAATCAATGACATAGCTTGCCTAATTTAACTAAAATAATGATTGTCCGTGCTGGATCTAGAATTCCCTCTTTAGCTTCTTGGTAAACAGGAAGTCGAAAGTTTTTAAGAAGTCGGAAGTATACTCCATAATTAATTGCGTAGTGCCCCGCCAACTAAGTGAAGGATCTGGGGATAAAATCGTTTGGGAATTAATTTTGAACTTTGCACTTTGAACTTTGAACTATTTTGGTTAAACAAAGACTCGATACACTTCTAGTAAACCTCAACCTTTGTGATTCTCGCCAGCAGGCACAGCGACTGATTCGTGCCGGAGAAGTCAAGGTCAACGAACGAGTCATCGACAAACCAGGAACGGAAGTCGATGACTCGGCCGACATTCAAGTTCAACAGAAACCCAAGTACGTCTCTCGCGGCGGTCAAAAGCTCGAAAGTGCCCTAAAAGTCTTCCAAATCCCCGTAGAAGGGCGAATTTGCCTCGATGGAGGAATTTCTACGGGGGGCTTTACCGATTGCTTGCTCCAAGCGGGAGCGAAGCGAGTTTATGGCGTTGATGTTGGTTACGGACAAGTTGCCTGGAGTTTGCGTCAGGACGAGCGAGTGGTCTTAAAAGAAAGAACGAATTTTCGTTACCTGACTTATGAGGACTTATACGGAGACGAACCGCCTGCGGACTTAGGAGTAATGGATTTATCCTTTATCTCCCTCACTAAAGTACTCGAACCGCTTTGGAATCTTCTCGTCCCGCCACGGGAAGTCATATTATTGGTCAAACCCCAATTTGAAGTCGGACGAGAGAGAGTCGGGAAAAAAGGGGTGGTTCGCAATGCCAAAGATCGAGCCGAGGCAATCTACCAGGTGCTACAAGCTGCTCAAAATCTGGGGTGGCGATATCGAGGCTTGACTCCATCGCCCATAACTGGGCCGGAGGGAAATATCGAATATTTGCTGTGGTTGAGCATGGAGGGAGAGACGCGATCGCCCGACTTACAAGCTATTCAGAAAGTTGCCGAAGATGCGATCGCGCCTCTCGATCGAGAGCCTTATAATTGTCAGGCTCAACATAAGAGACCGCGATCTCTTTCGAGGTTTTCTTGGCATCGTTAGAGATTGCCTCTTTGGTTGGCATCTGTTGAGTGCGATCCGTGTTGAGTTTGGGTTCGACTCGCTCGGAGTTAAGCCGAATCTGGATTTGCGGACCAGAACTCGCTAGGCGAATAATCATGCCATCCTCAGCCTGAACCGTAGTAATCGGTTTTCCGTTAATGTAGGTTCCATTAGCACCAAGGTTTACTATTTCCCATCGAATTCCATTGCGCTTAATTTCGAGGTGGCGACGAGAAACGACGGCACTGTAAAGCACCACGTCATTATCCATCGAACGCCCGATCCGAATGACTGATTGAGTGTCAAACGTCCAGTTTTGCATGGGTACGTTTTTGCCGGGATGTAGTAGAGTCAGAGTAATCACCGATGTTCCATCTTCGATCGATAGGGTTACTGCTCGCGCTAGCAAGGCTGATGGTACGCTTTGAGTTGGCTGAGCTTCTATTTTCAGTTACCCCAACATAACCTATGATAATTGCTGCTTACCAGTGGAAAGCTATAGATTGCTTCTTTTACTTTATTAAAAACGATGTTATATAAATGCAAAATAAACTTTTGGTATTTTTCTAATCTTAATAGAGACGCGCTCTGTCGCGCCTCTAAAAATCTACCTTTCTATCTTAGAGAATACCCGCATTGGACAGTCCCAAGATCATCCCCGCGCCGAGAATATGACCGAAGCTGGTCGTTGCCAAAAGTTCCGGTAGACCAAAGCTTTTGCGAGAGGCAAGCTGAGGAATTGGCAGATCGGGTCCCGCTCCTGTATTTTGGATAGCAAAGTAGCCGATGACGATCGCCAATAGATTGCAAAAAATCATAACTATCGCTACGGATAAATTCCATTCGCTTGTTGAAGGAACGTTGGTTTGAGCCGCCATAATTAAAGTTGAAATCATAAAGAGTAAGACTCCTATCGCAGTAAACTTTGATGAACAAGAGGCATTATAGGAATCTCCTCGATCGAAAGGTCATTTTGTTTGAATACTTAACATAGCCAATAGTTCCTAGTTCTTTATTATTTATCCTGTTGAGGTTTCATGCGGGTTAAAATTTGCGGAATTACACAACCAGAACAAGGTCGGGCGATCGCAAACTTGGGAGCGACGGCATTGGGATTTATTTGCGTTCGCCAATCCCCTCGGCATGTCGCGCCAGCTCAAATTCGGGCGATCGTCGCACAACTTCCTTCCAGGGTCGATCGCATCGGCGTGTTCGTCAATGCCAGCGGGGAGAAAATCGGTCAAATCGTGGCATCAACGGGATTAACAGGCGTACAATTACACGGCGATGAATCCCCAGAATTTTGCCGACAACTGCGCCAATCGCTTCCTGGCATCGAAGTTATCAAAGCCTTTAGAATCAGAACCTCTCAATCGCTATCTGAAATAGATGCATATTGCGATCGCGTCGATACGCTTCTGCTCGATGCTTACCATCCTCAGCTATTGGGAGGAACTGGCGAAACCTTAGACTGGGAGACTTTGGCTCAATTCCGCCCTCCTCGTCCTTGGTTGCTCGCTGGAGGACTGAATCCCGATAATGTCCTCGATGCGCTCAAACTATTAAATCCCAGCGGAATCGACTTATCCAGTGGAGTCGAGCGATCGGCTGGCGACAAAGACTTAGCAAGAGTAGAGCGATTGTTTCAAAAGTTGAAAGTCTTTCCCTGTTAGGATACTGGCAAAAATCTCTATTCCAGCTGGCTGCTGCGGCAATCCGCTCGGTAAGTAACTCAGATAATTCATAGAAATTCTCAAAAGTCAGCAATGTTCTATTGCTACCTCATATTTAAAGTCGTCTTCATCCGACTGCATAAACGTTCGAGTCGATTTTAACTGAGATCTTGTATACTATGATGTTTCGCTTCGCGATCGCTGCGCTCAACATGACCTTCTATACTTTTTAGACAACCTGTAAAGAAGCTCCGATAGGAATTTCAGTCGATTTTAATCGAGTTGCGCTTTGAGCCTAGAACTAAAGTTCTAGGCGTTGATGCCAAAGGTGCAAGTTCTGAGCGCTTAATTTATTCCCCGGCGGTTGATGCAACTGCTGCAAAATCTGGGTTTAAACAACTCGTAACGGGATATTAAAAACTGCTCTAATCAATGGTTGAAGTTAATAACATAGAATTAAAGCCATCGTATCAAACTTAGAGCTTGTAGATAGGAAATAGTAGGAAATCGTTAGTTGTAGGCTAAGAGCTTTATCGACAAGCAGCCAAAGTTCTTCGAGTAACATAATCTCCACTGTAGGTAGAGTTGCTTTCAATAGAGATGATATGCGATCGAGCCGAGCCGACATGCTCCCATAGCGAAAGCAGTATGGAGGGATAGAATATGACCAGCAAAAATACAACAGAGCAGCCGTTCAATACCCGATCGAGTCAAGAACAGGAACAATCCGAGCTGCGGCGAGACTTAAACGACTTGCTCCAAATTAACCGCGACCAGAGCGAACAACTTACGCGCTTGGCAGAACGATTACAGCATGAGAAAAAGCGCGTAACCTATCGAGGAATCTTTAGTCTGTTGGTCGTGATAGCGATCTTGGCAGTTGCGGCAAACTGGCTGTTATTTCAGTTTTTCCCGCCGGGAATCCTGACTCGTATCAATGGTAGGGTAAACAATAATGAGATTCGCCTACAACGCATTGAGAGGCAGTTGAATACCATACCTTAGTCTGGAGAGCGATTGATATTGTAACCCTAGAGAAAATGGGGACGATCGACCATGTTATTGTCTACCCCTCATTTTCAAGTTGACAAATTATTAGTTGCCCAATAGGGGCAGAAAAGATGATAGCTGACTTCACCCTTTTTAGTGGCACTGCCAATCGAGATTTAGCCATAGCGATCGCCCGTCAACTCGGCGTTCCCTTGGGAAACTGCACAATCAGGCGCTTCCCCGACAGCGAGGTTTCGGTACAACTCGATCGCTCGGTGCGCGGGCAAGAAGTTTTTATCGTCCAGCCCACCTCGCCACCAGTCGATGAGAATCTTTTGGAACTATTAGCCTTCGCCGATGCTTGCCGACGCGCTGCTGCCGATCGCATTACCGCCATCGTTCCTTACTTTGGCTATGCGCGTAGCGATAAACGTCATGGAGAACGCCAAGCGATTATGGCAAGTCTCGTCGCAGAGTTAATGCAAACTGCGGGCATCGATCGCCTAATTACGGTTGACTTGCACGCAGCGCAGATTGAGGGCTTCTTTAGGATTCCCGTCGATAGCTTGAGTGCAACGCCAACTCTCTACCAAGCATTGCGCGATCGCACCCCTTCAGAAACCGTCGTCGTCTCGCCAGATAGCGGGCGAATTCCCATGGCGATTGAATTTGCCCAGCGACTCGGCACGACGGTCGCCGTTTTGCACAAACAGCGCCAAAGCGATATCGAAACAACTGTCACTCATGTTGTCGGCGACGTGCGAGACAAAACCTGCCTGATTGTAGACGACATGATAACGACGGGAGGAACTATCGCCACCAGTATAGAGGCACTCCTAGCAGCAGGAGCAAAGCCCAGAATTAGCGTTGCTGCGACTCACGGGCTGTTCGTTAAGGATGCGCTGACAAAACTAGATCGCGAGGAGCTGCACGAGATTTTCGTCACCGATACCGTCTCAGTAAGGCAACAAGATTTTCCAAAATTGCAAGTTGTCTCAATTGCCCCTTGTATTGCCGAAGCAATTCAGACAATGATGGGTCGCGAGGCGAACTGCGACCCGAACTGAGGTTAAATCGTAAATGGCTGTAGCTCGCTCTCGTACCATTGATGCTGAAATCGTTCGCTAATAAACACTCTGACGACGAATTGGGGTGGCGTTCCTTCCCGTACATCGATGCGCAAGAATGAGTAAGGACGACGCTTTTTGGAACCTTGTCCACTCCGTCCGACAAATAGCTGCGATCGCGCTACTAGTCGAGCCCTTCTGTCTCCTTCCTCCCAAAAGGTTTCCATTAAATCCGATCCCTCTTGACGCTGGCGGCGCAAACTATAGCCGCTACCTCCGCAGACGATACAGTTTAGATGAGAGTCGGCGCGTCCGGTATCGAGGGTGCGGATGTATTCGAGGCAGTGTGCGTGACCGTTGAGAATCAGATCGACAAGCGGGCGATCGCCTCTGAGGGAACCGAGTGCAGCCGCAACATTATCGAAGACTCGTCGCAAGTGATGGCGAATTTCTAGGGTTTGTGCCAGATTCCATTTAGTAGCTTCAGTGACATAAGGGGGGTGATGGAAAAAGAGGACTCGGCCTCTCACGTCAGCCTTATTCCAAGAATCGATTAATCGCTGTTGCAGCCAATCGAGTTGTTCTGAATCGATCGCTTGCGTTTCCCGCGCCTCTAGCTGTTTGTCAATATCGAGGATGACTTCGTCGATTTGTTCGATTTTAGCTCGCATGTCGTCGAGCTGTTCGGCATCGTCGGGGAGATCGGGGTTCAAGCGCTCGGCAGCTTGCATTAGTTCTTGTTTTTCCCTCTCAAAGTGCGATCGCAATTCTTCTAGAGAACGACGATGGGTCAATCCTTCGCTTGTCTTGGAAATTGGCTGAGGCGCGTTGAAGGTATTCGAGTCAAGGGCAAAAAAGTCAATACCACCGTAACGAAAGGTGTAATAACGATTGGGCAAGCGAGTAAATTGTCCCGGTTGATAGCGCAAGCACCAACCCGTATCGGTTTTGACAGTATAGTGTTGCTCTAGATGCCGAACGAGATTGTCTCTAGATTCAAAGCGATCCCAACAATCTAAAAATGCCTGAGCGTATGCCTTACCTTGATACGAACCGTGCCATCCGACATCGAAATCCAATTTGAACTTGACTAGCCGACGACGCAGGGGTAAAGTCAATCCCGCAAATAATCCCTCTAGAAAAGGCAAATCGTAGTAATCATGATTGCCAGGCACGAGAAACATTGGGACTTTAAAAACCATGCGATCGTAGGCAATTTTTTCGGGTCGATCGCCGCCGACTAAAAGTTCTTTGTAGGGATTGATGAAGTTATCTCGATAAAATTCGCTAGAGCCTACTAAGTAAACCACATCGCCTGTATGTAGTACGAAGCGACAAGAATCCAAGTGGGGTAGCATGTGCTGGGCAACCTGCCGTTGTGCGTTATGAGTTTGGATTCCCGTTCCCGTATCGCCGATGACGAGGAAAGAAAACTCCGGGCCATCGCTGCTACCGTCATCTAGAACAAATCGAGTGCGATCGATCTCTCTTTGTACGATCGCGGGGTCATCCCACCGCAGTCGCTGTTTCATCTTTTGAATTTTGACGGCAATTGGCGGATCTGATACGAATGGCATTGACGAACGGCTCTTGCTATGGGAGCGATCGAGTTGCGCTTACACTTACAGTAGCTTGCTAAATTGATTCGCGTGTCAGCGCTAATTCCGATCTCAGACCGTAGCTGGGCTACATAATCATCCTACTCTGACGGACAAGAAACGGGAGATTATATCGTTCAGAACTGCTGACTAATTGATAATTCGCAATTCGCCATTAAAATATAAAAACATTGAATTTCTAGCTAGAATCTATCTCTATTTCCCAATTGTGAACTGATAATCGCTAATTGCGAATTGGTAGATGTTTTGCTTCGCGATCGCTACGCTCAACATGACGAAGTGCTTTTCAGGCTCCGCTGTCTCGCGGCGAAGTACCTTGCACATTTTCTACTTTTAAGATAACCTATTAGCGGATGCCTAGATCGCTCGTGACTAAAAGTGCAATTGCTTTTCCCTTAATTTGCTGGACAAATAACATGAACGATTGTTTGTTTATCTGGGATACTTTCAATTTTTAATTCTCCGCCATATAATTCAATCATTAGTTTAGCAATCGTCAATCCTAAACCAGAACCTTGTTGGGCATAAATCTTCCGTTCAAATTGCATATAAGCTCCCAGATTAGCAATTTGCTCTGTTGTCATGCCTCGTCCAAAATCGATAATAAATAGTTGGAAATTATTGTCCTGCAAAAAACTACGAATTTGAACTGGAGTTCCCGCGCTTGAGAATTTAAAGGCGTTATCAATGATTTCTTCGACAATTTTCCCAAGCTTTCGTTCGGAGATGGGAATTACTGCCTCTTGTAAATCTAATTGCAAATCTTCTTCTCGATTGAATTCTATAGCCTTTTGGAGAGCAATTTGTTCGATGATTTTTTTAGAAAAACTTTTTTCATTGGCATTGCTCAATTTTCTGACTCGTTCGGGATCTTTTCCTAGTTGTATGAGTTGTCCATATAGCAAAAAGTTTTGAACGAGTCGATATAAAAGTTGACCGGAATGATGGATATCTTTTAACATTGCCAAAGCTTCTTCTGGCTCTGTATCGCGGTAGTTTTCTAAGAGTAATTTGGAGTTATTAAGAATAGAATTGAGAGGCGTCCGAAACTCGTGGGGGAGCGCGTAGGTGATACGATCGCGTAGGTCGTCCAGTTTTTTTTGAGACTCTCGTTCAATCGCTACTTGCTTTGCCAAGCGCGTTGTGATGGCTCCTAGTAATTCGTCTCTAGTAAATGGTTTGGTTAAATAATCATCTGCTCCCAATTCCATTCCCAAGCGCAAGTCAGTTTTGGTAGATTTAGCCGTCAAGAAAATGAAAGGAACCATCTGGAGAGATGGGATAGAACGAATTTCGTACAGTACGCCGTAACCATCGAGCGATGGAAGCATAATATCGCAAATAATCAGATCGGGAAGCTCTTCTTGCGCTAATTGCACGCCGATATTGCCATCTTCTGCCTCAATGACACTAAAATTCTCGGCACAGAGGACTTCACTAATAATATTGCGAAGCTCATTGTCGTCTTCAATAACTAAAATTTTGGTCATAGCAGTCGTCTTCCTCAACAAAACTTGTACATAGAGCCAGCTAAAAATAAAGTTCCCTAAAATTTCTCGGAAATAACAATTTCTAGCTCTAGTTTGAAAAAATTTTATGCAATTTAACTAACCGAGAGTTTTAGAGTTTTTAGTTTCAGGTCATTTGTCCTTTGTCATTGGTCACTTGTCCGATGTCATTTGTCGAGTGTTGAAAGTCCTTTGTTTTTACTTCCGAATTCCGAATTCCGACTTGCGACTTCAAAAATGACTAATTCTAGTTTTTCTGGGTGAGTGGAATAGTGACTGTAAACGTTGTTCCTGTGCCGACTTTGCTGTTAACGGCAATTTTTCCGCCATGCAAATCTACAGATTTTTTGACAATTGCCAGTCCCAGTCCAGTCCCTGAGATTTTACTAGCATTTTTAGCGCGATGGAAAGGCTCAAACAGTCGTGGTAGGTCTTCTTCAGGAATGCCGATTCCTCGATCTTGAATCTGGAAAGTCGCTTCGCCTTCCTGACAGGTTAACCTAAACTCCACGGTGCTGTCTGCTGGGGAATACTTAATGGCATTTGAAAGCAAATTGCCAAGGATGTGTCCGAGCAGTTTTTCATCCATGTAAGCTTCAGTACAATTACCCTGACAAGAAAAGGCAATTGTTTGTTGGGTTTTAACTCCTAGCTGGATTTCTTCAGCCAAAGTGTGACAGAATTGTTGGAGATTCAGTAGCGAAGGATTCAATTCCAATTTTTTAGCTTCTGCTTTATTGAATAGCAACACATCATCGAGTAAATTCGTCATGTGTCGGACAGCGGATTGAATCCGATCGAGATAGTCCTGTTTTTTCTCTTCGCTCCAGTTATGGCTGTAGTATTTGAAGAGTTCGACATAGCCCATAATAGTAGCTAGCGGCGTGCGAAACTCGTGGGAAGTCATAGAAACAAAGCGAGATTTAAGTTCGTTAAGTTCCTTTTCTTTTTCTAGAACCTTTCGCATTTGCTGTGCGGCTCGTTCTCTGGCTTGAGATTGCTGTAAATTGCGGTAAAGCATGGCATTTTCTAAAGAAATTGCCATTTGAGGACTTAAAAGTTTTAGAATTTCTATGCGATCGCTTGTAAAAGCATCAGGAGTGAGATTATTTTCCAAGTAAACGATGCCAATGAGTTTACCTTGAGTGCAAATCGGGAAACATAAAATCGACTTAGGTTGATGCTGTTGAATGTAGGGATCGCTAACAAAGATAGAATCATTGACAGATTTTTTTAAAATAAAAGTTTCTTTGGTTCTAGCTACATAATTAATGATTGATAATGGCAGCTTTTGACATTTTTCAACTGGAATAACCGCTCGCATCGTTACGCCACCTCTAATTTCCGAACTAGCCACTTCTAGGATTAATTTGCCTTCTTTAGATAAGATGAAAACCCCAATTTGTGCCCCAGCATTTTCTAGAATAATTTTCATCAATTTCTCTAGCAGCTTATCTAAAATAATTTCTTGCGAGATGGTTTGGGAGGCTTTGATCGCGCTATATAAGTCTAATGTTTCTACACTTAGCGTTACTGTCGGACTTATTATCGAATTCGCTTGAGTAGTAGTTGTTTTGTGAGTAGAAGTTTGAGACAAAAATTGAGGATATCTAGATTCCAAATCTTTTACTTTTGCTAAAGCGCCCCAGTGAGTATATCTGTAGTAAGCATCTGTTAGATAAGTCCGAGCAATTTTCTCTTTGCTAATCGATAGGTAAAACTCGGCAGCTAGTTCGTTTGCTATGGCTTCTTCATGGATAAATCCTTGTTCTTTTGCTCCTGAAATGGCGCGATCGTAAAACTCCATAGCTTCCCCAGTTTGACCCAATACTCGCGCCTTTTCTGCTTCTACCAACTCATACTTATTCTTGAAATTAGATGGAGCATGATGCGCCCAATGCTTCATTTTTTCTTGGTTGGTCGCTACCTGTTTCAACAACTCGTTTTGTTCTCGCTCGTTGGCATGAGAATATTGAGCCAAGAGAGCGAGAGAATAATAAAAATAGTATTGAGCAACCGTTAACAAACCAGACACAGCTTGCTCGTATTTTTCTGCTTCCCTAGCCTTTACAATAGCTAAATCGGATTGTTTAAATAGATAAAGCAAAATCAATTTGCATAAATATACATAAAACAGAGAGGTTTGATTATTTGTTTCTTTTAAAATTGGTAGCATTTCTGATTCATTAAATGCTTCGCCAATCAACTGTGAACGATCTTCGGATTTACCCATTAAGTTTAAGGTTAGCTGCCTACCAATATTACCATAATAAACATGATATTTTAGGTTTAGTTTCTGTAACTGTTTAAGATAAATTTCCTGCTTTTGTTCGATATTTTCTAGATATTCTCCGAGAAAAAATAGATTAGTACAATAAATTAAACCTGCATATCCGGCAAAGAGTAAATCCCCAATTTCGATTCCAGTCTGAAAAGTCTTCTCTAAAGGTTCTATTGTTTCTCTAAGAGGTTCTTTCCAATGTTTTATAAAACCATAAAACTCATTGAATACCTTGGCTTTAAGCGCTTGATTATTAGATTCTTCTAACAATTTTAAAGCGAGTTGACCAAATCGATATCCAGCCTCGATATCGGAAAGAGAACTACATAATAATAGACCGTAATAAACATAAGTGTAAGCAGCTTGAGGCGGATTTCCATATCGGAAATAAAGAGCGATCTGAGTAAAGATAAGCGACGGCAGAAGATCGGGACGAGCAACGTAAGCCGGATCGGCAAGAGCTATTAAAACTTTAGAAGCAGATAGTTTATAAGGATCGCTCATTTCTGGCAGAAATGCCAGCTCCTCGATCGCATCAATTTGAGGCGATTCTTTCTCTAGTTGAATATCAAGCTTTTCTAAAACTTGCAATCCAATATCGAGTGCTGTTTGCATTCTATTTTGAGCGATACAAGCATAAATTTGTAACTCATAAATTTTAATCTTTTCAAGCAAGGTTGTAACTTGTTGAAGAGCTATTTCAGCTAAAACATTAGAGCGCTCAAAATTACTGTTGAGATATTCGACTTCTATTGTTTCAAGGTAAAGCTCCAACGTAAAGTCATAATTGTAACTCCAGCTATCGATTGCTAGAAGTTGCAAACTTAAATTTAAATAATTAAGAGCCGCTTCATAAGCTGTCGTAGCCTTGGCTTGCTGACCTGCGATTAAATTGAGTTTAGCTAGCTCGTCTTTTTCTGAGCGATCGGTAAGTAAATCGATGCTGTAATTGAGTTGATTAACCACAGCAAAAATGTTTTCTTTTCTCTCTTGAAAAGTTGTATTTTTTAGCAAAAATTGACCGATTTTGAGATGGGTTATTTTTTTCTCAAATTCGGAAAATAGAGAGTAGGCTGCTTGCTGGACGCGATCGTGTAAAAATTTGTAATTGACGTTAAGATCGTTTGCGATCGCGAGTTCCTCTTGTTCGCACGCCAAAAAAATTTGGCATGCTTTGCTAGTAGGTAAAATTAACCCGGTTTGGATAGCTTCCCATAGCTTTTCTGCTATAACTTTAGCCGATTCTTCATTAACAATTGCCAACATTTTGAGGTTAAATTGGTTACCAAAACAAGCCGCTAACTTGAGAACCTGCTGTGTCGTTTCTGAAAGCTTGCCGATATTTCTAGCAATAAGTTCGACTACATGATAATCAGCGATGCCAACCGCTTGAATCTTCTCGATGTCCCACTGCCATCTATCCTTATCAAGGTTGTAAGTCAGTAATTTTTCGGAGTGCAGGGTTTTGAGGAGTTGCGCGATGAAAAACGGATTGCCTTGGGTTTTATTGAACAGTAAAAACGCGAAATCGGTTGTTTCTACGGAATCGTTAAGAGTTTCTGCCACTAACTGATTAACATGTTCCTTTTCCAGAGGCTTAATAACAATATGGTTGACAGCAACGCCAGCTTTGAGAATTTTCTCAAAGATTTGAATCGAGGGATGAGTCGGACTGACTTCGTTATCGCGATAGGCTGCAATCGTTAATAGATATTGGCGATCGCTATTTGTCATCAAAGTTTGCAATAATTCAAGAGAGGCTAGATCTGCCCACTGTAAATCGTCGAGAAATAAAACCAAAGGATGTTCGGGTTGTGTAAAAACGCCGAGAAATTTTTGAAACACCCGATTAAATCGATTTTGTGCCTCAAAAGGCGGTAGCGAGGCAACTTTAGGCTGACTGCCGATAATCAGTTCGATTTCAGGAATGAGATCGATAAGGATCTGAGCGTTGGTTTCGAGGGCATGCAACAGCTTCTCTTTCCAAATCGCCAGCACATCGGTGCTTTCTGTCAACAACTGACGAATTAAATCTCTAAAAGCCTGAATTAGAGCAGCATAAGGACTATTGCGCTTCAGTTGATCGAACTTGCCAGCAATAAAATACCCTCGCGTTTCGACAATCGGTTTTTGTACTTCATTAATGACTGAGGTTTTTCCAATCCCCGAATAACCTGAAACTAGCACTAGCTCGACTGTCCCTTGACGCACTCGCTCGAAGGCATCCAATAGGGTTTGTACCTCGTTTTCACGCCCGTAAAGTTTCTGCGGAATTTGTAGTTGACTCCCTCTGTCACGCTGTCCCAGGGGAAAGTTGTTAATGATTCCAGTTGTCTGTAGCTGATAGGTACAAGTCTCTAAGTCGGCTTTGAGTCCAGTAGCGCTTTGGTATCTTTCTTCAGCTTTTTTAGCCAAAAGTTTCATGACAATCGACGAAACCGCTTCCGGAATCTCTCGGTTAAGCTGATGGGGGGGGACGGGAAATTTAGCCAGATGGCAGTGAACTAACTCCATGAGATCGGTAGACTCGAAGGGCAATCTACCCGTTAGCATTTCATAGAGCGTAACGCCTAAGGAATAGAAATCGGTGCGGTAGTCAATCGAGCGGTTCATTCTCCCAGTTTGTTCTGGTGAAATATAGGCAGGAGTTCCTTCAAGTAGGTTAGGATGGCAAATGGTTGGATTTTCATGAGACAGGCGCGAAGCAATGCTGAAGTCAGTTATTTTGACCTCGCCTGTTGCGCGATTAATAATGATATTGGAAGGGTTGATATCTTTGTGAAGGATTGGGATCTCGTGTAGTTTGCCCAGAGTTTCTACGATCGAGATCGCGATTCGCAGACATTCTTTTAGAGAAATAGATTGAGAGGCAAGCACTTGCTTGAGAGATTGACCGCCAAAATCTTCTAAGATCAGAGCCAACCCATTGCGATACTTCTCTAGGCGGTAAGGTTTGACAATGCCCTGACAATCCAAATTGCGAATAATTTCATACTCATATCGCAAGCGCGCAATTGCTTGGAAAGTTGGGTACTCGGTGTTAATGGCTTTAATAATAACTGGCTTTCGCGTTTGCTCGTCGTATCCTCGATAAATATCTGTACTAATACCAGCGGAAATTTTATCTTTAATTTGGTATCCTGACTGAACTAACATGGTTCTTTTTCCTCCAGCGAGTCAATAACCTACGTGTAAATCGATGCATCTGACGCTAAAGGATAGCGTACTTAAATATGCCCAATTCCAGTCCAGAAAATTAACAATCTGACGAGGAAGATCGTGAGGGAAGAAAGGTTTCTCGATTGCTCCTGCGATTGCAAACTGCTTTAGCCGTTAGTAGAACAATCGCAATCGAGTTAGTAACGGGATTGGCTCTAAGCTGTTGCAGAAAGACAGAGTCATTTATGGTTAAAGATGTTAAAAGTGCGATTGCCCCAGCGCGATTGCCTTCTATCAGCAATATTTTTATTTTATGCAAGTTAAATATGCTTTTAACTCAATCGCACTCGCAAATATACTTAAAAACAAACTAAGATAGAAGTTTAGAGTGATAAAAATAGATTATCTAATTATTGAATAATTTGATTTGTATACTTTTTAGTTAAAAATACCTATAATAATGAATTAGGACTTATCAGATATGAGTTTCAAGCTTCTGACTAAATTGAATAATTTCATAAATCTTAAAATGCAACAAGCGATCGAGAGCTGAATTCTCCGTGAAATTACGTAGAATTTTCCAGAACTCATTAAAGTTGTTCGGTATTTTTTCAAGAAATTGAACTTTCAATTTCAGTAATATTACGCTCGACCAATCTTAAAAATGCTATGTAAATTAGGACGCATTCTACACAAATATCAGTGAGGATCGATAATGAACTTAACGAAAAATTTAAAATCTTTAGAAGTCACTGTGTCCAAACTTGTTGCCAAAGCATGGATGGACGATGAATTTCGCAAGCGTTTCATCAGCGAACCAACTGAAATTCTTCGCGAAGCGGGAGTTTTCATTGAAGATTTTGTAAAAATCGTTGTCAATCAAGATTCGACCAATGCTCCAGTTCTTCAAGGAGCTGACGGCATGACCATCTACCAAATCAATCTGCCCCCCAAACCTAGCGATTTAAGCGACGAACAGATTAGCGCTTGGAGTTTAGGCGGAGTGGACGTAGCATCTGCTTGCCGTAGCTGCTGCTAAGATATTGATTTTTTTACATCAAATTTCAAAAGTTTCCTAACTAGAAGATGGGTTACGCTACATACGCCTAACCCATCCTCATTTATTTATCCATCACCCAATAGATAACTTAAACGCTCGACGGAATATGACAGATGCGAGAATGCCTCCGGTACGCTGCGCGATCGCGTTTCTGGGGCTACTTACGTGTCTAGGGAGTGGTTCTCAGGCAGCGGCTGCCAATCTTAATTTAAAAACCAGCCCAGTACAACGGCGGATAGCGACAGTAAGCCATCCAGACGATTACATAACGTCGGTTTTTAATGGCGTTGCCAGATTAGCAGGGCAAGAAAGCAATCGTCATTCTTGTGCGGGATCCCTGTTAAAAACAGGGTTGCATCTTCTCACTGCTGGTCACTGCGTTTTTGAATTTAAGCCCCAGGACTTCGTGTTAGACTTTGGCGAGATTAAGCTTTCGGCTGCCCAATTTTTTATCCATCCAGAATACGAGCATTCCATTGTCGCCAACGATATTGCCATTATCGAGTTAATAACCAAAGCCCCGCAGCAACTGACTCGATACGATATCTATCGAGACAACAACGAAATCGGGAAAGTCTTTAATTTAGTAGGGTATGGGGCATTTGGGACGGGCGATCGCGGTGCGGGGCTTTCGCTTGCAGACTTTGACTATCAAAAGCGTTTAGGTAAAAATACTTACGATGCGTCGGGAGAACTTTTAAACGGCTTAATTCCGGACTTTCCCATACTTCCGGGCACGCTGGCATATGATTTTGACAATGGTCGTCCCGAAAATGATGCTTTTGGGGTTGTTTTCGGATCCCAATATGCCAATTTAGGACTGGGGTTAAAAGAAGTCAATTCGGCACTGGGCGATTCTGGCAGTCCAAATTTTATTGATGGGCTAATTGCTGGCATTACTTCCTACGGTTTTGGTGCTAACTATAGCGATCGCTTGTTATCCACAGATCTCACGCCAACACGGACAGACTCAAGTTTCGGTGAATTTTCAGTCGATACCCGCGTCTCTTTTTATGCTCGGTGGATAGATAGCGTTCTCCAAAACAACAACTCAGTTTCTATCCCAGAACCTAGCCCGCTTACAGGACTAGCGATCGTCAGTGCAGGCTTTCTCTTAAAACGAAACAAATATCGCCATGATTAATCGCGGTTCTATTCTTTCTTACTTATTGCTCTTCTTTGTGCCTTTGCGACGGACGCTTGAAGCGCGGACGCAGGTTCCGCACGCGTGTCCTCGCCTTTGCATGAGATAAAAAAATCCATTTACCAAAGATAAAGATGCTTAACCAACCCAAATTTAAAAGTTGTTTTCACGTCGAAACCGTAGAATCTGTCGGCGTATTTCTGCTCTCCGAATCAGAGTATTTTACCCTTACGGGTCGTCTATACGAACTCTTAGCGCCTTTAATTAATGGACGCAATTCCATTGACGATATCGTTAACCTTTTAAGAGAACAAGCCCCTGCTGCCGAAATTTACTACGCACTCATGCTGATGGAGCAAAAAGGCTACTTAGTAGAAGGTAACGAGCCTTTATCATTAGATATCGTAGCATTCTGGGAGCTTTTAAACTGCGATTCTCCTAAAACCGCAAACCGATGGCAAACAACTAAAGTCTCCGTCACTTCCTTTAGCACTCTCCCAGCGCAATCGCTTATCTGTGCCCTCACAGCGATGGACATCCAAGTAGAGAAGGAAGGAGACTTAGATATCGTAATCGTTGACGACTATCTGCAAGTCGAGTTAGAAGTATTTAACCAAAAAGCAATCCAATCTCAACGTCCGTGGATGCTCGTTAAGCCAGCAGGCACTAGAATTTGGATCGGGCCGATCTTTAATCCCGACAAAACAGGTTGCTGGGAATGTCTAGCGCAACGCCTGCGAGCAAACCGCCCCGTGGAAACATTTATCCAGAAACAAAAAGGCATCTCCACTCCTTTGCCGACATCTTTTGCCAAGCTACCTTCTACGCTACAAACAGGACTCAATTTAGCAGCGACTGAAGTCGCTAAATGGATTGCCCAAGGAGAAAATAAAGCCTTAGAAGGCAATCTCATTACTTTTGACACTCTATCTCTACAAATCCAACATCACGCTTTAATCAAGCGTCCTCAATGTCCTGTCTGCGGAGATCTCGAATACTCGAAGATCGACAGGGAACCTTTACCCGTTATCTTAGAAAGCCGCAAGAAAACCTTTACCACTGATGGCGGACATCGCTGCGTTACGCCAGAAACAACCATCAAAAAATACGAGCATCACATCAGCCCGATCGCGGGAGCTGTTAGAGGACTCAAACGGGCATCTCAGTTTACCAACAGTTTAACGCCGATTTATGCGGCAGGACACAACTTTGCCACCATGTTCGATAATTTATTCTTCCTGAGGGAAAATTTGCGGGGGAAAAGCGGCGGCAAAGGAAAAACCGACATTCAGGCAAAAGCCAGCGCGCTTTGCGAAGCACTCGAACGATATTCTGGCATTTATCAGGGCGACGAAATTCGACGCAAAGGCACCTACAAGACAATGGGAGAGGCTGCCATTCACCCCAATCATTGTATGAATTTTAGCGATCGCCAGTATCAAACCCGTCGAGAATGGAATAACATTTGTCCCAGCTTTTTTCAAAGAGTCCCCGATCCCTTCGACGAAGACAGAGAGATTGAATGGACACCGATTTGGTCTTTAACCCACAAAGAATTTAAATATCTGCCGACGGCTTATTGCTATTATGGCTATCCCAAACCCGACAGTCCCTATTGCTGGGCTGACTCTAACGGCACTGCGGCAGGAAATACTAAAGAAGAAGCGATCCTGCAAGGATTTATGGAGTTGGTCGAGCGAGATGGTGTAGCCTTGTGGTGGTATAACCGCCTCAGGCAACCCGCTGTAGATTTAGACAGTTTCGACCAACCTTACTTTCAAGCGCTCAAAGACTATCATCGCAATCTCAACCGCGAACTGTGGGTACTCGATCTCACCAGCGATCTCAATATCCCCGTATTCGCAGCTATCTCGCGAAGATGCGATTGCCCTCCGGGCAGCAGCAAAGCCGATCGCGATGTAGAAGATATTATCTATGGATTTGGCGCTCATTTCGACCCCATTATCGGCATAACGCGCGCCCTCACAGAACTCAATCAGGTGCTTCCCGCTGTTTTATCCGTTGCCCCCGATGGCAGCACTCAATATACCCTCCCCGATCCTTTAGCAATGGACTGGTGGCAGACGGCTACCGTACAAAATCAGCCTTATCTATTGCCAGATGAAAACATTGCTCCAAAAACCTATGCCGACTATTCTCGATGGGAGAATGACGATTTGCTCGTCGATGTGATGGCTTGCGTGGATATTGCTGCCCAGCATGGGATGGAAGTGTTAGTCCTCGATCAAACTCGCCCCGACATCGGTTTAAACGTCGTCAAGGTAGTTGTTCCCCAAATGCGGCACTTTTGGAAAAGATTGGCTCCAGGACGGCTTTATGAAGTTCCGGTGAAGTTGGGCAAGTTGTCAAAGCCATTGCAGGAGGAGCAATTAAATCCTATTCCGATTTTTCTTTAATTTGGAAGGGATTCAACCCCAATCCAAAAGCTAAAATCGCCGCGCCCTATGCAAGCGAAGCGTGGGAGCAGCGCTAAAATCGAAAATCTAAAATCCTTTCATCCAAAATCAATGTTAAAAGGTTATCAAATTATTGATTCAGACGGTCATGTGACAGAACCCATCGAAATCTGGGAAGAGTATCTCGAACCGGAATTTAAGAGTCGCGCTCCTTATCAAGAGGTATCTTCAAACACGGAAGGGGTTATTAATCTCGATATCTTTTCTCCGCCGCTCAAGAATTTAAAAGTCGAAGGCGAGAGAATTTATCACAAGATATCTGATGCGGTCTGGACTGAGGGAGTCAAGCTCATCATCCAAGAGTACGCCAAGCAGGGTTCTAGCGCCCTTGGTTGCCATCCAGAAGCTCATGCTCAGGCGATGAAACGGATGGGCATCGATATTTCTTTTCTCTATCCGACGACTGGCTTATGGATGTTCGCGATCGATACAATGGACGCACAACTTGCTGGAGCGCTCGTTCGCGCCTATAACAATTGGCTGCGAGATTTTTGTAGCTACGATTCGCTATTGTTTAGGGGTGTAGGGGCAATTAATCTGCACGATCCCGATGAAATGGTTCCAGAGTTGCGACGAATTGCAGATTTTGGCTGGAAAGCCGTATTTTTGCGCCCGAATCCAGTCAAAGGACGACTTCTCAGCGATCCGGCTTACGAACCATTTTGGACTGAGTGCGAGCGCCTGGGAATAGCCGTGAGTATTCATGAGGGTAGCCATAGTCGGTTGCCGACTACAGGAGCAGATCGATTTAATAGCCGTTTTGCCATGCACGCCTGTTCTCATCCGATGGAACAAATGATGGCGTTTTTGGCTTTAGTTGAAGGAGGAGTTTTAGAACGTCACCCCAATCTTAGAGTCGCATTGCTTGAGGCGGGTTGCGGCTGGTTGCCTTACTGGTTATGGCGGCTAGACGAAGCCGAGTATAAGCACCTCGCTTGGGAGGTGAAAGATAACGTGAAGATGAAACCTTCGGAGTACTTCCGCCGTCAGTGCTTTGTCTCGATCGAGCCGGACGAGCCTTATCTACCAGAAATTATTAAATATATCGGCGACGACAATTTACTTTTCGGTTCTGATTTTCCCCATATCGACCACGATCCGGAGGCACTAGAAGAAGTTATCGATCTCGAAGAAAGACTATCTAAGAGAACCGTACAAAAAATTTTGTGGGATAATCCCATGCGTTTTTATGGACTGGGTTAATGTTTGTCATTTGTCCTTTGTCACTTGTCGCTTGTCTTTTGTACTAATAACCAATGACCAATGACCAATGACCAATTAACCACGAACCACGAACCAATACCCAATTTGATACTTTCTTTTAAAAAAGATATCTTTTTAGACGAACGAGCGGGCGATGAATTTGTCTTGCGATCGCCCACTGTTACTGTCGATCTCAAACATCTTCCGATTGGAATTAAAGCGGCGATCGCTATTCTTGCTACGGAAGAAGTCACTGAGGAAGAACTCTGCCATCCAATTTTAATCACTGATGGGAATTCTGCTCTACCGCAGTTTTATTACTATCTCCAACAATTTATTACTCTTGGCTGGATTTGTCATACCATTCGCGCCGGTGATTTTTCTCTTGCTACCCTCATTCCCATTGCAACGCCCTACCAGTTTGAGTTTTCTAAGGCAGCGCCAGATAGAAAATATGTGCTGTCTCGTTTTGTCTATTGTCATCAAAATCACGAGCAATTTGTCATAGAATCCCCTTTATCCCATGCCAAAGTCGTTTTCAGAGACTGGCGCAGTGCGGCGATGGTGAATCTACTTGCCCAACCCCAAGATTGTCGTGCCTTAACAGAAATTCCTGGTATATCGGTAGATACGGCACAAATGTTTTTAAGCCTTCTCTTGAGTGGCAAAATGCTTTCTGAAATTGACGAAAATGGAAAGATTTTAGAAGAAGAAAATGAAACTTTAGTCCAATGGGAATTTCACGATCTCTTATTTCATTCTAGGAGTCGCAGTGGCAGACATTCCAATCCCGTCGGCAAAACTTATCGCTTTTTGGGTAAAATTCAACCGCTGAGTGCTGTTAAAACTCAAAAAGCTAATGAAATTATCGAGCTATATAAACCCGATCTGCAAAAACTTCTAGAAGCAGATGTTCCCTTGACACAAGTTTTAGAACAAAGAAAATCTGTTAGAATTCATGGAGATAAGCCAATTTCCGCGACACAGTTAGGCGAATTTCTTTATCGTTGCGCGAGAATCAAAGCGATCGGACAAAAAGAATATATAGAATGCAGCGCTCGCCCTTATCCGTCTGGGGGAGCTTGTTACGAGTTAGAACTGTATATTGTTGTCAATACTTGTGAAAGTATTCCTTCTGGACTCTATCATTATTGTCCTCAAAATCATCAATTGGCGAAAATCGCCGCCAGAAACGGCTATATAGAAGCACTTTTAAAAAATGCTAGCCAAGCAACTGGCGAATCGTGTTTGCCACAAATATTAATTATTCTTACTGCTCGATTCGCTAGAGTGAGTTGGGCTTATGAATCTATTGCCTATAGCCTAATCTTAAAGCATGTGGGGGTTTTGTATCAAACCATGTATTTAGTGGCAACAGTAATGGATCTTGCGCCTTGTGCCCTGGGACAAAGCAATTCCGATCTATTTGCAATGGCGACAGGAATAGATTACTATTCTGAATCCTCAGTAGGAGAATTTATTTTGGGTAATATCAAATCCGTTTAATTAGTCATAAGTAGTGCGTTTGCTTTTGCGTAGCGGAGCCGGAGGCTCTCAGCGTGCCCGGAGGGCATCCATCCCGAAAAGCGACTCCTGTTGGTCGCACTACTTACAGGTTGTCCCAAAAGTCCCAAAAGTATAGAATGTGCAAGGTACTCCGCCGCGAGACAGCGGAGTCTGAAAAGCACTTCGTCATGTTGAGCGTAGCGCTAGCGAAGCGAAACATCTTCTACCAATTCGAAATTGGCAATTATCAGTTCGCAATTAGTCAGCAGCTCTGGGTATAAGGCTTTTTCATTGAGCATCTTTAACGTTCTTTTTTAGGAATGGGATTACACTGCGATCGTAGGGAATTTTCTCGATCGAAATATTTTTTATGGATTGTAAATTAGAGAAAGATTAACCTATTGTTAAATTAATAAAGAGAATGCGATATCGTAGGCGAAAATAGGTTTAATAAAACAAAATTTCCAATTAATTTAAGCTTTTAAGCTATAAGTTTAAATTCAATAGTTTACTGGCTAGGAAATAGTTGCAATCCGCTATTGAGTAGAGCTTGAAACAGTTAATAACCTATTGAAAAAACGCTTTGCATAGAGAATTCCTATGACTTTTATCGCTAATAATTCAGCTGACTCTATAGAGTTATGCGATCGCAAACTCGATCCTCTCAAAACAGCGACAGGGGTTTACGTAACCGTCCACGGTCATTTCTATCAACCTCCTCGCGAAAATCCCTATTTAAACGCGATCGAGCGGCAACCGAGTGCCTATCCCTTTCACGACTGGAACGAACGAATTCACCACGAATGCTATCGCCCCAATGCCTTTGCCAGAGTAGTTAACGATCGCGGCGAAGTGGTAGGGATTGTCAATAATTTCGAGTATTTGAGCTTCAATATCGGACCGACTTTAATGTCTTGGTTAGAAAATTATGACATCGAAGTCTACCAACGCATCATCGAAGGCGATCGCAAAAGCTGCGATCGCCTTAACGGTCATGGAAACGCGATCGCGCAAGTATACAATCACATCATTCTGCCGCTAGCCAATCGACGCGATAAATATACCCAAATTCGCTGGGGCAAAGAAGACTTCCGCAAGCGATTCGGACGCGATCCCGAAGGCATGTGGCTTGCCGAAACCGCCGTCGATTATGCCACCCTAACAGCCCTCATCGATGAGGGAATTCGCTTTATCGTCCTCGCTCCCACTCAAGCCGAACGCTGTCGCCCCTTCTCTACCGAAGACGATCCCGAACCCGAATGGCACGAAGTTGGCGGCGGGCAAATCGATCCCACTCGTCCCTATCGCTGTTTCATCGACGACGGACGCTACATCGATATTTTCTTCTACGACGGACCCATTTCCGGCGACATGGGATTCGACGACGTGCTGCAAAGTTCTGACTGTTTTGCCGCACGCATCGGACAAGCGGTTAAAGGCGATCGCCGCCAGTCTCAACTCATCAGCGTTGCCACCGATGGAGAAACCTTCGGACATCACAAAAAAGGCACGGAAAAATGCATTGCCTATGCTTGTGCGGTCGAGTTTCTCAGACGAGACTGGACAGTGACCAACTTTGCCCATTACCTCAGTCTCACTCCTCCCACTTGGGAAGTCGTCCTCAAACCCGTCACCGCTTGGAGTTGCTCCCACGGGGTCGATCGCTGGCAAGACGACTGCGGCTGCGGCGGGGGTGGCGAATGGCACCAGCAATGGCGGCGACCCCTGCGCGATGCTCTCGATTGGCTGCGAGACGAGCTAGTTAAGGTTTACGAAGAGACGGGACGCAAGTTTTTTAAAGATCCCTGGCTGGCAAGAGATGAATATATTCAAGTCATCCTCGACCGTTCTACCGATAAGGTCGAGCAGTTTCTCAGCCGCCATCAAAATCATCAACTTGCATCGGCTGAAAAAACAGACGCATTGCGCCTGCTGGAAATGCAGCGCCATGCCTTGCTAATGTACACCAGTTGCGGTTGGTTTTTTGAGGAACTGTCCCGTCCCGAAGGCGTGCAGATTCTCCGCTATGCTGCCCGCGCCCTAGAATTAGCTGGCGAGATTGCAGGAGTTCGCCTAGAAGAAGAATTTGTTCGTCGTTTAGCGTTAGCTCCCTCTAACTTGGATCGTTATCGAGATGGGGCAGAAGTTTATCGCCAGTTAGTCGTGTCGGCGCAAATTAGCACTAAACAAGTCGCAGCCCATTACGCCATTAGCTCTTTGTTTACCAATTATCAAGAGCAACAGCGGATCTACTGCTACGATGCCCAGCAGCTAGATTACCACAAACAATACATGGGGGCGCTGACGCTGGCAGTAGGACAGGTACGCCTCGTCTCGGAGATGACTTGGGAAGAAGGTCACTTTGTCTTCGCCGTTTTGCACCTGGGGGGATGGGATTTTCACTGTTGCATCCAACCATTTTCGGGGCGGCTTGCCTACACCCAACTCAAAGAGCAGTTATTCGAGACGCTAAAACAAGCCAGCGCTGCTCAGATCGTCTTAGCCATGAGCGAATTGTTTGACGATCGCTCCTTTAGCTTGCAACATCTGTTTGTCGAAGAACGGCATCGGATTATGCAACAGTTGGCGGAAAATACCAAAAAGCATCTCGATCGCGTTTACACTCAGGTTTATCGCGATAATTACAACATTCTGGTCGCTTTCCAGCGCGATGAACTACCCGTTCCCGTCGAGTTGCAAATGGCGGCAGAAATCGCCCTCTCTCACCGTTGTTCGACAACAGTAACGGAACTCGAACGGGCTGCCGACGATCCCCAAGCAATACTCAATTACTTAGCAGAATTAGTCGCGATCGCAACAGAAGCCGAAGGCTTGCGCTGCCAGCTTAAGATCCCAGAAGCGAAGAAAACGCTAGAACAACTGATCCTTCGTTATTTGTGGCAACTGTTGCACGAAAGCGATCCCACTACGCTAGAAGCCGATATCCAACGGTTAGTCCGAACAATTGAGGTAGGAAAGCAACTGCGCGTCGGTTTATCTTTGGATCGAGCACAAGAACTCTACTACCACTACTTGTACGAGCAGATCGTACCCAATTATTTTCAAAATGAACGATCCCAAGAAGCCGCCTGTCGTTGGACTGCCTCTCAACTTTGTCCTCTGTTGGGATTGGGTCAAGAGTTAGGCATAGATGTCAGTCCTTGGTTGTAATCTTACTGTGGGTCTCTATGCTGAAATTAGATAAGTTGCATGAGGTTGCATGAGTAATTGCTCCATTCACTTGCGATCGCGTTCATTTGTTCCAGAATGCGGTTGTCCTTTATACCAATGACCAATCAACCTATGATTTAGACTTTTTTCCTCCATCAATTTCACTGCATACCTCATAAAAATCCGTAATCGGAGGTTTAGCAAATAAGGGATTCATTTTCTTTAAAATCTGATTATAAGTCTCACTTTGGTTAGATTCCATATCCTCTATTTTTTCCCACATGATGACGGCAATTCCTTCATCGGTTCCTGGTTTTTGTAGGAGAAAAGCTCCTTTAAAACCATGGGTATACATAGACACTGCCTCTTCGTAGAGCTTTTGTGCTTCTGAAAAGCAGCCCGGTTTGAATTCGCCAATCGCAACGTAGGCATACTTATGTCTAAGAAAATCATGAAATTCTGTCATGTTTAACCTCAAATTTTAAGCTCTTTCTTACCCAATCTTGATAGACAGACTTTTAATTTTAGATTAAATGCTAACCTTCATAGCAAAAATTAATTAATATTTAAATATTTTCTTAATCTATCAAAATCAAATTGAGATTGGCTTGACATTAAAATGATTAATTGCTAAAAACCCATTTCAAACAGAAGGGGAGCGAAAAGGCATCCGGCACAAAGTGCCTCCGTCCCCTGCTATAAAAATGCTTAAGAATTTCTCCCAATCTGAATATTCTTAACTCGCACGGGAACGCAAGCATGAGTCATCTGAGCAACCTGCATCGGTTCGCCTTTACCGCACAGATTCGTGCCACATTGCACTCTTTCAGAAACAGTACCAATCGCATCGACGCTATTCCAAAAATCCGTTGTCATCGAATGATAGGTGACATTCTTTAACATCCCTACCACTTTACCATTTTCAATTTTCCAGAAAGCATCGCCACCAAATTGAAAATTGCGTCGCTGCTGATCGATGGAAAAACTACCAATTCCGTCGATTAAAATCCCCTCTTTAGTATCGGCAATCATCTCTTCTAAAGTTGCCGTATGACTGTCGCCATCTTCTCCTGGTTCTAATCCTAAATTGGGAATGCGCACCATCGGAACGCTCGACCAACTGTCGGCGTAGGCACTACCATTGCTGCTACCGCGACCTAACCGATGGGCAGTTTCCCGGTCGGTAAGATAATCGACTAAAATACCATCTTTGACGACGTGCCATTTTTGTGCTTTCACGCCTTCGTCATCGTAACCCATAGTACCGCGTCCGCCTGCTTGGGTGCGATCGGCGACAAAATTAATCCAAGGCGCGCCGTATTGCAGCTTGCCCATTTTATCGGTAGTAGCAAAGCTGGTTCCGGCAAAGTTCGCTTCATAGCCATATACCCGATCTAATTCGGTGGGATGTCCGACGGATTCATGAATGGTCAGCCATAGGTTAGTGGGTTTGAGAATTAAGTCAGTTCTAGTGTTGGACGGACCATCCGGTGCGTGGACTTTTTCGATCGCTTCTTCTGCCACGCGGTCTACATTCGCCAACAAATCTGAAGGGTTAATATGTTCGTAACCGAGATTTAAGGGCGATCGCTCGTAGGTGCGGCTTTGTGCGTCTCCATTGGCGATCGCCATACAACCAAATCCCGCATAGCTGCGATAGATGGTTTGCTCGATCAGCGATCCTTCTGTGGAGGCAAAGGTTTTCTCTTCGCGGGTGAAATTAAGAAAGGAGTAGGCTTTTTTGATGCCTTTTTCTTGATAGCCGAGCAAGCGCCCTGTAAGATCGAGCAGAAGTTCTGCTTTTTGAGAAATCGGAACGTCAAAGGGATCGATTTCGATGGGAGTGATGTAGCGATCGCGGTACGCTTCTACTGGAACTAAGCGAACGGGTTCTTGTTGGGTTAGATGACTCCCTTTAGCAATTTCTACTGCTTGGGCAACGATGCGAGCGATTTCTTCTGGCGTTTTGCGGTGACTGGCGGCAAAACCCCAAGCACCGTTGAGAAGGACTCGCACGCCAAAACCAGAACTGACGTTATCGCAGAGATTGCTCAGAGAGCGATCGCGTGCGCTAAAGCGTTGATTGCGATAGGTGCAAAGACGTATATCGCCGTATTCGCAACCAGCTTGACGAATCAGTTCGATCGCCAGAGTCGCTAATTCGGTGGGAGTAATCTGTGCGGGAGCTTGTACCATGAAACGATAATCAAAGAAATAGACAACAAGATCGGTCTAATTCTCAATTTTAGTATTTGTTCTTAGACGGCTTGCGTTTGCCCAAGGCTGCCGCGTTATCATCTTCATTGGCAAAGCGAATCTCTATCATGAGATCTGCCTACTTAATAGATCTAATTTGGAGCAACAGAAACTATCCCCTCTTTCGGATCGATCTCGATCGCAGCTAATCCAAATTGAGAGATTACCCATGCATTTGTAGTCAGATGTTCGGTAATTTCAGTAACTCGATACTGACTTGCATCCCCTGCTAAAGCGGTTGGTAAAAGAAGTTGATCGCCTAAATGTTTATCGACAGGCGCTCCCTTGGCGTGAAACTCCAGCAATTCTTGAACGGCTATTTCTGCCACTCGTTCTGCTGGAAGTCCTTGCCGCCCCAAGGCATTAAATCCAGCCCGACTAAATTCGTATTCGGCTGTCAGAAAAATTCCTGCTCCTGGCGTTCTGCCCCTCTCTCTCAAAGGTTTCACCTGAGCCTTGAGGTGCTCCTGGTGCAATAGACTTTCTGCGCGGCTAGCCATTCGTTGAGGAATATGAGACGGTAGTTCTGTCACCACCGCCAATCCCCGCACTTGTTGCAAGTTTCCTCGCTCTAACAACTGAATGCCTCTCAAGGTGCCGCTGCCCTTCACCCGCAATTCTACCTCGCCGCCGCCAGTAGGATACCAACCCCACGCGCGTAGATCTACTTCTGCTTGTACGCCAAGTTGCTTTACAATGGGCAGATAGACTTGTTCGATATAAGTGACGGGAGGACTCCAAGGAACGTGCGTACCTCCTTTGAGAATGACCACTGAGTCTCCCTTTGATAATGCTAGTGGAAGGAGAATAGTCTGTAAGATCAAGGTAACGGCTCCAGCAGATCCTCCTTCTCTTGCCTCGGTGACATCGAAAGTATAGCGCCCTGCCTGGGCAGCACGATTGGGAATGAATTCTAAGGTTGTCGAACCCAGCGCATCGCCTCGAATTTGCGCTTGACAAACCGCCGCCGCTGCCCGCACGGAAGTGAGATGTTGAGCAGCCAATCCGGGTTTGGGACGACCTGCCCGAATTTTCTCAAGACGAAGGGGTTGACCTGTAATAGCAGCTAAGCTGAGGCTGGTGCGGAGTACTTGACCGCCGCCTTCGCCATAAGAGCCATCAATGGTAATCATATGTAGTCGAGCAAAAGTGCCAGAAGCTTGATGGAATGACCGCTATAATCAGAGAAATAATCAGGACTGCTATGGCAAACTTAGCACAGCTCGTCGCGCGATCGAGATTTTATGAACGAGTGATTCAAGTATAAGATCTGTACTTAAGATATGTACTATTTTAACGAACCTAACCTTATTCTCTAGCTACTAAATGAGACTCCTTCTGATTTGAGTCAAGTTTTTAGTTGTAGTTTAATGAAGATCGAAATTATTTGAAATCAACACTTACTAGCAATGTCTAGAATTTCTTGGTTTAAAAATCGTCTTGCCATCTTAGCAACCATGCATCAAAAAGAGCGAGTCATTGCACCGCTTCTGGAGACAGAACTGAACCTGCAAGTTATCGTCCCATCTCAATTCGATACCGATCGTTTTGGAACTTTTACTAGAGAAATTAAGCGAGTTGGAACTCAAATCGAAGCGGCTCGATTAAAAGCCCAAAAAGTTTTAGAACTTACTGGCAAGACGATTGCTATAGCTAGTGAAGGGAGTTTTTATCCCCATCCAGCTTTTCCCTTTTTATCTTGCGATCGCGAAATTGTTTTATTAATCGATAAAACTAATCAATTAGAAATTATTGGACAAGAAATAACCACAGAAACTAACCATAATCATCAACAAGTCAAATCGATCGAAGCAGCCTTAGAATTTGCACAGAAAGTTGGATTTCCCGAACATGGCTTAGTCGTCATGTCCGGCCAAAATTCTACCGAGAAAGAAGAAATTATTAAAGGAATTATTACCGAAGAGAAACTGATTGAATCAGTAGAAATCTTTCTGAAAAAATCTCCTACTGGAACGATTCATATTGAAACCGACATGCGAGCAATGTACAATCCCACTCGCATGAAAGCGATCGCAAAAGCAACTCGCGATCTAATTGAAAAACTCAATCGATTCTGTCCCCAATGTTCTGCCCCCGGATTTGATATTGTCGAACGATTATCTGGGTTGCCTTGCGGTTGGTGTTCTTCGCCTACTTCTCTGATTCGGGCTGCCATTTATCAATGCCCAAAATGCAATTATAGGCAAGAAACTTTATTCCCCGATGGCGTAGAAACAGCCGATCCATCTTATTGTCCGTATTGTAATCCCTAAATTAAACTTGACAATTAGATCGCTCTTGTGTTGACTATTGTTAACAACTAACTATTAACTACTGTAGGGGCGAGTTTTTGACCCTAAGTATTGGTAAATTTCTAGTGTTTTTAGATAAACCCGCCCCTACTAACTACTGATAACTGTTTACTGATAACTCAATAATGGACACCCCTCAACTACTCTTCAATGGACTTGCTGTAGGAAGCGTTATTGCGCTGGCAGCCGTAGGACTTACCCTGACTTATGGAATTTTGCGACTGTCAAATTTTGCCCATGGGGATTTTATGACCTTGGGAGCGTATTTAGCTTGGCTGGCAAATACCAATGGGGTCAATATCTGGCTGGCGATCCCGATAGGCGCTGCGGGAACTGTTGCAGCCATGTTGCTATCGGAACAATTACTGTGGAGACCAATGCGCGATCGCCGTGCCACTTCTACCACGCTAATTATTATTTCCATCGGACTCGCCCTATTTCTGCGCAACGGCATTCTGTTTATCTGGGGCGGAAGCAATCAACGCTACGATTTGCCAGTCGTTCCCGCAATAGCGCTCGGGAATATGAGAGTAGCTTTCGATCGCCTGTTAACGATCGGATTAGCGATTGTAGCGATCGCAGTTCTCCACTTTATCTTACAGAATACCAAAATTGGCAAAGCGATGCGAGCCGTCGCCGATAATATCGACCTCGCGCGGGTATCGGGAATTAACGTCGAGCGAGTCGTTCTCTGGACTTGGATTATTAATGGGATTTTGACGGCTTTAGGCGGAGTCATGTTCGGACTCATTACGGGCGGAGTTCGTCCCAATATGGGCTGGTTTTTGATCCTGCCCATGTTTGCTGCGGTGATTCTAGGGGGAATTGGCAATCCTTACGGCGCGATCGCGGGAGGAATTGCGATCGGCATCGCTCAAGAATTAAGCGTCAGCGTCCCCTGGCTGGGCGCAGACTACAAGCTAGGCGTAGCCTTGTTTATTATGATCGTTATTCTGCTGGTACGCCCTCAAGGTTTGTTCAGGGGCACGATTTAACCCTTGTATGTTTCAATTCACAACGCGCCTTTGGCACTGTTAGCGTTTTTGAAACTAAAGCGCAGCAATCAAACCAAAGCAATTGCAAGCCTTGCTGCGCGATCAAGCGAAATCAAGTCTAACAATGTAGATAATCTTGTATCCAAATCTAACATTAACTGTTACGCTCGAAGGGTCGCACTTTTGCCACACAACCGAATAAAATCAGGTAAATATTGGTTTGTGGTGCCATTGCGATCGTACAATCCATGTTAAAGACTTCTTCTATCAAGCCTCTTGGTACAATTCTGCAACAGGCTGACCTTGTTTCAGCCGCACAGATAGAAGTCGCTCTGCGAGAGCAGGCTCGCTCCCCAAACCTGCGAATTGGAGAAATTCTGGCGTTGCGAGGATGGGTCAAACAGAAAACAGCTGACTTTTTTGCACAAAGGTGGCTGACTCTAGCCAACCAGGAATCGAAACGACCTTTAGGGCAGTATCTCAAAGAAGCGGCACTATTAAACGAGCTTCAGATCGAGATTGTTCTCTCCGAGCAAAGGCAAACCGGACTTCGATTTGGGGAGCTAGCTGTCAAAAAAGGATGGCTCAAGCCAACTACCTTAGACTTTTTCCTAGATTTTTTGGTTCCCGAACGCCAGAAGAATGGCGAGCAGGCTCATCCGATGGAGAGCTGGGATCCTTCTGGGTTCCCCCAGCATCTAGAAGCGATTCAACAGAGACTGCTAGAAAATCAACGCTGCGATCCACTTCAACTACTAAGTCTATATCGGCAAATTCTGCGCTTTGGAGAAGTTCCAGCGAATAACACGCCAGAACAAGCCGAGCTACTCGATCTGGGATTGGTAGTTAAGTATCAGGGCGCGTTACAAGTATCCAATCCCATTTATGAAAAAGTTATCGATCGCAGTTGGGTAGAACAAGAATTGACGAGTTTGCAACCTTTTAGCCAGATTAGACTCAAACTCTTCAAACTAGAAAACAAAGCTCGCTATCCCTACAGCGTACTCGAAGAGGTGCTGGCTTGGACAAACGAACAGTTTTCTCTAACCCAAAAACTCTGTCAATTGGTAGCCGAGTCGAACTCATTTATCGAGGCAGGAGAGGAAGCCAGTCGCGTCGGGCAGGTCGCCAGAACGCGCCTGATCGAAGATTGGGAAAACCAGGCAGCAGGCGAGCATCTTAGAGCTATTCGGCAGAGGCTGCTAAACAATCAACAGTGTCAGCCATTTCGACTGCTGAAGCTCTATCGACAAATTCTGCGTCTCGAAGAAGTGAGAGTCAATGGAACGCCAGAACAAGTCGAGTTGCTCAATTTGGGATTGATAACTAACGATCGCGGCAGCTTAAAAGCAGCCAATCGCATCTATGAAGCAGTTTTTAATCGCAGTTGGGTCGAGCGAGAATTGACGCGCTTGCACCTGGCTTACCTCAAACTCGAATCGTTTCAACTCGAAGAAAAAGCCAGCTATCCCTATAGCGTACTCGAAGAAGTACTCGACTGGACAAACGAACAGGCTTTCCTCACCCAAACGTTATGTCAGCTGATAGCCGAGTCGGACTCGTTTATCGAGGCAGAAGAAGAAGCCAGCCGAGTCGAGCAGCTAGTCCGCCAATGCCTAATTGAAAATTGGGAAAACCAGGCGGCAAGCGAACATCTCAAAGCCATTCGGCACAGACTGCTAAACAATCAACCGTGTCAGCCATTTCGACTGCTGAAGCTCTATCGACAAATTCTGCGTCTCGAAGAAGTGAGAGTCAATGGAACGCCAGAACAAGTCGAGTTGCTCAATTTGGGATTGATAACTAACGATCGCGGCAGCTTAAAAGCAGCCAATCGCATCTATGAAGCAGTTTTTAATCGCAGTTGGGTCGAGCGAGAATTGACGCGCTTGCACCTGGCTTACCTCAAACTCGAATCGTTTCAACTCGAAGAAAAAGCCAGCTATCCCTATAGCGTACTCGAAGAAGTACTCGACTGGACAAACGAACAGGCTTTCCTCATCCAAACGTTATGTCAGCTGATAGCCGAGTCGGACTCGTTTATCGAGGCAGAAGAAGAAGCCAGTCGAGTCGAGCAGCTAGTCAGACAGTGCCTGATCGCCAATTGGGAAAACCGAGCGGCAGGCGAGCATCTCAAGGCAATTTGGCAGAGATTGCTTGAAAGTAAAAATTGCGGGACATTTCGACTGCTGAAGCTCTATCGACAAATTCTGCGGCTGGGAGAAGTTCGGGTCAATGGAACGCTAGAACAAGTCGAGTTGCTCAATTTGGGATTGATAACTAACGATCGCGGCAGCTTAAAAGTAGCCAATCGCATCTATGAAGCAGTTTTTAGTCGCAGTTGGGTAGAGTCGGAATTGGCAAAGTTTCTGCGGACATCGATTTCAGAAACTTCCAACCCGGCTCAAACGGAAGATATTTCCAGCATCGCCTCCCACAAAAAAACCGATAAAAAAACCACAAAGAAAGCTCTCAGACGCATCTTGTCTTTCGGAGCGATCGCAGGTGTTACTCTGATTGGCTTCAATCTTTTCTTCCAACGCCGGGAACCCGAAGTTTTTCAACAGGGCAACGAGCTATTAAATCAAGGAGAATACAAAGAGGCGATCGCAAAATATGACCAGATTTTAGCCAGCGATGGCAATTACTACCAAGCTTGGACTAACCGAGGCTATGCTCTAGCTGGCTTGCGCGACTACAATAAGATGCTCGACTCCTGCACGACAGCCGCGATTATCGAGCCAAAGGCGGTTTATGCCTGGAACTGCCAAGGAGAGGCACTCCACAACCTCAAGCAATACGAGCAGGCGATCGCAGCCTTTAACAAAGCCATTGCCATTGAACCGGACGATCCGGTTTTCTGGATTAACAAAAGTGAATCTCTGCTAGGTTTAAAGCATTCCGAAGAAGCCCTCGCAACTATTGAGCAAGCCATTGAGATTCTTGAGAAAATACAGCAAGAAAATGGAAGCAACTCGATGATTCGAGAGTTTTCAGTCGCTTGGTCTTCTAAAGCTAGAGCCTTAAAGGAAGATCGGCGAGACGAAGAAGCTCTCGATGCCTACAACCGCGCCCTAGAATACTCTCCCGACTATTTCCCAGCCCAGCGAGGAAAGGGGATAGTACTTCAGAGCTTGGGGCGCTACAAGGAAGCCATTCAGGAATTCGATCGCATTCTCAACAACCCCAAACAGACAAGCCAGGACAAAGCCGAAGTTTGGTTTTACAAAGGGTTGGCTCTATGCCAATTGCAGCAACCTCGAACGGCATTATCTGCCTTCAAGGAAGCCTTAAAGCTCAAACCCGGTTACAAAGAAGCAGAGAAAGCCAAAATGACTTGTGGCTAATCGCTCTGCTTCCTGCTTTTTTCCTTAGAAGAACCACCAGCGACGGGGTTTAATATCCGTGTAAATTCGGCTGACCGTCCGCGAATCGGGACGCTCTGCTCCTTTAAATTGGCTGCCTAGCATGTCGTATAGGGCTTGAGAGGGATCGACAGCGCGATCGAAACTAAATAGCACCCGCGCACCGTCGCTATCGCAACCCATGCCTCTTCGTTCTACCGCGCATACAGTCGGTTTTCCGGCAATCGTGTCGCTCGCTAAGTAATTAGCGCGATCGCGATCGTAGAGTGCCTTCAAGGTACTAGCCGCCGTTTGACAATTTTGGACAGCCGCTTCGGGCGAGAAATATTCGGGCAAAAAGTTAATCATTTTGACCGTTTGCGAACGACCTTGCTCTGAGACAGTCGCTACAACTGCTGGCGGATTAGCGCTAGTTTCGCAGGCGATGCTTGCGCTAGCAGCTGTGCTGGGTTGAGCGACAACTGCCGCAGCCCCTAAAACGAGCAATCCTAAAGGTGAAACGATATTCCCAGAAGTTGCTTGTGCGATCGCAATAGTTACAGAAGATTGTTGCTTAAGCATTTGGTTTTATTCCCCTGTTAACCTAAACTTATAAGAAATATATCTGGTATTCTTAGATATTAAGCTTATAAGCTCAAAAAAAATCTTATAATCTTAAGCCATCTTTAGTTTACGTGTAATTTAATTTCTTTTTAGGAACTGATGAAACAGGTTACTTGCCGATTTTGGATGAGTAGCGCTATTTTTCTCTACACTCTTGCCGCTAGTAACCCGATGGAAGCGCAAATCGCTCCCGATGGGACGCTGCCAACCCAAGTCAATCGAGCGGGCGGTGTCTTTGAAATTACTGGAGGTTCCCAAGCTGGCGGCAACCTATTTCATAGCTTTCGGGAGTTCTCAGTTCCCAATGACAATACGGTTTTCTTCAACAATAGCTCGGACATTGCCAACATAATCAGTCGGGTGACTGGCGGATCTATATCAAATATTGACGGATTAATCCGAGCCAACGGCAGCGCTAACTTAGTCCTAATCAATCCCAACGGCATTCAATTTGGTCCCAATGCCCAGTTAAATATTGGGGGGTCGTTTTTGGGCAGCACGGCAGACAGTCTGGTTTTTGAAGACGGTACGGTTTTTAGTGCCATCAATCCACAAGCGCAACCCCTACTGACGGTGAGCGTTCCAGTTGGCTTGCAGATGGGAGCGAATCCGGGCTCGATTCGCGTGCAAGGTTCGGGTCACAGGCTGACGGTTGCCAATCCCATCTTTTCGCCCGTAACGAGAAATAGTAGCTCGTCCGGATTGCAGGTAAGGTCGGGTCAAACCCTCGCTTTAGTCGGAGGCGATCTCGTCTTAGATGGTGGGGTACTAACGGCAGAGAGCGGGCGGATCGAGTTGGGCAGCGCGACGGCAGGCTCGGTCAGCCTCCAGTCTCTTCCCCAAGGCTGGACGTTAGGCTATGCGGGAGTGCCTTCCTTTGGAAACATCGAACTGCGAGCGCAAGCCTTAGCCGATGCCAGCGTCAGTGGCGGCTCTATCTACCTACAGGGGCGACAAATCTCGCTAAGCGATGGCTCGTTAATTTTGATTCAAAATCAAGGCAGCCAACCGTCAGGGGCGATTAGCATCAATGCTGCCGAGTCTCTAACCATAAGCGGAACCAATGCCGACGGAACGGTTCGCAGCAGTTTGACCAATGAAACCGTAGGAATTGGCAGAGGAGGAGACATCGTCGTTTCTACCGGGCAGTTAGTCGTAGACGGAGGCGGCACTATCGTCGCTAAAACCTTTAGTCCTGCCCCAGGCGGCAACGTTACGACAAACGCTTCTGAGTCCGTACGAGTGGCTGGAGCCAGTTCTCTCAATCCTAGCGTTACCAGCGCCATCTCTACAGCGAGTTTCGGTTCGGGTAATGCAGGCAACAATACGTTATCAACCCAGCGTTTGAGTGCGATTGAGGGAGGCATTCTTGGCTCGTCAACGTTTGGCACTGGTGACGGCGGCAATCCGAGCGTGACTGCCACTGATTCTGTAGAGATTATTGGCGTGGAACCTAACTTGTTCGTGCCCAGCGCTTTGACTGCCGCAACCTTCAATGTTGGTCGTGCGGGCAACTTGACCGTCAACACCTCGCGACTAACCGTTCGGGATGGCGGTAGGATAGATGCTTGCACGTTTGCCACTGGCAATGCTGGAAACGTTACTGTCAATGCCTCTGAGTTCGTCGAGGTGAAGGGAACAGTACCGGGATCTCGCAATCCGAGTTTGATAAGCTCGTCTGCTAATGTGGCAGATGAAAGCTTGCGACAGGTGCTTGGCTTGCCTACCGTGCCAAGCGGAGATTCTGGAAACGCAATCCTCAATGCCAATCGATTAAGCGTTACCGACGGGGCGCTAGTCACGACAAGAAATGAAGGATTGGGTAGTGCGGGAAACATAAGCATAAATGCTAGCTCGATTGTTTTGGACAATGAAGGGAGCATTACAGCAGAATTAGGCGGAACTTTCCGAGGAGGACGGGCTATTATCTTTTCTCCTCGAACTAGAGAAGGCGCGAAAGGTGGCGACATTACGATTTCAACCCAGCAATTAGTTATCCGGGGCGGAGCAAACATATTTACTGCAACCTTCTCCAATGCTCCAGGGGGCAATATCATAGTAAATGCCTCTGAGTCGGTGCAAGTCATTGGAGCCTCGCCTGCCAATCCCAATTCGCTCAGCTTTATCGGTTCCTCGACGTTCGGCACTCAAGGGGCGGGAAATATTAGCCTATCAACAGGACGGTTGACTATTTTCGGTGGAGGACTCGTGAGCACTGGAAGCTTAGGAGCGGGCGATGGAGGAGACGTGACAGTCAATGCCACTGAAGCTGTAGAAGTCATCGGAGTAGAGCCGCGTCAATTGGCACCAAGCCTTTTAGGGGTTTCGACGCTCAATGCTGGAGATGCTGGTAACTTAACTGTCAACGCCCCCAAAGTAGTCGTTCGGGATGGAGGAAGGCTCGATGCTTCCACGGCTGCTACTGGCGATGCCGGAAGCATTACCATTAACGCTAGCGAGTCCGTCGAGGTAAGCGGCACCGGATCCGGGGATCTCGCTCCCACTCTAGTGAGCTCTGCTGCCAATCTTGAGAATGATTTCACCCGACAGATTTTTGGATTGCCCCCCGTGCCAAGCGGCAACGCTGGAGACGTGACGATTAACACGGGTCAGTTAAATGTTGCCAATGGCGCTCAAGTCACGGCAAGAAATCAGGGGTTAGGCAATGGAGGAAAGATAAGGATCGACGCTAGCTCGATTTTCCTGGATAATGGCGCTGGCATCACCGCCTCAACGGTAGCGGGTCGAGGCGGTAGCATCAACTTACAAGCGCGGGATTCTGTGCGGGCGAGCGGCAACAGCCAGATATCCAACATTAATGGGGGCGCAGAAGCGGCGGGCGACTTAACGATTGAGACGGGTCGGTTAGTTCTCAGCAATGGGTCATTCGCAGCTACAACGGCTTTGGGGCAAGGTGCGGGGGGAAATCTGACCGTTCGCGCCTCCGAGTCGGTCGAAGTAGTAGGCAATGGATTTGCAGAATACCAACAAACCTTCTCTACGATTTTAACTGGGGGAGCCACTTTACCCGAGCTACGAACTGGTTTATTTACGGGAACCGCAGCTGCTGGCGCAGCAGGTCATCTGACGATCGCGACTCAGCAGTTGAACCTCAGAGAAGGCAGTTTTATCGCTACTAGCACCTTTGGTACGGGAAAAGGAGGCGATCTAGCAGTAAGAGCCGCTCGCGGGGTCGAGCTGAGCAGTTCTGGTTTTGCTAGTACGACATCGGGTAGCGCCCAGGCAGGAAACATGTCCATCGATACCAGTAGGTTACTCGTTCGAGATGGAGCGGTAATCGCCACCTCAACTTTGGGCAGCGGTGCGGGAGGAAATTTGACAATTAAGGCAACCGAGTCAGTCGAGCTTAGAAACACGCCAGTCAATTCTTTCACTCCCACTGGTCTGTTTACTAACTCAATAGTTGGTACGGGCAAGGCAGGCAAGCTAGAGATTAACACGCAACGGTTGAGCGTGCGAGAAGGGGCGGCAGTATCTACTCAAAGTGGCGGTGTCACGCGATCGCAAACGATCGCTAGCGGAGGAGTGGGTGGAGATTTAATTATCAATGCGTCTGAGGCGATCGATTTGGCAGGGACTTCGCCGGATGGTCTTTTTCAAAGTGTCCTGAGTACGGCAACGCTCAGTGAAGCTCCAGCTGGCAACCTAAAGCTTGTCACCGGAGAATTGTCGGTGCGAGATGGGGCTGTAGTCGCCGTCAGCAGCCAAGGGACAGGAAATACTGGCTCCCTCGACGTTGTAGCCGACTCGATTTTCCTGAGCGGGGGATTTCTGTCGGCAGCAACCGCTTTCGGACAAGGGGGCAACATTAACTTACGAGTGCGAGATTCTTTACAGATGCGCGGCGGCAGCCAAATCTCTGCCACTGCAGGCGGTACTGGCGACGGCGGTAATATCGCCATCGATGCGGGCAACTTCTTAGTCCTGCTAGAGAAAAGTAACCTCTTCGCCAACGCCTTCCAAGGTAGGGGCGGAAACATTCAAATTAACGCCAGAGGAATCTTTATCTGTGGCAACTGTCAGATTAGCGCCAGTTCGCGACTGGGAATCGATGGAACGGTCGAGCTGAATACGCTAGAGCCAGACACCAAGCTCGAAGTTATCGAGTTGCCCCAAGAGGTGACTAACCCCGAAGAAGCAGTGGCGCTATCGTGTCAGTCCCAGAGGGGACGTGCCCCTAGCGAATTTACCATTACCGGACGCGGCGGGTTGCCGCCTCGACCCAGCGACCCGCTCGGTAGCGAAGCGTTAGTTCCTTTCGAGTCTGCTGCTCCTGCCGCAGCAAGTCCCGCTAGCGAGGAGACAGATCCCGCAGCATTACCGCCTCCAGCTAGAGGCTGGTACGTCAGCGAGAAGGGCACAGTGGTTCTCTCTGCCAGACCTAGCCATGCGACTCCCCACAGTTCTGGATTACCTTCCTCGGAGTGCCATGCCAAGTAAACAGAAGTCATCATTCTCCTCAATTCTTTCTAAGTCCTGGTTTCTAGGGTTTCTGGCTTCTGAATGTTGGTTTCTTTTATTGTTTTTGCTAGACGTGGACTGTGCGCGATCGCAGTCCGTCGCTCCTGCGAACCCGCCCGTTCCCCAACAATCCCAGCCTATCAATCCCGTTACCCCGCCCGTCCCCGAACGACCCCAGCCCCGACCGATACCGCCTTCACAAAAGCCCGTCGAAATTCCTCCCACCGCACCGCCAACCCCCGAAGAAGTCCTAGACATTCCAGGAACGATAACGGTTCGGCAGTTCGAGTTTGTTGGCAACACGGCATTTAGCCAAGCAGAGTTAAACCAGGTCGTGACCGAATTCGTTGGCAAACCCGTTACCTTTGCCCAACTCATCCAAGCCGCCAACAAAGTTACCGAAATTTACGTACAACGGGGGTATATTACTTCTGGGGCATACATTCCCCGTCAAGAAATCGAAGCGGGCATCGTCAAAATTCAGATACTCGAAGGAAGCCTGGAAGAGATTGAGGTCAAGATCGCCGAAGGGCGGCTGAATCCGGATTACGTTCGCAGTCGCATTGCTGTAGCAACCAAAAAACCCCTCAACGTCAACCGCTTGCAAGAAGCGCTACAACTACTGCAAGGCGATCCCCTCATCGACAGCCTAAGCGCCGAACTCTCCGCCGGAACTAGAGCGGGAACCAATACGCTATCGGTAACAGTGACCGGGGCGGACACCTTTAAAGTCACACTCGAGTTGAACAATAATCGCAACCCCAGCATCGGCAGTTTCCAACGCGGGATAGAAATCTCCGAAGCCAACCTCTTCGGCATCGGCGATGGAATTCGTTTTGCTTACTACAACACCGATGGCAGCGATCGCTTTGAGGGCGGCTACACCATACCAGTCAATCCCTACAACGGAACCGTGAGTTTTAATTTTGCGATCGCCGACAACAAAATTGTCGAACCGCCTTTCGACCGATTAAATATCGAGGTAGATTCGCTCGACTTCGACCTCACTTATCGCCAGCCCGTTTTTAGAAAAGCCACCGCCGAAGCCAGTCAAGAACTTGCCCTCAGCTTCACCGCAGCCAGACGAGAGAGCGAATCCAAGCTGCTAGGAGTTCGCTACCCCGTATTCGTCGGTGCCGATGAGGAAGGGAAAACTCGTGTCTCAGCTCTACGTTTCGCCCAAGAATGGACCCAGCGAAGCCGTCAAGAAGTCTTCTCAGCTCGCTCTCAGTTTAGCGTCGGTCTCGATCTCTTCGATGCCACCGTCAACGATCGCGAACCCGATAGCCGATTTTTCGCTTGGCGGGGTCAACTGCTCTATTTGCGCCTCCTCGGCGAGGCAACGGGCGACCCGGCTGTCGGTCCGACCCTACTGCTCCGTTCCGACATCCAATTGGCAGCCTCTTCTCTCCTTCCTTTCGAGCAGTTCGGCTATGGCGGTCAAGCTACGGTGCGAGGATATCGCCAAGATGTCCTGCTGACTGACAATGGGATCGTCGCTTCTGCCGAAGCGCGGCTGCCGATCGCGCGATTTCCAGGCGTGCGAGGAGTGCTACAGCTCGCTCCCTTTATTGATTTCGGCACGGGTTGGAATGCAGAGGGCAACAATCCCTCTACCAATACTCTGGTTGGCATAGGACTCGGTTTGCTGTTGGATCTCGGAGACAACTTCAGAGCGCGTTTAGACTGGGGCATTCCTTTAGTAGATATCGATTCGGGGGATAGAACATGGCAAGAAAACGGCGTGTATTTTCAATTAGAATACAATCTTTTCTGAGAGCGGTTGCAGGCAGAAAATACCGCCGCCTAATCGGGCTTTTCTTGGTAGCTTTATTTGGCTTGATTTCCTCTCTCACCATCCCCGCTTGGTCGAGCGTTCGACCGGAAAAAGAAAGCCCTGCCCTAGAATTTGCCCGAAAAGGACAGCAGCGCTATAATGCCGGACAGTTTGCCGAGGCAGCCGAACTCTGGCAACAAGCAGCCGACGCTTATCGACGAGCAGGCGATCGCGAAGGCTCGACGAAAAGCCTAATTAATAAATCTCAAGCGCTCCAAGATTTAGGCTTATATCCCAAGGCTTGCAAGACCTTACTGCAAGCCTTTGCCCTAGAGGAGAATCCAGATTGCAGCCAACAGCAACTCGACGGACTGCTCAAAACCCTCTCCGAAAAGCCAGTTGCTCTTTCCCCGACTCAAGCCATTGGCTTGCGAAGCCTCGGCGACGTGCTGCGGCGGCGCGGAATGTTGAGGCAATCCAAAGCATTTTTAGGGCTTGGTCGGTCTGCAACCGAAGGCTCGCCAGAGTCGAGCGCTATGTTGCTAAGTTTGGGCAATACCGAACGCGCCTTGGCAAACCAAATTCGCGATCGCTGGGACTATGAGGAAATCACCGAGATCGTAGACGGACAATCCGTGCCAGCGGCGCTACAACCTTACCAACCAGCTTTAAACGCCTACCACCAAGCGACAACAACTACCGCCGCTTCTCCCCTAACCAAAATTCAGGCGCGACTCAATTGTCTGAGCCTTTTGCTCGATATCCAACAATGGTGGCTAGAGGAGGCGAATCGACGCATTGCTTCTGGCAGGAGACAGCAGCAATCCCAACAAGTTCGGCAGGCAGAGACTTTCGTATCTCAACTCGATGCCAAGTTGACCCAAGAAGTCAGTACTATCCTACCGCTAGTCGAAGCCGAACTGACCCAACTCCCCTCCACTCATGCCGCCGCCTACGCTCGCATTAACCTAGCTCAAAGCCTGATGCGACTTCAACGGGCGGAGGGAGTTACCTCCCTGCTAGAAACCGCGCTCCAAGAGGCTCGCAGTTTGGGCGACCAGCGAGCGGAAACTTATGCTCTGGGCTATTTAGGACAATACTATTTCCAAAAGGGACAGTTGGTTGAGGCAACCGAGTTGACTCGGCAAGCATTGAGTCTCTCTCAGGAACAAAATCTCGTGGGGGACGCGCGCGAGGTGGTCTATCTCTGGCAATCTCAGTTAGGACGCTTGCTCAAAGAACAGGGAGATCGGCGTAACGCGATCGCGGCTTACAGTGCTGCCTTCAATACCCTTCAATCCCTTCGCACCGACTTAAATGCTAACGAACGGGATGTTCGGTTTGATTTTCGCCAAGAAGTCAAACCCGTCTATCTAGATTTGGCAGATTTACTCTTAGCCTCCGACTTGAGCGAAAATGAACTAGACTCCTTGGTTTTGTTTTCTTCCAACCCCAATCGGGAGGAGTCTGAAGCTAGTCGCTTAGAATTAGCCCGCCAGGTAATAGAAGCGCTGCAACTCGCAGAACTCGACAACTTCTTTCAAGACCCCTGTTTGGAAGAATCCGATGTCGTCGTTCAAATTGACGATCTCGACCCGCAAGCCGCCGTTATCTACCCGATCGTTTTGCCGCAACGATTGGATGTCATTATATCCCTGCCCGGCAAGCCTTTGCAACAAGCGACTATTCCCGTCAGCGATCGCGAAGTCAACGAAACGTTAGACGAACTCTATGACATTCTCTACAACGAAAGCGTCGATAACTCCGCCATTAATATTTTCAGAACCATCCCGCTTAACCCAGAAGAGATAGGCGAGAATCTCCAGAAGCTGCTACCAATTTTTACCAGGGTTTATGACTGGATCGTCAGACCTTTCGAGGCGGAATTCGAGGCTAATAATATCGAAACATTAATTTTCGCGCTCAACGATCGCTTGCAAAGAGTGCCGATGGCTGCCCTCTACGACGGTCGGCAGTATTTGCTGGAAAAATACGGCATCGCTCTCGTGCCGAGCTTGCAATCGATCGATCCCAGACAAGGAAAACAAGAAAAGCTCAAAGTCTTGGCAGCCGGAGTCAGCGAGCAAATTAATTTAGGTGGAGAAATCTTTCCCGCTCTCGTTAACGTACCGAAGGAATTAGCGCAGATCGAGCAAGCCTTCCCAGCCTCTCAAGCCCTACTCAATGAAAAGTTTACCGCAACGGCTTTTCAAAATTTGCTCGCAGAAGATTTCCCGATCGTTCACTTGGCAACCCATGGGTTGTTTAGTTCTAACCCAGAAAAAACCTTTATTATTGCCGGCGATCGCAAGGCGATCGGGATCGAGCAGTTGCGGGACTTGCTGAGCGATCGAGGAACCAGAACGCCCGAACTACTAGTCCTGAGTGCCTGCGAAACGGCGACAGGCGACGAGCGAGCGGTTTGGGGACTGGCAGGCGTTGCCGTGCGATCGGGGGCGCGCAGCACTCTCGCTACGCTCTGGCCCGTAGGAGATGCTTCTACCGCCCAACTCATGGGTCAATTTTACCAAGCCCTAAAAGAACCGGGCGCGAAGAAATTAGCTGCCCTCAGAAACGCTCAGCTATCATTGATAAAATCTCTTAGGGTCAATCCACCCTTTGAGGAATTCAAGCAACTGCCTCCTCACCCCTATTACTGGGCACCTTACGTTCTGGTAGGCAATTGGCAATGATTGGATTAATATCAATTCTGTTAATATTGCGAGCGTCCCGCTCGCATCTAGTCCCGATACGTAGAATTCCGATACAAACGGATTTGAGATAAATTGTTGCAAGGATGCCGCTGCCATATGCCACACTGAATGCTAGCTCGTCTAACTCGACAGACCAACTTGAACCGACAGATAACCCAACGAAAGCTGAAAATTTCTCTAGTTGTGAGCGATTTATCCAGTCGCGGCGCTGCTAGATGGGGAGGCGCAGTTCGTCCCTTCTTGCTGGCTCAAGCTTTAACGAAGCTGGGTCACGAAGTCAAGATGTTCGGCGTAGCTTTCGATCGCGATGCTCCCCCCATATCGAATGCGGATATTCCCATTATTTCTATTCCCTGTCAATATCATGCGGGTTTTTTGGGTTCGGCGATCGCACTGAGCCAACTTTTACCCAAAATCGACGGCGATATTCTCTACGCAGTCAAGCTAAAACCCACTAGCTTCGGCATCGCGTTACTCAAAAAATTATTGAGTCGCCGTCCGCTCATTTTAGATATCGATGATTGGGAAATGAGTTGGTTTGGCGGCGACAGTTGGCAATATCGTCCCAATTTAAAGCAGTTTGCCAAGGATCTGCTCAAATCGGATGGTTTCCTCAAACACCCCGACAATCCCGTCTATCTCAAGTGGATGGAAAGCTTAGTCTCTCATGCCGATGCAGTTACCATCCATACCCAGTTTATCAAAGAGCGTTTTGGGGGAATTTATATTCCCAATGGCAAAGATACAACTCTATTTTCTCCAGAAAAATATAATCCCGAAGCAAGCCGCCTCAAGTACGGGTTAGATGGCTACAAAATCTTGATGTTTCCTGGGGCACCCCGTCCCTATAAAGGACTCGAAGATGTCTTAATTGCTCTAGATAAACTAAATCGAGAGGACTTGAGACTGGTCATTGTCGGCGGCAGTCCCTATGATAACTACGACAAGCAACTAATGGAACAATGGGGACGGTGGATTATTAAGCTACCGAAATCTCCCGTGCAGGAAATGCCAGAGATCGTCTCTGCCGCTCATATTATCGTCGTGCCCCAACGCGATACGCCAGCCGCCCTGGCTCAGTTTCCCCTCAAACTGACCGATGGAATGGCAATGGCAAAACCAGTATTGGCGACGCGAGTTGGAGATATTCCCGAAATTTTAGGCGATACGGGGTATTTAGTCGATGCGAATGCCCCGGAGCAAATTGCAGCTCGAATTGCGTGGATTTTTGAGCATCTAGATGAAGCTAACGAAAAAGGCAAACGGGCAAGAAAACGATGTGTAGAGCGCTATAGTATCGAGGCGATGGCGAATATTTTGTCTGGAGTGATAGAGCGCGTTGCGATTAGCGATCGCCAACTAAGGAATCTTCCAATCAGCGATCGCTAATCCTCAGCCATAATCAGAGCAAATAAACCAAAGTAAACAAAATAATCCAGACGACATCGACAAAGTGCCAGTAGAGTTCTGCTGCCTCTACGCCAAAAAAGCTTTCGCTCGAATAGTGGCCCTTCTTGAGCGATCGCCACATAACTGCCAGAATTAGAAGCAATCCTACCGTCACGTGCAGACCGTGGAAACCCGTCAAAACATAAAACGAACTGGCAAACACGTTAGTTGTTAAGCCAAATTCTAAATGGAAGTACTCATAAAGCTGTCCGGCTAAGAAGATCGCTCCCATAATTGCCGTAATGCCCAACCAAAGCTGCAAACCAGCCACATCATTCTTCTTGATAGCACTTTGTCCTCTGTGCATGACAAAACTGCTAGCAATCAGAATGGCGGTATTGATGCTCGGCAGAAGCCGTTCTAACTCTGGCGTGCCTTCAGGTGGCCAAACGGGCGTGACGCTGCGGTAGATCAAAAACGCTGAAAATAGACCGAAGAAAATCATGCTCTCGGCAACCAGAAACATGACTACTCCAAAGATCCGATGGTCGGCATGTGCCCCGTGATGGACGGTCGCCTCTGCTGGGCGATAATTGAGCGCGATTTTCGCTTCGTCTACAGTCGATCCTTGCATAAACCTTTTATTCTCTGTTAGTTACTAATTATCTGTTGTTAGTTAGTCTTCGCTCGTCAGTAGAGCTTTTTCACTAATGACTAACGACTAACCGCTCCCGATTACCTCGATTCAGAACCGACCTTAGCAAGCAACTCGGCGATCGATTCCTCTTCGCCAGAGGTTTCTGCATCGATGCCGTATTCGTAGGGGCCTGCCCAGAGAACGGGTTCTTCTTCAAAGTTTTCAATAATCGGAGGCGAACTGGTTTGCCATTCTAACGTCAAAGCACCCCAAGGATTGCGTCCGGCTTTTTCGCCTTTAATGAGGCTCCAAATAACGTTAATAACGAAGGGAAACATCGAAACTGCCGTGATGTATGCCCCAACTGTCGCGAGTACGTTCAAGGGCTGAAATTCGACATCATACAAAGCAATTCGGCGATTCATTCCCAATAACCCAAGTTCGTGCATTGGCATGAAGGTGAGGTTTAAACCGATGAAGGTGAGCGCAAAGTGAATTCTGCCCAGGGTTTGATTGAACATCCGCCCTGTCATCTTGGGGAACCAATGATAGAACCCGGCGAATAGCCCTAAGACACTCCCGCCAAAGAGGACGTAATGAAGGTGTCCGACGACAAAATAGGTGTCGTGAACGTGGATGTCAAAGGGAACCGAGGCAACCATGACCCCAGTTAAACCGCCAATCAAGAAGGAGGAGATGAAGCCTAGCGCAAATAGCATGGGGCTATCGAGGTTGATTTTGCCTCCCCAAATCGTGGCACACCAGCTAAAGACTTTAATTCCTGTCGGCACGGCAATAAGCATAGTAGTTGCCATGAAGAACATCCGCAACCAGCCAGGAGTGCCGCTAGTAAACATGTGGTGCGCCCAAACGATTAAGCCCAAAAATGCGATCGCCAAACTGGAGTAAGCGATCGCCCGATAGCCAAAAATCGATTTGCGAGAGTGAACGGGTAAAACCTCCGATATCACCCCAAAAAAGGGCAAAATCATGATATATACAGCTGGATGGGAGTAAAACCAAAACATATGTTGGTAAACAACCGGATCGCCTCCGCCAGTCGGATTAAAGAAATGCGTCCCGGCAATCAGATCGAAAGACAGCAGAATCAAAGCGGCTGCTAAAACCGGAGTAGCTATCAAAATTAGCGATGAAGTCGCCAGCATTGACCAGCAAAACAAAGGCATGCTGTGGAGATCCATATCGGGTATCCGCATCTTCAAAATCGTGGTGACAAAGTTAATTGCCCCTAAAATCGAAGAGGTTCCCGCAATTAAGACGCTCAGAATCCAAATCTCCTCGCCCCACTTGCCAGAAATCAAGCTCAACGGAGGGTAAGACGTCCATCCAGCTTGGGCGGGTCCGACTAAAAAGCTCAACAACAGCAACACGCCACCGATGGGAAACATCCAAAAGGCAACTGCATTCAGGCGAGGAAATGCCATATCCTCAGCACCGATCATCAACGGAATCAAGAAATTGGCAAATGCTGCTCCGGCTGGTACGATCCACAAAAAGATCATGGTCGTTCCGTGCAACGTCAGCAGTTGATTGTAAAATTCGGGACTGACAAAATCGGGATCGGGAGTTGCCAACTCGGTTCGCATGATCGTTGCTTCTACACCGCCGACAACAAAGAAGAAAAACGAAGTGACCAGATATTGTATTCCGATCACCTTATGGTCGGTGTTAAAGGTGAAATAGTCTTGCCACTTCCGTTGTCTGTGTTCGGAAGGCTTAGGAATCGTTTGAGTTTCTGCTGATATGGTCGTCATTTGTCTTTTGTCAAAAGTCCTTCGTCACTTGTCCTTGGTTAGTTAGTTGTGATTCGTGCTAACCATCGAATGATGTAAGGCGTGTAATTGGTCTAAGGTTTCAGCTTCAATCCCCATTTCTTGGGTATAGGGCGCTAAAAATTCGCCATTGGAAACGTTAGCTGAATTAACGGCTACTGCCTTATTAAAATCTTCTTTTTGAGCGAGGGTATTGTCTTGTACCCATTGGTTGTATTCTTCTGGGGTTTGAACGTAAAGATAGGTCTTCATGCCGCCATGGTAAGCCCCGCAGAGTTCGGCGCAGATAACAGGATATTTGCCAGTGCGAGTAGCCGTAAAGGTCAGTTGGGCATCTCGTCCCGGAATCGCATCTTGCTTAATCCGCAATTGTGGCACCCAAAAGGCATGTATGACATCGCCCGCCGATATATTGAGTTGAATCGGTTGTCCTACAGGAACGTGCAACTCGCCAGAAACGATCCCCGCACTTGGATAGGTAAAAATCCAAGCATATTGAATGCCGTTGACATTAACCGTTAGGGGTGGCTCTTTCGCTTGCTCGTTTGGAGAAGCACCCAATCCGAGAGCGATTCGTTGACCATTGGCATCTGAGGCAAGTGCCACTTGCTCGGAGGAAGATGGGGGAACTGCCGTCTGATGAGTCATTTGGTGCGATCCCATGTCGTGAGAAGCCATTGGATTGAGACCTCCCATATTGTTGTAGACCTCAAAACTGTAGATAGCGAGAACCAAGACAATCGCGGTGGGAATTGCCGTCCACAGAACTTCTAGCGGCACGTTGCCTTCGATGGGAGGACCGTCGGTTTTATCCCCTTTGCGCCTGCGAAATTTAAAGACACAATAGAGAAGTACGCCTTCGATCAGAAGAAATAGACCCGTGGCAATGGTCATCATGAAATTGAAGATTCCGTCTACCTGCTCTGCCTCTTGGGAAGCAGCAACGGGTAATAAACCGTGGTTTTGACCATACCAGAGGCTGACTAGGGTTAAGACGATCCCGATAATCAGTGTAATGATGTTGCTTGGAATATTCACGGTTCTCAACTAATAGTCTTTTGCCTATATACAAGGTAGCCAATTTGTTAAAGAAATTTGATGGGTCTCGAAAATTCTCAATCCCATCTTTAGCTTTTCTTTGGGATCGCTCCCTTACTAACGCATTATCTCCAACGAGATGTAACTAAATGTAACTGAATTGTAAACTCAGTCTGAAGATTCCTCACAAGCTGGTAACAAAGCAATTAGTAGATAAGTAGAGCCTGAGTTTGTTTTCAACAACGAAATTAGCCTAGCAGGTCAATCCCCATTTCTAGGCAACCTTTTAACCAGATTATTCGTCATATGACAGAATCGATTCTTCGCTCTCAGATCGAAGCCTCCCAAAAACCTTTCCCAACCGAGTCGCCAGTCCAAAAGTGGATGCGTCGTTTAGTATGGAAGATAGCGATCGCAACGCTGCTATTAATGGCAGTTGGCAGTGCCACCAGGGTCATGAATGCCGGACTAGCCTGTCCCGACTGGCCCCTATGTTACGGACAACTAATTCCCAGCCAGCAGATGAACCTTCAGGTATTTTTGGAGTGGTTTCATCGCTTGGATGCCGCTTTAATCGGCTGTAGCACGATCGCGCTGGTCGGTTTATCGGGGTGGTATCGGCGAAACCTTCCCAATTGGCTGCCATGGGCTTCCATATTTGCTCTGGGGTTAATCGTTTTCCAAGGTATCCTGGGCGGACTGACCGTAACTGAACTGCTGCGGTTTGATATCGTAACCGCTCACTTGGGCACGGCAATGACATTTTTGAGTACGTTAATCGTCATTGCAATCAGCCTGACTCCCTACCAAGGTACGGGCACGGGGGCTAAGTTAACTTGGGTTGGATTGACGGCTGCTATTCTGGTTTACTTACAAAGTTTGCTGGGCGGCTTAGTCGCCTCTCGCTGGGCGCTCCATCAATGTTTGGGAACTTCTCAGCTTTGCGCAGTGATGAACAGTCACATTCTGGGGGTCATCCCCGCAACGTTGGGATGTTTAGCCGTCGTGGTTATGACCTGGCGAACTCCCGCACTGGCTCCAGTTATGCGAAAACTCGCCTCGGTTGTGGGGGGGTTAGTCGCCCTACAAATCTTACTGGGGATTGCGACCTTCCGGTTGCGTTTGCAAGTAGAACCCCTGACGGTTGCCCATCATACAGTAGGCGCTGCTTTACTCGCTACTCTAGTAGCTTTTAGCGTCTTCGCGCTACGCGATCGCGTCAGTTATCGATAAACATTAAACATTAACTGATGTACAGACGGGATCGATCGCGTCTCTAACACCGATCGCTGATTACTGATTGAGGATTTAAATTCAATGACAATTGGGACGAATGTTGTCCGACGCAACGAAAATTTTGTAGGAATCATTAAAAGCTACTACCAATTAACCAAACCTCGGATTATTCCCTTGTTGCTAATTACTACAGCAGCAGCAATGTGGATGGCATCTGGCGGCAGAGTAGACCCCTTGAAACTTTTAGTAACTCTAGTCGGAGGAACTTTAGCAGCCGCTTCTGCTCAAACGCTCAACTGTATTTACGATCGCGATATCGACTATGACATGTTGCGGACGAGGGCGCGTCCCATTCCTTCCGGTCGAGTACAGCCTCGCCATGCCCTCATCTTTGCCATTATCCTAGCGATTCTCTCCTTCAGTTTGCTAACCGCATTCGTTAACCTTCTCAGCGCGATCTTGGCAATGTCTGGTATTGGATTTTATATGCTCGTCTATACCCATTTACTCAAGCGCCATACAACTCAAAACATTGTCATTGGCGGGGCGGCAGGGGCAATTCCCCCATTAGTGGGTTGGGCGGCCGTGACGGGCGATTTAAACTGGGCGGCTTGGGTCTTATTTACAATTATTTTTCTGTGGACTCCGCCCCATTTCTGGGCACTGGCGCTGACGATCGAAGACGACTACGCCCAGGCGAACGTGCCGATGTTGCCCGTTGTAGAAGGCGAAGAAGCAACGGGTCGTCAAATTTGGATTTACACGCTGTTAGTCGTGCCTTGTACCTTGTTGCTCGTTTATCCATTAGGAGCAGCGGGAGTGCTGTATGCTTGCATAGCGGTCGTTTTGGGAAGCATTTTTATCCGCAAGGCATGGCAGCTCAAGCAAGCACCTTTTGATAAAGATGTCGCGCGATCGCTGTTTAAATATTCGATCCTTTACCTGATGTTATTGTGTACGGGTATGGTCGTCGATAGCTTGCCGATGAGCGATCGCGTAGCGACCGTCGTGGCAGAGAATTTGAATTCGCTCTTGAGCCTGATTCCGAGCCTATAACATTCATTTTTTTTCTACTGAGTCTAGTGCGGGCAAAGCGCCCGCTATTTTTTGGTTTCTAGGAACTGTTTCAATTGACAAACTAAAATCGCTTTCCCGACTTAAAGCAGGCTAAGCTGAGATTAGTTCTCCTTCTCTTCACTCAAGGCGCGATCGCTTGCGGTAATTGACCGCCATGAAAGTTCTACTAGTTGAAGATGACGATCTGGTGGCTCAAATGCTTGTCAAAACCCTTGCAGACCAGCATTACACCGTTGATGTTGCCACCGACGGGCAAATGGGTTGGGAATTGACGGAAGCCTATTCCTACGACCTGATCTTGCTAGACGTAAGGCTTCCCAAAATCGATGGCATAACCCTTTGTCGGCGATTGCGATCCCAGGGGCTGCGAACGCCCATTTTCTTATTAACTGCCCAAGATAACATCACGAATAAAATTATGGGATTGGATGCAGGAGCTGACGATTATCTGACCAAACCCTTTGAGGTGGAGGAATTGCTGGCTCGCATGCGCGCTCTCCTGCGGCGGAGAAGTGCGGAATTCTCACCGGAACTGACGTGGGGCAACCTGCGCCTCGATCCCAGTACCTGTGAAGTGACCTACAATAATTGCCCACTCCATTTAACCCCTAAAGAATACGGTCTATTAGAACTTTTCTTGCGCAATCACCACCGAGTATTTAGCCGCAGCGCCATTCTCGACCATCTGTGGTCGTTAGAAGAAATTCCTGGAGAAGAAACCGTAACAGCCCATATCAAAGGGTTGCGGATGAAACTGAGGGCAGCAGGATTATCCGAAGATCCGATCGAGACGGTTTACGGTATTGGCTACCGCCTCAGACAAGTCAAAGAGCAACCCGCACCGGGCAAGAAGCCGAAGCGCTTGTCATCCGAGCGAGAGCAACAAGCTTCATCAGAAACCCTCGGCGTTTGGAAGCGAGCTAAAGAAAAATTTAGCAGCCGAGTTGCCGTAATCGAGCAGGCGACTACCGCGATGCTCAAGGACAATTTAGACAATGAATTGCGGCAGATGGCAGTTGCAGAAGCTCACAAGCTGGCAGGTTCGCTGGGCATGTTCGATCTCGACGAAGGCTCCCGCCTAGCGAGAGAAATGGAACAACTGCTTCAGACAGGAGAACCCCTAAGCCAAGCGCAAAGACAGCATTTATCAGCATTAGTTGTGGCTATGCGCCGGGAACTAGAACAGGCGACTGGGAAAAAGTCTTTCGATCGCTTATCGACTGACGATCGCCCCTTACTATCGATCGCCAGCAAAGATAGCTCGCTAGCTCAGGAATTGGCATGCGAGGCGGCAGCTTGGGGCATGCGGGGAGAAACAGTAACCGACCTGACGGCAGCTAGAGACTGGATCTTGAGAAAGCAACCCGATGCAGTGCTGCTCGATCTCTCCTCGGCTCCTAGCGAGAATGAGTTGGGATGGCTAGGAGAACTGAGTGCCCGCACCCCCTCCATCCCCGCGATCGTTCTCACCGAGCGCAACAGTTTGCTCGATCGCGTCAAGGTAGCGCGTCTGGGCGGACGGGGGTTTTTACAAAAGCCCGTATCCCCAACTCAGGTGATGGAAGCGATCGCGCAAGTAATGGAGAGACATCGCACCGCCGAAGCGCGGGTAATGATTGTAGACGACGATCCTCAAGTGTTGGCGACTCTGCGAACTTTACTAGAGCCTTGGGGCATCAAGCTTTCTACCCTCGAAAATCCCTTGCGGTTTTGGAATGTCCTGGAAGCGACTTCGCCGGATTTGCTAGTTTTAGACGTACAAATGCCCCAGATCGGCGGGATCGAACTGTGTCAGGTCGTGCGCAACGACCCGCGTTGGTCGGCGCTACCCGTGCTGTTTCTCACTGCCCATACCGATGCCGAAACGATGCATCGAGTGTTTGAAGTGGGTGCCGACGATTACGTGACTAAACCGATCGTCGGTCCAGAATTGATTACCCGCATTCTCAATCGCCTAGAGCGATCGCACTTGCTGCGCTATCTCGGCGAAACTGATGCGCTGACAGGAGTTGCCAATCGCCGCAAGTCCATTCAGGAGCTGAACCAGCTTCTAGACATGGCTGAGTCCTACCATCAGCCCCTCTGCTTCGCTATCCTAGAGCTGGATCGCTTTAAGCCGCTCAATATCCAGTATGGCTATGAAGCTGGCGATCGCGTTTTGTCTCGACTGGGAGCGATGCTGCGGCGAGCTTTTCAAGGCGAAGACGCGATCGCTCGCTGGGGAGGGGTAGAATTTGTCGTAGGAATGTGCGGAATGACCCGCAGCGATGGCGTGCGGCGACTGTCCGATGTCTTGGAGGCTTTTCGCCAAGAAGAGTTTGTGGCTCCTAATGGGACTGCGTTTCGGGCAACCTTCAGTGCGGGAGTGGTTGAGTATCCCCAGGATGGGACTGACTTGCAAGCGCTCTATCGGTCAGCCGACGCCGTACTGGAGCAGGTAAAAGCAGCGGGAGGCAACTGCGTCCGAGCAAGAGAAGGGAGAGGAGAAAGAACTTGAGGAAACTGCAAACGACAAAATTTTGGCAGATGCGATCGCTTCCCGCACTGGCTGGATTAGGGGTTTGGATTGCGACTCTGTGGCTCGCTCAGACATTAGTCGATCGCGATCGCGTTCAGATCCTCAGAAAAGTTGAATCGACCGCTACAGGTGCGAGTCAGGAAGTGACCGGACAGATGCGCAATCGCATTCTTGCCCTAAAGCGGATGGCAGAGCGCTGGGAACGACAAAGCGGAACTCCTCAAGCTGAATGGCAGGTAGATGCCACTAACTACATTAGAGATTTTCCTGGTTTTCAGGCGATCGAATGGGTAGACTCTGCTTATTATGTTCGTTGGATCGTCCCGCTAGCAGGCAATGAAGCTGCGCAAAACCTCAATCTCGCATCAGAGGAACGGCGGCGATTTGCCCTGGAAGAAGCTCGCCAACGGGAGACTGTAACCATCACTCGCACTATTACCCTCACACAAGGAGGTAAGGGGTTTTTAGTGTACGTTCCCCTTTTTTTAGAAGATGGGAAACAAGGGACAATTAATCCAAAATCCTTCGACGGTTTTATCCTTGGGGTTTTTCGCACTCAGTCGCTATTCGATACTCTGTTGCCCCAACATGTTGCGCCGGGATATGCGATCGCGATTTTCGACGGCAGCGAAGAAATTTACCGCCGCGATCGCTCTAAATCGGACAGGCAACTTGAGAGAAAATGGAGCCGCGAGGCAAACGTACATTTTGAGGGCGTTACCTGGCGCTTGCGAGTGTACCCAACCAGCACCCTGCTGGCTGAGGAACGCTCCCTTCTCCCCGCAGTCGTGTTGGGTGGAGGGCTAGTCATAGGCGTGCTGCTCGCCGGAGCCGTTCGTTTCGCTCAAAAAGCTCAGGGGTACGCGCGAAGCATAAAAGCTATCAATCAACAATTAACTCGCGAGAGAGCAAAAATCCAAGAGGCAACAATGCTACAGCGAGCGATTTTGGATAGCGCCAACTACACGATAATTTCTACGACGGTAGATGGCACTATAACTACCTTTAATACGGCTGCGGAGCGGTGGTTGGGATATACAGCGGCAGAGGTAGTTGGGAAAACAACCCCCGTTATCATCCACGACGAGGACGAAGTTAGGCAGCGGGCGCAAGAGCTATCTCAAGAGTTGGGAGTTGCCATCGAACCAGGATTTGAGGCTTTTGTCGCTAAGGCGCGTCGGGAAGAGCCAGACGAGCGAGAATGGACTTATATTCGCAAAGATGGCAGCCGTTTTCCCGTGCTGCTGTCAGTAACGGCTTTGTACGACGCAGAGGGGAATGTTACTGGGTTTCTCGGCATTGGCAGCGATATCAGCGATCGCAAACGGGCAGAGAAAGAACTGGCTCGGCTATTAGAGCGAGAACAAGCGGCACGGGCCGATGCAGAAGCCGCGAGAAGCCAAGTTACGAATATTCTGGAAAGTATCGGCGATGCCTTTTTTACTTTAGACAAAGAGTGGCGATTTACTTATATCAACCGACAAGCAGAATTGCGCCTGCAAAGGAAGCGAGAAGAACTTCTAGGCAAGAATGTCTGGAATGAGTTTCCCGAAGCCGTGGGTTCTACTTTCGATCGAGAATATCACAAAGCTGTCTCAGAACGAGTTAACGTCGAATTTGAGGAGTTTTATCCGCCGCTTGCTACCTGGTTTGAAGTGCATGCCTATCCATCTAAAGAAGGCTTATCGGTTTATTTCCACGACATTAGCGATCGCAAGCACAGAGAAGAAATCCTGCGCAATATTACTTTGGGCGTTTCCGCCGAGACGGGAGAAGCTTTCTTTCAGTCGCTGGTACAGTACCTCACCAAAGCGCTGGGAGTCGAATATGCCTTCGTCGGCGAGTTAGTCGAGCCAGAAGGCGATCGCATTAGGATAATTGCTGGCTGCGGCAACGGTCAAATCCTTGACAATTTCGAGTACGTCCTCGCCAATACTCCCTGCGCGCAGGTTGTGGGTCAGCAGCCAAGAGTCTATCCCCGCGACGTTGGGCAGCAATTTCCCTTAGATGCCTATCTCGCAGCAATAGAAGCTCAAAGCTATCTGGGCGCTCCACTGTTTGATTCAACGGGTCACCCTCTGGGGTTAATCGCCGTCCTCAGCCGCAAACCGCTAGAAGATACCCGTTTGATGGAAGAAGTCTTGACAATTTTTGCCGTTCGTGCTAGCTCAGAAATAGAACGCAGGCGCTCCGAAGCTGAATTGCAGCGCCGACACTTGCGATCGCAACTCTTTGCCGAACTTACCCTCAAGATTCGTCGCTCTCTGAAACTCGAAACAATTCTGCAAACCACCGTTACAGAAGTGCAGGGATTTCTGGAGGCCGATCGCGTTTTGCTCTTTGAGATTCATGCAGACGGATCGGGAACGGTGGTTCAAGAGTCGGTGGTTCCCGGCTTTCCGGTCACTCTCGGACAGAACATTGTCGATCCCTGCTTTCAGGAAGGATATCTAGAACGATACCGCCAGGGACGAGTGAGCGCGATCGACGATATCGAACGGGCTGACATCCAACCTTGCCACGTCGAATTTCTCCAGCAGTTTGGCGTGAAAGCCAACTTAGTCGTTCCCATCCTTCAAAAAGAAGAACTCTGGGGACTATTAATTGCCCATCAGTGCGCCTCCCCTCGTCAGTGGTCTAGCTTTGAAACCGAACTTCTGCGGCAGTTGGCAGACCAGATTGGCATTGCCCTAGCCCAAGCGCAACTCCTAGAACGAGAAATTCGCCAGCGTCAAGAAATAGCCCGTTCCCAAGAAGAACTGCTTGTCGTCACCAATGCCCTTGAAAGTGCGGTAGAAGGCATCTCGCGGCTAGACGTGCAAGGACGTTACATCTACGTCAACCAGGCTTACGCCAGCATGGTTGGCTATGCCCCTGAAGAGTTGATCGGCATGGACTGGCAAGCGATCGTCCATCCAGAAGACCGGGAAAAAATGAGAGCTGCCTACCAAAAGCTACTCGCTAACGGCAAAGCGGAAATGGAAGTCAGGGCATTGCGAAAAGACGGATCGGTCTTTGATAAGCAAGTTGTGATGGTCAAAGTCTCTGACAAACAGCAGTTTGTCGGGCACTACTGCTTTATGAAGGATATCAGCGATCGCCGAGAAATCGAACGGCTCAAGGATGAGTTCGTCTCTATAGTCAGCCACGAATTGCGCACTCCCCTCACTTCCATACTCGGTGCCTTGGATCTGCTTGCCAGCGGTGTCTTGAGTAGCCAACCCGAACGAAGTCAGCACATGCTCAATATTGCTGCCAAGAACGCCGATCGGTTAGTCCGCTTGATTAACGATATCCTGGATATCGAACGCATTGAATCGGGCAAAGCCACGATAACCAAACAAGCCTGCGATGCTGCTAACTTGATGACGGCTTCGGTAGAGGTCATGCAAAGCATGGCGGTTGCAGCGGGAGTCACTTTATCCGTCTCTCCTCTATCGGTTCGATTATGGGCAGATCCCGACCGAATCGTTCAAGTTTTCACGAATCTACTCAGCAATGCCATTAAATTTTCACCCCCAGGTTCTACCGTGTGGCTGACTGCCGAAGTGAGAGAGAAGGAACCGAGTTACATACTCTTTCGAGTTCGCGACCAAGGACGGGGGATTCCTCCTGATAAAATCGAGACAATCTTCGGACGCTTTCAGCAGGTCGATGCCTCTGATTCGCGTCAAAAAGGAGGGACGGGTTTGGGATTAGCTGTCTGCCGCAGCATCGTGCAGCACCACGGAGGTCAGATCTGGGCTGAGAGCCTTCTCGGAGAAGGCAGTACCTTTTCTTTCACCCTGCCTCTGGCGCAAGAAGAAGAAATAAAAGCCAGCACTCATCCTAGCGGTCCATTGGTATTAGTTTGCGATGACGATGCTTCAGTTCGTTCTGTGGTGCGAATGGTGCTAGAACATCAAGATTATCAAGTCATTACCGCCGCTTCGGGACAAGAGGCAGTCAAGCTAGCAGCGCAAGAACAACCCGATGTCATTCTCCTTAACCTGATGATGCCCGGTATGAATGGCTGGGAAACTTTAGCGACGCTAAAAGAACGCGCTCAGACGAAAAATATTCCCGTCATTATTCTCAGTGGTTTATTTCCCGATGCCAGAAAAGCGACTCCAGAAGTCAGCGATTGGATCGTTAAACCTCCAGACGAGCGATCGCTCCTCCAAGCACTGGAACGAATCTTGACCGATCCAAATAGAAAAGTTAAAGTCCTCATTGTAGAAGACGACGCAGATCTAGCACAAATCCTGATTGCCATGTTCGATCGCCATGGCATTGAGACTTACCACGCTCAGACGGGACGAGAAGCTATCCAATTGAGTCAGCAAATTTTTCCCGATCTGTTGGTGCTCGATCTCATTCTGCCAGAATGCGATGGCTTTGCCGTAGTAGACTGGCTTCGACAGCATAACCGCTTGTGCCAAGTTCCTCTAGTCGTTTATACGTCCAAAGATTTAGACGATTCGGAGCGAGAACGTCTAAAGTTAGGACAGACGCTATTTTTGACCAAAGGTCGCATTACGCCAGAGCAATTCGAGCAGCGAGTCATTAAATTGCTCGGTCGGATTATTCGATACAGGAAGGGGGACGACAACCGTGACAGTCAGACACATTCTGATCGTTGACGATGACGAGGACATCCGAGACGTGGCGCAAGTCGCCCTGGAAGTCGTGGGCGGTTGGCAGGTATCGATGGCAAGTTCGGGGAGCGAGGGGCTGCAAATAGCCGCAACCCAACAGCCAGATGCGATTCTCTTGGATGTTATGATGCCGGATATGGACGGCATCGAGACTTTTCAGAAGCTACAAGCGAATCCAGCCACCGCCCAGATCCCGGTAATTTTGCTAACGGCTAAGGTGCAAGCTAGCGATCGCCAACGCTTCGTCGGACTAAAGGTGGCAGGAACGATCCCCAAACCTTTCAAGACAATGACTTTAGCCAATAGCGTAGCAGAAATTTTAGGCTGGGAAGATTAATTGAATTGTCTTCATTGGTTCTTCATTTTTCCGCTCTAACGTCAAGATACAGCAACTCAGGCTGAGACGATCTCGCAGCCAATTAGCCGAGTTGTGCATCTAAAGTTCCTTGTAGGAAAACTCGCTTGGTTATGATTTCACTACTTCAATGGACTCCTCTGCTCTCTAGTGCTGCTATTGGGATCGGCGCGATCGTACTGGCTTATTTTTTGGCTACTCCCTAAAAATCTTTCCTTTGCCAAAATCGACCTTATGCAGTCAAGAGAATGGGTAAAATCTCAGTTTTTTAATTAGTGACAAGCTCAACCCAATGAAAAATTTTACTTCTCATAATTTTAATTTCAACATCGAACCATTACACCAGGTACGCCAGTGGTTAGAATCCATAGAAATTAATAGCGATCGATTGGCTCGTGTATTGTGCCGGCTAATTCCTGCCCGCTGTCCTTTTGAAAGAGAAATTAAACTTTTCAATCGCACAGTACTACACATACCACCCCTTTGCAAGCTCAATCCTTTCTACGAACAATTAGTCGAACTAAGATTTAAAGCTCTCTGCTATTTGGCAGATGAATGTCATGAAGATATAACCCTATATTGCTAATCCAACCTAATAAAATTTCTCGACTGGCAAAATGCAAGCGTCACCATTTTAACTTTTATCAAACTATACAAATATAAATAAACAATATAAATGATCCGCTGCATGCAGCAGACATTAAGGAGGCGATTGACCTATGTACGCTCATAAACAACTAGATTTCGTCGGCGAAGAAACTAAACTTATTTTGAGAGCTACTCAAGCTCAAAAAGATCTAGAGATGGCAGACGTTACCGAACAGGTGCATAGTTTTCAGAACCTAAATCGCGGTCGAGTTGCCATTTTTATTGATGGGTCAAATTTATTTTATTCGGCTTTGCAATTAGGTATTGAAATTAACTATACTAAATTACTTCACCGTTTGACGGCTGGTGCTAAATTATTACGCGCTTTTTTTTATACGGGAATCGATCCAACTAATGAAAAGCAACACAATTTTCTGCTCTGGATGCGTCGAAATGGCTATCGAGTAATCACTAAAGAAATCACTCAGTTTCCAGACGGTTCTAAAAAAGCCAATTTGGACGTAGAACTTGCCGTGGACATGATGACTTTAGCCAATTCTTACGATACAGCTATTTTAGTTAGCGGAGATGGAGATTTGGCTTATGTGGTGAATGCTCTTAGCTATCGAGGAGTTCGGATCGAAGTTGTTAGTTTGCGTTCCATGACTAGCGATAGCCTAATCAATGTGGCTGACTCTTATATCGACCTCAATACGATAAAAGAAGATATTCAGAAAACTTCTAACTTTGAACTTTGAAATGCTAAAGTTCGCTTACATCTTGCTCTCTTCGCCTTAGTAAAAAGTCTATTTTGTCATTCTGAGTGCAGTAGAATGTAACGAAGAATCTCTGTTTGGAGTTGGTATGCTAGATGGATTTTCGAGTCAGTAGAATACAGGATTTTTTTCCTTTTCCCCTGGTTGACTGACAAATCTTTGTCCCCTCATTCCTAAATTCCTTCTTCCACAAGGGGCGAAGGGACTTCAGGCAAAAGTCTTAAGTTGAAAGCCCCTCTCCCGCTCTGGGAGAGGGGTTGGGGTGAGGGCGATTCCCCCAATCGACTAATTTTGTCTCTCGTTTAACTGAAAACTGCTATAAGACCATTTCTAAAAAAGAACGCTACAGATGCTCGAGGCAAAAGCCTTACACCCAGAGCGGCTGACTAATTGATAATTCGCAATTAATAATTCGCCATTCGCCATTAAAATCTAAAAACATTGAATTTCTAGCTAGAATCCATCTCTATTTCCCAATTGCGAACTGATAATTGTTAATTGCGAATTGGTAGAAGATGTTTCGCTTTGCTATTGCTACGCTCAACACGACATTCTATACTTTTGGGACAACTTGTCAGTTTCGACGGACTTAAGATTTGGGAGACAAGAAATTTATTTCTTGGTGCGATCGAATCAGAATGAAATCCCTTCGACATTTTTATCAAATCGAAAATTTAATATTTCTATGTCTACTCAAACAGAAATTCCTCCTCTAAAGAGTCTAGAATATATTCCTTATCTAGGCGAAAATGGTGGTATCGAAGAAGATTTTTCAAGAAAAATTGGCATTTACGCTATCTTTAACCGTGAAAAAGTTCTACAATTTGTTGGCTATTCTCGCGATATATATGTGAGTCTAAAACAGCATTTAGTGCGACAACCTCAAAATTGCTATTGGCTCAAAGTACAAACTATTACTCGTCCTAGCCGTACAGTTCTAGAAGAAATGCGTAAGGCATGGATAGCAGAAAATGGCACAATTCCTCCTGGCAATAGTACCGACGAAGCTAAATGGACGCAGGCGATCGATGCCAAACTCGCGATGACAGAGACAGAAAAAGCCGAATACAAGCAGGGTACGGAATTAGAAAAAATCAGATTACTCAAAAAAATAGCGCGGCGAGTCGAAGAAGAAATTCAAGGACAACTTAAAAATCGTGGCGTTGAAATGGATATTCGCTTTAATCCCAAACTGAAAGAGCAAGGATTGTTGGATCTCAAGTAGTTTTGAGGTAGGTTTTCAAGCTCTTGTACCATTGCTAAAAAAGAGCGCTACTGATTGAAAATTGAGGGCGAACCCAAGCGGAGGCTCCTCCGACTAGAAAAAGTCCCCCTACCAGAATTGCAAATAGGTACTAGGGGTTCTGGCTTCGCGGCAGTTTTGGATTAATTGTCTTCTCTCTCCTCTGTCCTCTAGCCTTCGCCCTGAGAACCTTACCGATTGGTGGAGAGCTGATGTCTGAGTAAAGCTTGGTAGATAGCGCCTGCGAGTAAATAACCGAGAAAAGAAAACTGCTCGATTTCCCAAGCTTCCCAAGGGCGAGTGGTTTGACACTGGTGGGCGCAAACTAGCCCCCAGAATTGTTCGCGCACGATGATGGGAACCATCAATGCAGCTTTAATATTCAATCGCTCCCACTGCTCTCTGGTTTCCGGGGACAGTTCGGCTAGAGCGAGATCGGAGAGCGCCACGATATGACCTTGCTCGTATTGGGTTTGATATTGCGACTCCAGCCCGATGATTTCTAGAGGAATGGGTTCGATAGAAGGATAACCGGGTGCGACGGATTCAAATACAAGCCGCATACCGAGTCGCCTACGTTGTTGATAGAGGACGACTCGTTCCACCCCAGCGATGCTGCGCAGCTCGGTAACGGTAGCATCAAGCAACTGCCGCAGATCGAAAGGTTGGGATAATCGCTGGGCAATAGTTTCAAACAATCTTTTCCATTGTTGCTGCTGCTCGAATTGCTGCCTGAGATGCTCAAACTGTTTTAAGGCTTGGCTGGTTGCCAGCAAGCGCCTGACTCGCTGTGCTAGCACTGCCCAATAAATCGGTTTGGTAATGTAGTCGGTTGCCCCCGCAGCAAAGGCGCGATCGATGGAGTCTTGATCGTCGAGGGCGGTAATGATGAGGATAGGTTTATTCGTGCTACCGGGCAACTGGCGCAATCGCTGACAGCAAGTGAATCCGTCCATTTCCGGCATGATGGCATCTAACAACACCATATCGGGTTGCCAGCGAGTAAATGCCGCCAAGCACTGTTCTCCATCCTTGGCTTCTACGACGCGATATCCTTCTTCCTCCATCGCCAACTTCAATAATAGGCGAGTCGCGCGATCGTCGTCTGCTACCAGGATAAGTGGCGTTTGCTCTTGAGACCGATCGCTTCTCACAGTCTGCTGCTCTCTAAGTTCAGTTGTTGAAGGACTTCTTGCTGCCAAGCTTGACATACTTTTTCGTACTCAACTTTAATTTCGGTCATTTTTTGGGAGGCTTGCAAAAGGCTGTCGGATGGTGCGACGATTTCAAGCTCCTGGCACAAATGCGCGAGACGGTTAGCGCTCAAATTAGCACCAATGGCTTTGAGGACTTGGGTAGCTCGTTGTAGCGATCGCTCGTTTTGGCGTTTGATAGCGGCAGCGATCGCCGCGAGTTGTAAGGCAATGTCTTTTAAGTGACCTCGAACGCGATCGGCAACAATTTCTGGAGATTGTTGACCTCCGGTTGTCTGTAAAGGTTCCAGAAAATTTGCATCGGGCAAAGCTTTCTCTGCGTCCACGTCGGGCATGCGCATGTCTATTAATACTACAATATTATTCTTCAGTCTGCTCGGTGTTATTCCCATAATTGCCCTAATAGTTTTCTATCTTAACTGGCGATTCAGTCTCTAGATTATTGTTAAAAACGAGTGCCTTGCTAGTGCATATTTTTTAACTGGTTAATTCTTTATCTTAAGATTTTTTTAAGTCTTTCTTAGGTCAAGTTTATCAAGTTTTGAGCTATTTATTACTACTAACTAAAGAGCCGCTTGTCGGTCACCATTCTTTAATTTGCAGCTAGAGCCAGAGAAAGAAAAAAGAGTCAATCTAGTCTATAAAAGATTTTTCGCGTTAAATTTATCTTTATCGATGTGCAAATTAGATGTCCAAGAAACCATAGGTGCCAATGAGATCCTCTCGAAGAAGATTTTCTACCAGAATCGACAAAGTTCCAATCGCATTAATGACTCGATCGTCAGCCGCCGAGCGATCGTTGCTGGAGCTTCGGCGAACCGATTGACTCGGCATGAGAATCAACGGAAAATCAGTATTGTAAAATCGCGCGATTCGGCTTTTTCTGGGATCGGCGCTCTAATCGCAACGACGGCGATTAAACATTTGTGTAAAATTGGACAAAAACATGGCAAAGCGATCGCTTAGATCTTCTACTACAGGTATCGTTAGGGCAAAACAGGCTTTTGAAAGTCAGGGATGGACGCAAGAATCTCTGGCGACAGAGGTAGGGTTGTCAAGCCGTCAGTCTATCTGGAAGTTTTTTACGGGCAGACCGATCGAGCGCCACATCTTCAAGGAAATTTGCTTCAAGCTAGATTTAGACTGGACGGAAATTGCCGATCTGCCAAAAGAGCAACTTCCTGTCAGCCAACCCCCAGAGATCGAGGAAAACTTGGGGATTGAAGAATGGGTGCAGCGAATGCGATCGCGCAACCGAGAACACATTCAAACTCAGTGCGACACCCTGCAATCGTCTTTCGATCTGACCCAGCCTTTATTAAGTCAAATTTATACCCTCGTCAATCTCTTGCCTCATCCGAGCAGTCAACGTTGGCTGGAAATCTCCGATTTGCAAAACGTTCAGCCAGAACTAGCGCGTCTGGATTTTACCCAGCTCGATCGCTCGGCGACTCCTGGCATGGAGTTGGTTGCCCAACACAACAAACTAATGATTCTAGGCAAACCGGGATCGGGCAAAACGACCTTTTTGCAGTATATCGCCCTGCAATGCAATCAAGGGAAATATAAGCGAGATTTAATTCCTTTTTTTATTCAATTAAGAATTTTAACGGCTGAAGTGCCCGATGAAGAAGATTTTAGCTTCTTAAACTATATTGTTCGTCAGTGTCAAGCTTGCGGTTTGTCGAAGCATCAAGCTCTTATCCTACTTCAGGAAGGGAAAATTCTACTTTTGCTTGATGGTTTGGATGAAATTCCTGAGAGCGATAGCAATGCAATTCTCAAACAAATCGATATTTTCTCTCAGGAATACTACAAGAATCATATTATTATTACTTGTCGTACCGCTGCCGTCAATTATCATTTTCGTGGCTTTACTTATGTAGAAATCGCTGATTTCAAACAAGACCAAATAGAAACTTTTGCTAAAAAATGGTTTATTGCTACTGCTAATAGCGAAAGAGAAGGAATTCTCAAAGCCGAACAATTTCTCGAACAATTAGAACGTCCAGAAAATCAACCAATTCGAGAATTAGGCATCACGCCAATTTTACTCAATTTGATTTGTTCGGTTTTTAAAGAACGAGCTAGTTTTCCGACTAAACGTTCGAAACTTTATCAGGCTGGCTTGGATATTTTACTACAGCGATGGGATCGGGCGAGAGGAATTCACCGCGATCGCGTTTATCAACATCTTTCTTTACCCGATAAAATTAAGCTTTTGTGTCAAATTGCTGCAACTACCTTCGAGCAAGAAAACTACTTTTTTGAGAGTAGCGAAATCCTCCCTATTATTGAAGATTATTTGCGTCATTTACCCAATAGTACGACCGATCCAGAAACGCTTTGGTTAGATAGCGAAGCAGTCTTAAAAGCGATTGAATTACAACATGGCTTATTGGTAGAAAGAGCTAGAGATATTTACTCATTCTCTCATCTGACTTTTCAAGAATATTTGACTGCCAGAAAAATCGTGGCTAGTCCCGCTCCCCAAAAGCTAGAGCAAGAATTACAAAAGTTAGCCAGCCATACTACTGAGAACCGCTGGAGAGAAGTAACTTTTTTAACGGTAGGTATGTTACCGCAAGCCGATTTTCTCTTACAAAAGATGAAAGAAAATGTAGATGCTTGTCAGGGCACAGACCGGCAATTACAAGAATTTTTAACGATTATTGCTCGCAAGGTCAGCGCGATGCAATTACCCTATTTGCGATCGGCAGTTCGCGCCTTTTATTTTACCCTCTTTCAGAGCCGAGATTTGAATTTAGCCGTCTCTCTCGATGACAATTTAGTCAGCATGAAAAATTTGCCGATGGAGATGACTTTAGATACGACTATAGCGCGAGCTTTTACTGATAGTTTAAATTTGGTACAAAATCCCGATCTGAAAAAATTTATTAATCTCTGTTTTACTCTGGATTTAGAAAGCAAGTTTCAACTTGAAACGTCATTTAAACAAGCGTTGAGAGAACTCAAAAAGCAGCTTCCAGAGCCAAATCAAAGTAAAGAAAACATCCAAATTTGGTGGCAAACTCAAGGGCAAAATTGGATCGAACAGTTACGTTTGCTGGCGATCGCATATCGTCAGATAGGTCATGATTGGCAGCTTAGTCCGCAACAGCAAAAACTGTGGCAGAAATATTACGATGCTAATCTATTTTTAGTTGAATGTCTCCACAGCGATTGCCAGGTTAGTGCGGAAGTAAAAAAAGAAATAGAAGAGAATATTCTACTGCCAAAAGAAATGAGTTAAATTTCTTCTCCCATAGCAGATTTTCTGAGCCAGTCTTTAATTTCTTGGGCTAACCAAGTTGCTTCATCTTCACTCAGAGCACCGCCCAGATTGTAAATGCGATCTGGAGAGCGAATAACTACCTGAAAAATCGAACCAGTCCGTTGCAAGAAAATATCTAAAATTTCTGGATTGATACCCATTTCGCGTTTGTAAGTAATGCCCAGAATTTTTCGGGCTAGTTCAAAGCTAACGCGATCGCAACTAATTTGCGTTTGCGTCCCGCACAAAACCCCCAATATAATAGCAAGAATTCCCCAGAATACCGAGCTGATGCCCGGAAGAACAATGCTAAAAAAACTGACAAATGGAAGTACCCAATATAAAACAATTAAGCCTAAAAAACCAAACTTAAAAATCTCATTAAATCTTCTCAGTCCGCCTGCTGGTACGAAGATTTTTAATCGGTCAACAGAGCGCTCTATTCTGAGTAAAGAGTCGTGGGGTTTAGGAAATTTATGACCCGAAGAAACCGCAGCGATATTGCGAGAAATTGGTCGAAGTCTCCCAGTCCTTAAAGTTTCTAGGGCTTCTCTAGCACTCCGAAAACGCTTTTCGATAGCGGTTTCAGTCGCCTTTTCGATCCAAGCAAGCAAATCTCCTCGAATGCTGACTCGATCGGCAAATTGAATGCGAGAATCTTTCTGTGGTAGCTCGACAGGTGCAATTCCAGCGAGCAAATGAATTAATGTCGCTCCCAAGGCATATATATCGGATGCGGGAACCGCGCGTCCCCAAAACTGCTCTAGGGGCGCATAACCGCTAGTTCCTACTATCGTAAACGTTACCCCCGTCACTGCCGCTTGCGCTTGTACGGCACCAAAATCGACGAGATAAATATACTGGTCTTCTCCCAATATTAAATTGCTGGGCTTGATATCCCGATGCAAGACGGGAGGACTGAGTTCGTGTAAATAAATGAGGATTTCCAGAACTTGCGTCGCGATCGCGCGAACTTCTTTTTCGCTCAGTCGCTTTCCTCTCTCTAATAATTCTTGCAACGAAACGCCAGGAATATAATCTTGTACCAGCGCAAACCAGGGAACTCCACCGCCTGCATTTTTGTCGAGATCGAAATAATCTCTATAGCGGGGAATTTTCGGATGAGCGAGCGATTCTAAAACTTGTGCTTCTCGCTCGAAGAGTTTCAATTCTTCCCATCGCATTTGCGGACTAAAGGCAAGTAGTTTGATCGTAACTCGTTCGTTTGTCTGCAAATCGATCGCCAGCCAAGTTTGGTGCCCTACTGCGGTACGTCCCAATTGTCGCCGTAGCTGATAGCGCTCTTGTAAGATATCCTCTGCTTTAAACACGAAACATTACCTCAAGCAGCATCTTTAAATTCTTGTGAAGTTTTTACTTTTGACTAAACTGTACGGTCTAGTATGAAATTAGAAGAGAAACAAGCTTTTATTACCATTGTGCTAAATAGATTAAGAAATCGGCAGACAAGCAGATCGGAGTTAAGAAGCTCTCCTCAACGGCGAAATCAAGGGAGGAACTGATGGCTCAAGTCTATTTGAAAGAGAAAGAACCGGAAGTCAGGGTAGATATTCCCAAACAGAAGCGCCAACTATCTCCCAAACTGTTCGTTCCTATGGGCTTGTTAGCTGCTGCGATCGCCGGAACGACCTGGTATTTCCTCTCTCCGGCGCAAGTGAAACCGCTCGAAGTAAGCGGACGCATAGAAGGATACGAAACCAATATCGGCGCAAAATATGCCGGACGGGTTAATTTTATCGCTGTGCGAGAGGGGGATCGAGTTAGAAAAGGTCAAACGATCGTTCGCATGGACGACCAGGATCTGAATGCGCAACTGAAAGGGGCACAGGCGCGTTTAAATGCCGCCCAGCAACAAGAGAGACAAGCCCGCCTGCAAATCGACGTTCTAGAAAGCCAAATTCGAGAAATTCAATTGAATCGGCAACAGGCCCAGGGAGAAGCTAGCGGTCGGGTTTTGCAAGCCGAATCGACCCTCGCTTCGAGTATCGCCCAACTCAACGAAGCCAGGGCAAACTTAGAACAAGCGAAAGCGCAGTTGAAACTAGCACAAACCGATCGCGATCGCTACGCCAAATTAGTCTCCCAAGGCGCTGTTACCCAACAAGAATTCGACCAGAGGCAGACTGCCTTCGAGACTGCCCAAGCAACGGTACAGGCGCGCCAATCTTCAGTAGAATCAGCACAGAAACTGGTACGGGCTGCCCAAGGACAACTTCAACAAGCCAAAACTGCCGAGTTAAACCCAGATGTCCGCGCGATGCAAATTCAGTCATTGCGGACTCAAGTAGCACAAGCCCGTTTGAAACAGGCTGCTGCCCAAGCGGAGGTCGCGAACGCCCAAGCGACCATACAAGAGATTCAAAGCAAAATCTCCGACCTCAACATTATTAGTCCCATTAATGGCGTGGTCGTGACTCGTAGCGTCGAACCGGGCGCAGTCGTTACGACGGGGAAAACCCTGCTGACCGTCATCAATCCCGATGAGGTTTATCTGAGGGGATTTGTTCCCGAAGGAGAGATTGGTAAGGTCAAAGTCGGTCAGCCTGCGAAAGTCTTTCTTGACTCCGCACCCGATAAACCCCTTAGTGCCAAAATTAGCGCGATCGACACTCAAGCTTCATTTACGCCAGAAAATATTTATTTCAAAGAAGACCGCGTCAGACAAGTCTTTGGAGTCAAAATTAGTATCGATCGCCCCGACGGTCTTGCCAAGCCGGGAATGCCGGCCGATGCCGAAATTATAACCCAGACGCAGTTGTCTAAAACTGATTAACGGAGAGGGTGGGATTTGAACCCACGGTACCTTTCGGTACACTCGATTTCAAGTCGAGCGCGATCGACCACTCTGCCACCTCTCCAAGGCGAACAATTTTTTATTTTAACAAAGCTAGTGCCAAGGATGGCAAGACCGCTAAATAGGTTGGAGAACTGAATCGCGATCGCGGTAAAGGAGATGGTTAGAAACGATTGTCAACTCCTCTCCTACCCAAACCAAGGATATTTCAGCCACAATCCCATTTTGTAAAGTAACCAGAGAAAAATTGCGACAGGTTTCTCCAGCTTGTCTGATGATGCGAGGAACGCTGGCTGCATTCAAATAAACCGTTCCTTCTGGAGAGGTTGTAACAGCCGTCCGCAATCGCGATCGCGTGTGGCGTAAGTGATGGTGCATGTGCCCGAAAGTAACCAGAGGAATCCATTTCCCGGTAGCACGTACTATGTCTATTGCTTCGGCAAAATCGGGATCGCCGTAATCTCCTCCTAACGGTTCCCAATCTCGACCGCAAATATCTTCTGGTTTGTCTCCCAATCCAAAAGGTCCGTTATGACCGAGAAAAATGACTGTATCGCAGGCGGTTTGACTGGCAGCCGCCACAATTTTAGTCGTAGATTCTTTAAAATTAGTTACTCCATAGCGATCGCGCAGAAATTCTTTATTTTTCCACTCAGGTCCCCCCCAGCTAAAGGGACGACTGCCCACAACCGATAAGTTCAACTGGGGAAAATCTAACTTGCCATAGCCGACGTGTGCCTCTCCTAATAAGTCTAGCTGCTGTTGTACCCAATCTTCCTTTTCATGGTCGTAGGGACATTGCCTGCGCCCCCAAGCCGATGCCGTATACCAAGCATCGTGATTGCCCATAATGGCTGCTTTGGGAATTTCTAAAGAGGCAATCCGGCGAACCACTTCTACCGATTCATTGCCAAAATCGCCGACAAAGAGAACGAGATCGACTTTTAGATGTTGGAGAGCAAGATTATCTGTTTCTTCCCAGCGATCGTGGATGTCGCCAATTACGGCAATTTTTATTAAACGATTGGAATAATTACTCATTCTAATTTACGACTTACTCCTCTTATCAGGATAGTCGCGTGGCGTTGAGTCCAGCAATGATCGGGCGAGGTTTTATACTTAGAATAAAGCCTCATCAGCGATCGAAACTATGGATATTGTTAATTTAGGGACTTGGATACTCGGTTTTTTTTTGGGACTGGCAATCTTGTTATTTATCTTGAGGATCGTTTTAACTTGGTATCCTCAAGTCGATCTCAATCGCTTTCCCTTCAATCTTGTCGCTTGGCCGACCGAACCTTTTCTCATACCAGTACGAAAAATCGTACCCCCTCTCGGTGGCGTTGATATTAGCCCAATTATTTGGGTGGGAATATGTACTTTGTTGCGGGAGATTCTACTAGGACAGCAGGGAATTTTGACGATGGCATTGCGTTAATCATTCAAAATTCAAAGTTTATTCACTCTTTTTGAACTCTGAACCGCCGACCTAACCGGAACTTGTTCCGGTGACAACACTTAAAGGTGGGAAGAGGTTCCCGCCTCGTGCCTTCCGAATGCGGCGGTGTCCTCCGCACTTTGAACTAATTCTGACCTGCGACTTCTACAACTTTGGCGAATGCCTGGGGATCTAGCACGGCTAACTGCGCTAGCATTTTCCGGTTGAGTTGGATATTAGCTTTTTTCAGTTGACCTGTCAGTTGGCTGTAACTTATTCCCTGCACTCGTGCGGCTGCATTGATGCGCGTAATCCAGAGGCGACGAAAATCGCGCTTGCGCTTGCGGCGGTCGGCATACGCATAGCGCAGTGCTTTCATCACCTGCTGATTGGCTGTACGGAAAAGTTTTGAGTGCGATCCTCTAAAGCCTTTGGCTAGTTTAAGAATTTTTTTACGGCGTTTGCGAGCGACGTTACCCCGTTTTACCCTTGTCATAGTTACTCTTGATGGATTTTAATTGCTTAGATAGATGGTTTACAACAAAATTTTTATAAATATGGCAGCATCAGCCGAACTTCTTTTTCGTCGCTCTCGTGAACTAAAGCGATATGGGATAAGCGACGACGCTTTTGTTCGGAACTCTTATGGTACAGCATGTGATTTTTGTAAGCTTTACGGCGAAAAATTTTCTTGCCGCTTCCGGTAGCAGTGAAGCGCTTTGCTGCTGCTTTACGAGTTTTTAGTTTAGGCATGAACTCTCTTTAAATTCGACACAATTCGTTATCCTATCATTAAAAAGGGCTGTCTCGCAAGGGGATTGCGAGGCAGGGCTATTTCATTCTCGAAAGCCAGAGATAAATTCTCTGTCTGATACCTTAAGTCCTATAAGATGGACTTAAATTTTGAGCCAACTCGCGCCTACCAGATGCGCCTAACGACAGCGCGGGGTCGCTTGTCAAATTCATTTCTTGGTTAACTGCAATCAGAATGAAATAACCCTGATTGCGAGGATAGGGCGAGCAAACTTTTGCTCGTCCTACCATGAGACTTGCAAGGAGTTGATTTCTTATGAAGTAAACAACTCTGCGGGCAACCGCTTGAGGGTTAACCGTTCGTCCTCGACATCGACAAAAATCGTGTCGCCTGGTTTGAATTCCCCGCGTAGAATTGCTTTAGCGATCGCCGTTTCTAAATAGCGCTGAATTGCTCTCTTAAGCGGTCTAGCTCCAAAAACGGGATCGTAGCCAATCTCGGCCAGGAAATCTATAGCAGCTTCCGACAGCTTCAAAGACAGTTTTTGTTCGGTTAGCCGTTGCTCTAAACGTTCGACCTGAAGCTTGACAATTTGCCGCAATTCGTGCTTTTGCAATCCATGGAAGATGATAATTTCATCGATGCGGTTGAGGAATTCGGGACGGAAGCTACTTCTCATCGCATCCATAACGCGCGATCGCATTTCCTCATAGCGAGACTCGTCCCCTGCCAAGTCTAAGATATACTGCGACCCGATATTACTGGTCATAATGATGATGGTATTTTTGAAGTCCACTACATGACCCTGCGAATCAGTCAAACGCCCGTCATCGAGGATTTGCAGCATCACGTTAAAGACATCGGCGTGGGCTTTTTCAATCTCGTCAAAGAGAATGACAGAGTAAGGTCGCCGTCGAATCGCTTCGGTTAGCTGTCCGCCTTCTTCATAACCGACGTATCCCGGAGGCGCACCCATCAGTCGGGAGACGCTATGTTTCTCCATATACTCGGACATGTCGATGCGAACCATCGCCTCTTCGGTATCGAACAAGCTAGCTGCTAGCGCTTTAGCTAACTCAGTCTTGCCAACGCCTGTCGGACCGAGGAAAATAAAGCTAGCAGTAGGACGGTTGGGATCGGCAAGTCCTGCGCGCGATCGCTGGATAGCTTCGGCAACTGCAGTCACAGCCTCATCTTGTCCGATGACTCGCTGGTGCAGTTCGTCTTCGAGATGCAGGAGTTTTTCTTTTTCTGACTCGACTAGCTTGCTCACCGGAATTCCCGTCCACTTGGAGATAATTTCAGCAATGTCGGATTCGGTAACTTCTTCGCGCAACAGGGATTTTCCTGTCGTTTGTCTTTGTGCTAATTGACTCTCAGCTTCCTTGATCTGTCGCTGCAAATCGGTAAGCTTGCCATAACGAAGTTCGGCAGCTCGATTGAGGTCATAATCTCTCTCTGCCTGTTGAATTTCTAGATTAACTTGGTCGATGATTTCTTTGAGGGTACGGATTTTATCGATGACCTCTTTTTCCGATTGCCATTGAGCATTAAGGTTTGCCTGTTCCTCTTTGAGATCGGCTAATTCTTTTTCCAGTTTTTCCAATCTCGCCCTGGAAGCCTCGTCAAATTCTTTCTGCAACGACAGGCGTTCCATCTCTAACTGGAGGATCTTGCGATCAACTTCATCGAGTTCTTCAGGTTTGGAGGTAATCTCCATTTTCAGCTTTGCCGCCGCTTCGTCTACCAGATCGATCGCTTTGTCAGGAAGGAAGCGATCGCTGATATATCTATTAGACAGCACTGCCGCTGCCACTAGCGAACTATCAGAGATTTTGACCCCGTGGTGAACCTCGTAGCGTTCCTTGAGACCCCGCAAAATAGAAATGGTATCTTCGACGCTGGGTTCGTCTACGTACACCGATTGGAAACGCCGCTCAAGGGCTGCATCCTTCTCGATATACTTGCGATATTCATCTAGCGTCGTCGCGCCGATACAGCGCAATTCTCCCCGCGCCAGCATGGGTTTGAGAAGGTTTCCTGCATCCATCGCCCCTTGAGTCGCACCCGCACCCACGACGGTGTGAATCTCGTCGATGAACAGAATAATGTTGCCCCCTGATTCCGTCACTTCCTTGAGGACGGCTTTGAGACGTTCTTCAAACTCGCCTCGGTATTTGGCACCCGCGATTAACGCACCCATATCGAGGGCAATTAACTTGCGATCGCGCAGCGATTCTGGCACGTCTCGGTTGATAATCCGCTGTGCCAATCCTTCTACGATGGCAGTTTTCCCGACACCCGGTTCGCCGATTAAGACGGGATTATTCTTAGTGCGACGCGAGAGAATTTGAATGGTGCGGCGAATTTCGTCATCGCGACCGATCACCGGATCGAGTTTCCCTTCGCGGGCGAGTTGCGTGAGATCGCGACCATATTTTTCTAAGGATTCGTACTTGTTTTCTGGATTTTGGTCGGTCACTTTCTGAGAACCTCGCACTTGGTTGATAATCTCCTTGAGTTTGTTTTCATTGAGACCAAATTCTTGATATAAAGCTCGACCAAAGCGAGCGTCTTTGGCATAGGCTAAGATTAGATGCTCGATGGAGATATAATCGTCGCCGAATTCTTTACGAAATGCTTCGGCTCTATCCATTAAGCTATCTAAACCGCGTCCTAGATAGACATCGCCTATATTGGCAACTTTGGGTTGACGGCGAATGAACTCGTCGGTTCTTTCGCGCAGGCGTTGGACATTGACATTTGCTTTGTTGAAGATACTGGTCGCCAATCCCTCTTGTTCGAGGAGGGATTTCATTAAATGTTCGGTTTCAATTTGCTGCTGTTTATTTTGTTTGGCAATATCGATCGTGCGGACTATTGCCTCCCAAGCTTTTTCTGTAAATTGATTTGGGTTAGTCGGTTGCATTTCTTATTCAGTTAAGCTTATCAATTCAATCTCAAAAGACAAGCAGAAATTAGAGACCTGCTCTTGTCTTCCTATCCGTCATTGTAGTGATTTACTCTCAAGCCTTGAGGCGGAAATCCCTACCACGGAGAGTTCGCTTTCCTGGAAATAAGGTTGTCAGACGCGATCGCCCGACAAAGCGGTCGCGGAACTGATACCCTCAGTATTAAATGAGAATCAATCCGCACTCGCCACCAATGAAGAATCGATGGTATGTCCCAATCCTATCGACGATTTTAATCTTTCTGCTGAGCGCTTGTAGCACTCCCACTCCACCGATCGAGTTTGCTCCAGATGGAGAAATTATCAGCAAAGCGATCGCATTTCAGGTTTCCCAAACCCAACAGCGTCTCAGCCAACAACTTAACGCTTCTCGTCCACAGATAGAGATCGCTCAGATAAATGTTAAGAAGATAGAACCCATCGTTGTTGGCAATTTACCTGCCTATCACCTAAAAGGCACTTATAATTTAACCTTGACGCTGCCGCGACAACGAGTGACGCAAAAAAACAACCGTTTCGATCTCTATTTACAACGGCAAGTCGAAGGAAAAACCTGGCGACTCCTCAGACGAGAGGCGAGTTCTTCTGGGGAAGCGCAATGGTCTAGTTACCTCATTCAATAAACCTATTATTGCCAATTTCCGATTAGAATAAACGGTGCCCAAAAGTAGGGATGGCTGTATTGTCTCTCCTGGAGAACAGCCAGTTGTGCTTGACGAGTATTCCTGCTTTATTGAACTTAGTTTCCTGGGCTTGTGCTAGCTAGCGATAAAATTCTCTCATGAGTTTAGTAGTACTTTCATCTGCGACTGCCCGCAATGTAGCCAGTGTACTGCGTGCCTCAGCCTCACTGCTACGCCAGCCAGTTCTAAAGTAGTTCGTTTATCTCCAGTTATTTGATAGTCATTTGAGGTAAAGTTAAAGGCGATCGCTCGAAAACGAATCTTACAATAACTTAATGCCGCGTGTAAATGGGCAATCAAGCATAAAAAACTTAAAGCAACCATTAGTCCCTTTGAAGGCATGGCTCAAGAGTTTCAGCGTAATTACGAAAAAGAAACTATACTTAGGCTAACAAAAAAAAATGAGCATACAAATAGAATCGGATTTAGCCAAAATCCTTGAAAGAATAGAAGGGAAAATAGACAACCTACAAAAAGACGTAGGCGATCTTAAAGTATCTTCAGCCAAATTAGAAAGTGAAATTAAACGAATAGAAGAAAAGTTAACCGGAGATATCAGACGAGTAGAAGAAAAGTTAACCGGAGATATCAGACGAGTAGAAGAAAAGTTAACCGGAGATATCAGACGAGTAGAAGAAAAGCTGGAACCCAAAATAGATGGAATAAGCAAGCGTCTAGAAAATCAAGAATTTGTCAGTCGAAGTATCGTAGTTGCTTTAATTGTTGCCATTTTGGGAGGATTCGCTAAACTTTTCGGATTAATCGGCAATCCCTAAACATTAATTCTCTCATCAAAAGCGATCGCGTCTGGGAGTGCGATCGCTTTTTTGCTTACCAATAATTCCTCAGACTTTTTAAGCGACTAGCCGATATAAATTGCTTTGATAAAAAGGAGCACAGCCGTGATTTCGTTGCTCCCCGACTTGACTTGATGGGGCGGTAAAATCAAACCTCTCTCGACCAGATAAGTCGTCACCAATACGATAGCTGGATGGGACTCGTTACCAGAAAGGTTTAAATTGGTAAGCGGGTAATGGGACTCGAACCCACGACATTCAGCTTGGGAAGCTGACGTTCTACCACTGAACTATACCCGCACCGAGACATATTACATTATACATTCCCTTTTCTTGTTTCTTTGTTGTTCGGGATAGTATTCAGTCGCACCAAGCTAGCAATCAACACCACTAGCAGTCATGACTATTTGTAATCTTGATTACACTTTACATCTTGTAGCAGCCGCATCAACGCCTAGAACTAAAGTTCTAGGCTCAAAGCTCAACTCGATTAAAATAGACTGAAACTCCTATCGGGTCTTCTTTACAGGTTGTCTAAAAAGTAAAAAGTATAGAAGGTCATGTTGAGCGTAGCGATCGCGAAGCGAAACATCTTATTTCAACTTGGCTCGGATTGGCTCACCAAAGATAGGATAAGATGACTACAAACTATTTTGTGGAGTGTTCATAAATTGTCATCATGTCTAATTCTCCCAATCCCGAACCTCCGAGAAGAAGGAATCTAGATTCTGATGAGAAGATCGCTATTATTTTTGTTTTAGCTACAATTGGTGGGATCTTGTGGTGGGGACTCGGCAGCAGTAGCGGCATCAATTTTTTTAAAAACCAACCACAACTGCTTGCTCGATCGCGATCGCAACCAACTGCTCAGCCAGAGCAGTCCCGTCCGATAGTTGCTTTAAGAGAGAAACCAGCAACGACAGAATTGCCTGAAGCTAGCCAGAAAGAAGCAGAGCAACCATCGCAATTATTTGAAGACCCCGACCGGAGACAGACAAACCGACAAGGACAAACATTGCCTCTATTGGCTCTTCCCATTCCATTGGCTTCTCAACCATCCCCACAATCTACACCTACTCCAAAATCGCAAGAGCCATCATTGCAGTTGAAGATAGCTTTTCAAGACGTACCGCGCGAGCGCTGGGATTATCCTTTTATTGAGGGATTGAGAAGCAAACAACTAATAGACGGCGTTTCCGAAAACACCTTCGAGCCAGATCGACCGATCTCCAGAGCGCAGATGGCTAGTTTAATCGATCGCGCTTTCGATTCGCCATCGCAAGCGATCGAAATAGAGTTCAAAGACGTACCCCAAGGCGATCCAATCGCTTCCGATATTGAGAAAGCAATCGGGAAAGGATTTATGAAAGGGTACTCTCGCGATAGTTTCCGTCCGCAAGAGAATATCCCCCGCTATCAAGTTCTGGTAACGTTGGTAGCAGGGTTGAATCTCAAGCCAACCAAAGACCCCCAGCAAACCCTCAAAGTCTACGAGGATGCCTCAGAAATTCCTACTTGGGCAGTGGGGCAAGTTGCGGCGGCAACTGAGAAAGGAATAGTTGTTAACTATCCCAATACCAAATTTCTCAACCCCAACCAACCTGCAACTCGCGGCGAAGCTGCTGCAATGATGCACCAAGCGTTGGTGAATTTAGGTAAAGTCGAGCCAGTTCAATCGCCATACATCGTTCCCTCGCCGTAAAACTACGACTGTTTGTTAGTAGTCCATTTTAATGGTCTTATGCTGTTAGCCAAGAAATTAATTTCTTGGCGAGATGTTAATGTTTGCTGGTGATGGTACGAGATATAAAATAACTAATCTCTCAAATCATGAACTAATTCAATATTTTTAATGCGCTTTTAACATAATAAGTTGCTTTCTGAGAGCCTAGTTTCCACAATTAAAAGTAAGTTAATTTCAAGTTGAGCGGCTGAAAGCTTTGATTAGCTCGACTAACGCTATGCAAAAACTCTCAAAAATGCAAAAGATTTTACAAAATGCGATCGCGGCTATTCAAGAAGACAATTGGGCGTCAGTTAACCAATGCTTGCAGCAACTCTTATTATCGCCTTTAAACAAAAGCGAACGAAAGCAGGTCATAGATTTAGCCTTGCAGGTGCTAAAAGAGAGCGATTTCCATCAACGTTGGGAAGTAGCTAAGCTTTTCCCAAAACTGGGGAGTGAAGCGATCGCGCCTTTAATTACAATTCTCGAAAACGAAACGACTGACCTAGAAACCCGTTGGTTTGCGGCGCGGATTTTGAGTGAATTTGACGAACCTAGTTGTATTGTCGCTTTAGTTAAATCGATCGAGCAAACCGAAGAAGAAGAATTATCGCTCGTAGCATCCCAGGCGCTTGCCAAAATTGGGTCTTCAGCCATTCAAGCACTGATCGGTTTGCTAAAAGAACCAGAAACTCGACTTTTAGCAGTACGAGCGCTCGCTCAGATCCGGCGCTCTGATATTATCGAACCATTGCTCGAAGTCGTCAACGATCCAAATCCTGAAATTCGCGCGATCGCGATCGAAGCGTTAGGGAGCTTCCACGATGAATGCATCTTGCCAGTACTAATAAAAGCTTTAAAAGATCCTGCCTCAAGCGTGAGAAAAGAAGCCGCGATCTCGCTGGGAATGTGCATCCAGATAGGTTCTCAGTTCGACTTAGTCGAGCTTCTCAAACCACTCCTCTACGATCTTAATCTGGAAGTCTGTCAGCAGGCAGCCATGGCTCTAGGACGCATAGGAACTGACGAGGCGGCGCAAGCGTTATTTCTTGTCCTTAAATCCCCTGCTACGCCTGTTGTCTTGAAACTTACCCTTGTAAGAGCATTGAGTTGGATCGAAACACGTCAAGCTTTGACGTATTTACAGCAAGGATTGCGCTTAGGCGATGTTGAAGTTTGTCAGGAAATTGTTACGGTATTGGGACGCAAGGAATCGGCAGAATTAAAAGGCAAAGCTACTCAAATTCTGATTGAATTTTTTCATTCGCAAAAACCTGCCGTACAGCAACCCCAGATCGAGCAAGCTTTGGCAATGTCTCTCGGAGAACTAGGACAAACGGAAGCAATCGAACTGTTACTCAATTTAGCAGAAGATAGCGATCGCACTGTCAAATTGCACGCGATCGCAGCCCTTAAGAAATTCCCAGATCCTTCCATCTTATTAAATTGTGAAGATTTGGCTCAACCTGAAATCCTTAATCTACGGTGACGGGCAATAGTGGTTTGCTCGATCGAGCCAAAGCGAGAGTCGCGAGTGCAACTGACTATCTTACTAAACCTTTCACTTCAACTGAATTAGTCAAAATAGTTTTTCGCTATTTGACCTAAAGTGTTAGTTTTTCAAGAAAGATGGGAATATTATCAGTAACCAAAATTGCATTATTTTTGGGAGTTGTTTAGTTTTCGTTACGAGGATAATGGCAATGCCTACAGTTTTAGTAGTGGAAGATACTTTTTCCGAAATGGAGTTAATTTGCAACTATTTGCGCGAGAGCGGCTATAGCGTTATTACTACCAGCGATGCCAAAGACGCTATGACCAAAGCCGAGCAGCAAAAGCCCGATGTCGTAGTGACGGATGTAGTCATGCCCGGAATGAGCGGTCTGGAGTTGTGTCGCACTCTCAAGAAAAACCCGGCTACCCAGAAGCTGCCCATTGTCGTTTGCACCTCAAAAAACCAAGACCTCGATCGCATGTGGGCAATGAAGCAAGGCGCTGACGCTTACGTGACCAAGCCTTTCACCAAAGAAGAACTGGTCAAAGCCGTCAAATCGGTTGCGGTGTAATAACAGAAGTCCGAATACAGGAGTCAGAAGGACTTCCATACGGCTGGCTCCCGTATTCTTAAAAAAAATCCCTCTGACTGCGCTCCACGCCAACGTCCCGCTCGCGGGCAGGGCGCCTGCACTACGAAATCCCCCTCCGAACGACCGACTGTGGTGGCTTAAACCGATGAATCTATCAACCCTCAACCTGCAATCCAACCGATCGCAAAAAGCTGTCGGTCAAGCTTATCTAAAATTTCAACTCGATGCCAAAACCCAGGCAGCCCTATCTATGGATGCTGCCCAAGAAGTGTTAATCGTTCCCAGCAGCCGCCTCACCTTTATGCCCAATATGCCTTACTGCGTGCTGGGGCTTCTCAACCAACGCAGCCGCGTCTACTGGGTCGTGGATTTGCCACAACTGTTGGAGATGCCAATGCTCCCCTCAGATACGCAGCAGTACAACATCACGATCGCGCGATCGGGCAATATGGCTCTTGCTCTAGCCGTCTTGACAGTCAGAGGCGTCACCCGCTTTCTTCCCGAAGCTATCCAGTCGCCCATTGGGACGGTTGCTCCCGGTTTGACCCCCTATCTACAAGGATTGGTTCCCCAAGAGCGGGAAATCCTGCTGGTTTTAGATCCCGAAGCAATTCTCAATTCTACCGCCTTAAATGCTAATCGCTAACCAATAAAAAATTTACTTATCTAAGTTTGTATTTTTTGAGGTATTTGTCATGACTACAACTAATAATCCCAAAAACTCCATCGAACAAAAGAAAGATCTGGTTAATGTCGACTCGGTTATCCCAGACTCGGATAGCGCGATCGAGATCTCCGATAATGGAATAGGCGATCGAGGCGAAGTCAATGAAAAACCTGCGCTTGTCTTGAGTCAAGATGGTTCCCAGTCATTCAAGACGGGTTCTTGGTGGCAGAGAATGGGTTTGAGAACCAAAGCCGCCCTCCTGGCGATTGCGATCGGTACGATACCAGTTTTGGGGATCGGGACGGTCGCCTATCAGTTAGCTAACCAATCGATTACCCGACAAATTACGCAAACCGAACGATCTTTTGCCGTCAATTTGTCAGACAAGATCAACCGCTTAATGTTTGAACGGTACGGAGACATTCAAGTACTGGCTAAACTACCGATTCTTGCCAATCCCAAAGTACGGGAAGTAACTACGCTTCAAGAAAAAGAGGCAGTTTTAGATAACATGCTAAAAATTTATGGAGTGTACGACAGCATTACCGTCTTCGACCTCAAGGGCAACCCAATCGTTAAATCTAGCGGTCAAGCCATTGGCAATCAAAGCGATCGAGAGTATTTCCAGCAAGTTCTGAAAACGGATCGACCCGCCATTAGTCAGCCAGAAGCTTCCAAATCTACAGGAAAAATTGCTATTCACTTTGCTGCACCCGTAAAAGATGCCGTCACGGGTCAAACCATCGCGAGCGTCATCAGCCGTATGCCCATCGAGTCGCTCGAAGAGATCGTCAAAAAATTCGGCGAAGCAGGGGAAGAATATCACCTAGTCGATGCTTCCGGTAAATTCTTCCTCGCCACAGAACAAGAACAGGTAGGCAGAGTGGCTAAGGATGATTTGCCCGTTCTGGCTCAACTCAAAGCAGAAAAGAAGGTAGGGACTGCCGTCGGTATCGATCGATTGGACAACGCCGAACAACTGTTTGCCTATGTCCCCTTGGCGAAACTGGAAGGATTGCCAGAGCTAAACTGGGATACTATCGTCGCCATTGACACCCAAATCGCCTTCGCTCCTCAAAGACAACTCCTGCTCGCTCTGGCAACAGGTACTATCGTAACGGCTATCCTAATCGGCGCGATCGCGGCATTCCTGGCAAACCGAGCCACTCGCCCGATTCTCGAATCTACCGATGCTGTTAAGAAACTCGGTCAAGGCAAGTTCGACACCCGCATTGCCGTCAGCGGGCAAGACGAACTTGCCGAACTCGGTTCTAACATTAACTTGATGGCAGAACAGATTCAAACGCTTTTGAACGAACGACAGGAAGCTGCCCAACGGGAATTGGAAAACCAAGCCGCGATCGCACGAGCGCAAGCAGAAGCGGCGGAAAGAGAACGCCAGCGCTCCCAAGCACTTCAGCAAGAATTGCTTCAGTTCCTCACTGACGTGGGCGGTGCTTCTCAAGGAGACTTGACAGTACGGGCACAAATCACGGCGGGTGAAGTCGGCATCGTGGCTGACGTATTCAACTCCATTGTTGAAAGTTTGCGAGATATTGTCGCTCAGGTAAAACAAGCCGCTACCCAAGTAAACGAATCCGTCGGCACTAATGAAGGTTCGATCCGCGAACTAGCAGACGAAGCGCTCAAACAAGCTACCCAAATTAGTCAAACTCTCAACTCCATTGAAGAGATGACCAACACGATTCAAGAGGTGGCAAATAACGCTAGAACGGCGGCTGAAGTCGCTCGTACTGCTTCGACCACTGCCGAAACAGGCGGAGAAGCGATGGAGCAGACGGTAAGCAGTATCGTGCAGTTGCGCGAAACCGTTGCGGAAACTGCCAAGAAGGTTAAGCGACTTGGGGAATCGTCGCAACAGATTTCTAAAGCAGTTTCGTTGATTAACCAGATTGCCCTACAAACCAATTTGCTTGCTATTAACGCCTCTATTGAGGCAGCACGAGCCGGGGAAGAAGGTCGAGGCTTCGCGGTGGTTGCCGAAGAAGTCGGTCAGTTGGCAGCACAGTCGGCGACGGCAGCTAAAGAAATCGAGCAAATTGTAGAAGCAATTCAGCAAGAAACCGCTGACGTGGTTGAAGCGATGGAAGTCGGTACCGCGCAGGTCGTTCAAGGAACGCGCCTGGTAGAAAAAACCAAACAAAGCCTGGGAAAAATCGTAGAAGTCTCTCGTCAGATCGACCAATTGCTCCAGTCTATCTCCCAAGCGACCGTTTCTCAAGCTAATACCTCGAAAACGGTAACCAAGCTGATGCAAGAGATTGCTAAAGTGTCCGAGCGAACTTCCAATTCCTCTCGTCAGGTATCCAGTTCTTTGCAAGAAACGGTAGAGATCGCTAGACAACTTCAAGAGTCCGTCGGTACGTTTAAGGTTGCTTAAGCCCGAATCCTAACAACAAGAATCATCCATCTGTAATCGGTATTGAGCTGAGAGGGATTAGATCGTGGCAGTAGATAAAGAACAAGAAGTCAAACTCCAGTTTTTAGGAGAAGCGCAAGAGTACCTGGATACTATCGAGACGGGACTAATCGGGATTGGGATTCGCGGAGTCGATCGCCAGGAAATTGATGGCATTCTGCGTGCCGCCCATTCGATCAAGGGGGGCGCTGCAATGATGGGCTTCCACAACCTCTCTCGGCTAGCACACCGCTTGGAGGATTTTTTCAAAGTTCTCAAAGTCGGCAGGGCACAAGTCGATGGCGATGTGGAAAGCTCCCTGCTCTCCAGCGTCGATCGCCTCCGGCAGATAGCCAATTTCAACCGTCAAGGCATCGATGTTGACCAGGCGTGGCTGGAGGAGAATACCAATCCCCTCATCGACTACCTGCGCGATCGCCTGGGCGAACCCACTCAAGAAGATGCCGCCGCTCTCCTGTCTGAAGAAGCGGGGGAAGACATGACCGTGTTGCTATTCGAGACAGAAGTAGAGGGCTGTCTCCAGCGACTCGAATCAGTCTTGGAAAATCCCAACCAACCTTGTTTGGTCGAAGAGTTCACTATTACCGCTCAAGAATTGGGCGGTTTGGGAGAAATGCTAGAGCTAAAAGCCTTTAGCAGTCTATGCCAGTCGGTCATCGGGCACTTAGAAGCCAATCCAGCGCAAGCCAAAGCGATCGCGCAACTAGCCCTGCAAGAATGGCGGCGATCTCAAGCCATGGTCTTCGTCGGACAGACTTCAGCTATTCCGGCACAATTGAATTTGGCAACTCTCAATGCCCTCCCAGCCCAAGCAGAAGCAATCCCGGCTCCTAAAATAGACGGGGCAGAATCCTTCTGTAAGTTTGAAGAGTTTGAAACACTTGAAGACGCTGCTCTAGCTGCGGAAGCTTTAGAATCGTTAGAAGAATTAGAAGCGAACGATTATCGCTCGACAGACGACTTTAGCCAAGATGCGCAGGATTTCTTAGAGTCCTTAGATAGTCTTGCCGTTAGTACCCCTGCCTTGGAGGACAACGAACAGAAGACAAAAAACGAAGAAAATCTTTCTTCCCCAACTTCCCCTCTCAAAAACGGAACCAACAAAACAGCGGGCGCAGCCAAATCCTCCGTTCCGCCGTCATTTCCAGCTCAGACAAAGGCTACTGCCAGCGAAAAGGTTGACGAAAACACGATTCGGATTGCCGTTCGCCAACTCGACCAACTTAGCAACCTGTTCGGGGAATTGACTATCGAACGCAACGGACTTGACTTGTACCTCAGACGCTTGCGGGATTTGCTGCGGCTGTTGAGCCAAAGAGTGCGTGGACTGGAGCAATCCAACTTCCGCCTGCGTACAGCCTACGACAGGGTTGCCACTACCCAAATCGCTAACGCTCCGCTAGTCCCCCAACTCAGCGTCGGAGCTGTCAGCTCTACTACGCAGGACTTTGACATTCTGGAGATGGATCGCTACAGCGAGCTGCACCTAGTATCGCAGGAAATTATGGAGGCGATGGTACAAATCCAAGAAGTCACCAGCGACCTGCAAACCAATCTGGAAGAAACCGAAAGGTCTGCTCGCGACCTGAATCGTACTTCCAAACTGATGCAGAGCAATATTACCCAACTGCGGATGCGTCCCATCGCCGATTTGCTGGGGCGTTTCCCTAGAGCGTTGCGAGAAATGGAGCTAAAGTATGGTAAACAGGTAGAACTGAAGATCAGAGGCGGAGGAACGCTAATCGACCGTATCATTCTCGAAGCTCTCAACGATCCGCTTCTGCACTTGTTCCGCAATGCTTTCGACCATGGCATTGAAGATCCCGCCACACGCCGAGCAGCAGGTAAGCTCGAAAAAGGCATTATTGAAATCGGTGCTGCCTATCGAGGCAACCAGACGGTTATTACTATTCGCGACGACGGTCGCGGTATCGATCTCGACAAAATTCGTGCTAAGGCTCTCAAAATGGGTCTAGATGAATCCGATCTCAAAGCTGCTACCAAAAACGATTTGCTGGAGCTGATTTTCATGCCCGGTTTTAGCACCGCCGAGAAAGTGACGGATCTATCTGGTCGCGGCGTGGGGATGGACGTAGTGCGCAATAACCTGAAACAAATTCGCGGTGACATTCAAGTCGATACCGAACTGGGTGTCGGGACGACTTTTACCATTACCGTTCCCTTTACTCTGTCTGTCGTGCGGGTGCTATTAGTCGAAAGCGGCGAAATGCTTCTCGCTTTCCCCACCAGTTCCATTGAAGAAATGCTGCGCCTGCGGTCGGAGGATATCCTGCAAACGGTTGGCAAGGAAGTGTTGAACTGGGAAGGAGCGATGGTGCCGCTGATTCGCCTCAGTCAATGGTTCCAGTTTTCTCGTTCCCATCGCATCGCCGATACGGAGGCGATTCCTGTCATCGACGACCAAACCGTGTTATTAATCGCTCAAGGAGAGGATTTCGTCGGTATTTTGGTCGATCGCTACTGGGGAGAACAAGAAGTTACCATTCGTCAAGTAGAAGGTCACTTAGCCATGCCGCCGGGGTTTAGCGGCTGTACTATTTTGGGCGACGGTCGAGTTGTTCCTCTGGTAGATGCGATCGCGCTCTTGCGCTGGATAGACAATTCGGATGCGAGCCAGCGTTCTCAAGGTCTGGTCAATGCCCTAAATGCTGTGGAATCTGGCTCAGCCGATGCCATCCAAAAGAATACCATTTTGGTAGTAGACGATTCGATCAACGTTCGTCGCTTTTTGGCTCTCACCCTAGAAAAAGCAGGCTACCGCGTCGAACAAGCCAAAGACGGTCAAGATGCCCTAGAAAAACTCAAAGGCGGGCTAGTCGTTCAGGCAGTCGTGAGCGATATCGAAATGCCTCGTCTGGACGGTTACGGCTTTTTGGCTCACCTCAAATCCGATCCTAACTGCCAACAGCTCCCGGTCATTATGCTGACTTCTCGCAGTGGCGAGAAGCACCGTCAACTGGCAATCAATCTAGGCGCGTCAGCTTACTTTTCCAAGCCATTTAGAGAGCCAGAACTACTAAAAACTATCGAACAGTTAACCCAAAAACAACTCGCCCTGAAATAAGTGATTGATGATTGGGGATTAGTTAGTAGTTAGTAGTTAGTGGTTAATCGTTAATTGTCTCCCCATCTCCCCATCTCCCTGCACTTCCTACGCTCCCTTGCCTTCCTCTTCTGTGTGTCATACTATGGCTATCTACTCTCCCGTTCGTTCTCGGCGCACTGCCGCCCGTCAAGCAGAAAAAACCAGACAATTCATTACTTTCCGTCTCCGTCAAGAATGGTTCGCTCTGCCCATTTATGCCGTACAAAAGGTCATCCAAATGGGCAAAGTGTATGGCGATCCTCAAGGAACGGGGATTAGCCTTACTAACTATCAGGGTCAAGAGATAATTGTCGTCGATGTCGCTCGACGAATCTTTGGAGAAACTTCGTCCGTTGCAGGAGAACGCAAGCATTCTTTATCTTCTGTCGTCGGGGAGGTAAGCGAACCTCGTTTTATGTTGCTCGTTCAAAGCAACAGCGGAGAAATTGTTGGACTGCCCGTCGATTCTACACCTGCTATGCGTCGGGTGCCTGAATCGGCTTTTACTCCCATCCCCAAAACTTACATGGCTCAAGGTAACATTCGCTGTATCAGTTCGACGACGATCCAACTAAGCGACCATCCACCGCTCTTTTTGCTCGAAGCCAATCAACTCGCCGAGCCTCAACAAATTGTAGGCTTATAGGCTACGTATTCGCACTTGACTCGTGAGAGATTCCCAATGTCGAACAAAAATCGCTCGATCGTAGTAATACTATTTCTAAAAAAGAACGCTACAGATGCTCAATGAAAACTCCTTACACAGAGGGCTGCTGACTAATTGCGAACCGACGCGGACTCCCCCGAAGTGGAGGAACGTCGGCGAATTGGTATAAATAGACTTCTGTACTCATAACCGATGAGTTTTAGCTGGTAGGCCTCGCCATGGTTTATGAAGCAGACAATTCCAGCATTCTTTGGATCGGACGCCAAGCTGCCTCTCGAATCTCCTCTAGAATCTCGATTCTTGGCGATCTATTTTTCATCGCTAAATACAGCTTTTCTAAGGTATTGAGGCGCATGTGAGGACATTCGTTGCAGGCACAGTTGTTGGTTGCTGGCGCGGGAATGAAGCGTTTGTGAGGTGCTTCTTTTTGCATTTGGTGAATGATTCCTGGTTCGGTGGCAACGATAAATGTCTTGCTAGGACTATTGAGACAGTATTTTAATAGGGCTGTGGTCGAACCGATATAGCTGGCGTGACGCAGTACTGGCGGTTCGCATTCGGGGTGGGCAACGATTTCTGCGTCGGGATATGCCATTTTTAGCTGGACGATTTTCTTTTCAGAAAAGGTCTCGTGTACGATACAGCTACCTTGCCACAAGACTAGGTTTCGTCCGGTTTGCTCCATCACGTAGCGACCTAAATTGCGATCGGGGGCAAAAATAATCGGTTTATCTTCGGGAATCTGGCTGACTATTTTGACGGCGTTGGAACTGGTGCAAATGATGTCGCTCATCGCCTTAATTTCGGCGCTGCAATTGATGTAGGAGATGACTAGATGGTCGGGACGAGCAGCTTTAAAGGCAGCGAATTCTTTGGGGGGACAGCTATCGGCAAGAGAACAACCTGCATTTAAATCTGGCAAGAGGACGAGTTTGTCGGGATTTAATATTTTGGCGGTTTCTGCCATGAAGTGAACGCCAGCAAAAACGATGACCTCTGCATTAGTTGCAGCCGCCTGCTGAGAAAGGCCGAGAGAATCGCCGATGTAGTCAGCAATATCTTGGATGTCGGGATCTTGGTAATAGTGAGCTAGAATAACAGCGTTTAACTCCCGCTTGAGTTCGTTAATTGCTGTAAATAGATCGTCGGGAAGGGTTTTAGTTGTTAGCTTTGCTTGAGGTTTTACAGTTGCGAACACAATAACGGGTAACTCCTAAGATGAGATAGCTTGGCAAAATTATAGTAAGTATTACCATAATATTATAGTCGATTTTACCAAAATAGCCAATCTTCATTCAGCATTTTGTTATTGGTTCTTGATGAACGCGAGTTCCTTCGTCCCTTACGCTTTAATCCCCTCTCCTTCTAGGAGAGGGGGAATAGCAGAAAGAGCGGGGTCTTCCGATAGAACCCTTGTAGTAACGCTTTGGTGTCAAAGCGCTACTCAAGAACCTTCGATTTTAAGCAAGAGCAACTGCGGGTTGAGACCAGCGATTGACGGCTTTGCCGATGACTGACAGCTCTTGAACGAGGCGATCGAATCGCTCTGGCGTTAAAGATTGGGGTCCGTCGGAGAGGGCTTTGGCAGGGTTGGGATGAACCTCGATCATGAGAGCATCCGCTCCTGCTGCGATCGCAGCCATTGACATTGCCGGAACGTACTCAGACTTACCCGTGCCGTGACTCGGATCGATGGTTACTGGCAAGTGGGTTAGAGAGTGGAGAACGGGCAGGACGGCTAAATCTAGGGTGTTGCGAGTGTAGTCGCGATCGAAGGTACGAATGCCTCGCTCGCACAAAATCACGTTGGGATTGCCAGCCGCCAGAATATACTCGGCTGCCATTAGCCATTCTTCTATCGTTGCTGACATGCCTCGCTTGAGCAATACGGGTTTCTCCTGGGCACCCACTTTTTTGAGCAGCGCAAAATTCTGCATATTTCTTGCGCCGACTTGAATGACATCGGCTACTTCTGCGATCTTTTCCAAATCGGCAGCATCCATCACTTCCGTAATAATGCCCAATCCGCTAGCTTCCCTAGCTGCTGCGAGCAAGCCCAAGGCGCTTTCTCCGTGACCTTGGAAAGCATAGGGAGAAGTACGAGGTTTGTAAGCCCCACCGCGCAGAAATTGAGCGCCAGCCGCCTTGACCCGCATAGCGGTTTCGACGATCATTTCTTCGTTTTCTACCGAACACGGACCCGCTATCAGAACTACGGGATGGTTGCGACCAAAAGGCACCAAACCACTAGGAGTCGAAACGATGACCTCGCTGGGTTCTCCGTGACGGAATTCCAAGCTGGCTCGCTTAAAAGGTTGTTCGACCCGCAGGACGTGTTCGATCCAAGGGCTGAGTTCTTGAATGCGCAACGGATCTAAAGCAGCCGTTTCGCCAACTAGACCGATGACAACTTTGTGTTTGCCAACGATTTTTTCAGGTGTCAGACCCCAGTCTGTTAATTCTTGGCTAACTCGCTCGATTTCAGTTTCTGGGGAACCTACTTTCATGACTACTATCATGTTTGCGTTCCTTAGCGATCGCTATCTAGGTGATTGGTTAATAAAATTCAATAGTTTGGCTTCTTATGAAAGCGCAAAAGAATGGGGAGAAACTCTCCCCTAATAATTTTCCCCTTTTTGCCCTTAGAAATTTGGAATTACCTAATTTTCTTTCGCTTTTTTGCTCGCCTCTCTAGCCGCCTGCCAAGCAGTCATCATTCGCCCAAAGTTGCTCTTGAACTCTCCCCAGCCGAACCAACTACCCACTCTACCTTCATCCCAAGAAGCCGAAAGAATGCCGTAACTCAATCCCAACACTCCTAAGCCAAACAAGCCTAAACTGGTAATCCCCACAACTGATGCGGGGATTTTCAACCATTCGTTACTAACAATCCAGTAAAAGATAAAGAAAGATGACATTCCCAATCCCGTAGGAATGCCACAAAAGAAAGCCATGCGACGTACCATTCGTTTGCTGACTACATCAGGAATAGCCATTGAGGCAGCTTTTTGGCGAGTCGTGCTTCGCTCTTTTATAGGTTCTTTCTGAGACTGTACGGGAGGTTGCTTGTTAGCTCTTTTCTTTTTTTGGCGAGGTTCAAACGCCATCCGCTCCCGCGAAGATTTAGAAGACATAACAACTATCCATAGGATTTAACGACGGATGCCCAGACGATTAATTAGTGTCTGATAGCGATTAAAATCTTTGTTTTGAATATAAGCTAACAGACTTTTACGACGACCGATCATTTTAAGTAGTCCCCGCCGAGAGGCATGATCTTTGGGATTCACCTGGAGATGGCTATTGAGTTGATTGATGCGCTCCGTCAGTAAAGCAACTTGTAGGTCTGCCGAACCCGTATCGGTTTCGTGAGCTTGGTATTCGGTCATCAGTTCTTGTTTTCGCTGTTGAGTTAAAGCCATAGGGTTAAGGTAGACTAATCTCTTTATAAATATTGCAACCTCTTATAGTAACACTTTCATTAGAGCGAATAAAAGGAGCTAATTCCTGACTGCCAATTGTAGTAACGAGTTATAAATAAGCTAACTTACTCAATTGATGTTAATAACTATAAGGATCGGCTGGCGTAGGAATTTTTTTGAGGGATTTTGCTGCGATAACCAGTTGGCGTTTTTGAGCGGTTGTTTCTTTCATCGTTTGCTCGTGCTGGGGTAAGGTTTCTACCATCATTTCCCCTTCAATTTCTAGCCAGGTGTCGGGCGGATAGTTATTGCGACTCGACTCCAGCTTGACGGGAAGACCGACGGGATAGGCATCTACGGCGCAGCAAGTAATAATAAAACGGCTAATTAATAAATAATTGTCGCTCAGGTGGGGCAGGTGGACGACAAATCCAGTGACTTTGACTGGTTGTCCGGCGTAAGCATCGGGTTCGGGATAGGCATTGAGGGTTCTAATCCAATCGACAATCGATCGCTCTTCTGGTCTAGTCGTCGCGCGAAAAGATTGAGGTTGCGATCGCGTTATCGGCAAAGACTCGGTAACTCCCCGTTGCAGTGCCGCTTGGGAAGTCAATACCGTCGGCGCGATCGCAAACCCTGCCAAAGCCGTCGCCACTAATACGCCGCTTCCTACACCGGGAGGTAATAGTGTAATGTGCTGTACCGTTTCTCTTTCTTGGAAGTTATTGCCTCGCTTGCGCCAATCTGCCAAAAGCTGTCCGCCCTTCAAAGCGCCGAGAATTAACAGCGCAATGCCAGTCACCAAGACCAACCAAAAATAATTCGGGTGAATCAATAGCCTGAGTTGCCCGGTTATCCAATACCTAAGTAACAACCCTCCCCATGCCAACAGCGCTAAAACGTCCAACCAGGGCAGAAAAATTTTCGATTTTGGATTTTGGATAGTGGATTGTTGACTCATCTTTGGATTTTGGATGAAAGGATTTTGGATTAGTTAGTAGGGGCGGGTTTATCTAAAAACGCTAGCAATTTCCCAACACTTATTGTCAAAAAAACGCCCGTACAGTGGTTAGTCGTTAATTGTCTCCCCTTCTTCCCGTCTCGGAGTCCCCCTCTCGAACTCCTTCCTTGTGCCTTCTAAAAGAAATAACTGTGAAACAAGGCGAACAGGAAGGTGAGCTGCGCTACTAAAGCAAATAAATAAAAGATAATTCTAGGTTGGAAAATCGACAACATTAAGCCAATACCCTTGATGTCGATCGTCGGTCCAAACACCAAAAATGCTAGTAGCGAACTGGTGGTAAAAGTAGAAGCAAAAGACAGGGCAAAAAAAGAATCGACCGTCGAGCAAATCGAGACTATCCCAGCTAAAACCATCATCGCCGCGATCGAACTAATAACGTCTTGTCCGAGGTCGAGAATGACCTCGCGGGGCACGAAAACTTGAACGCAAGCCGCAATCGCGCTTCCGAAAATTAATATTCCGCCCAACTCCCGCAGTTCCTGAATGGCATTATCGAGAAACGGACGCAAACGCTTTTCCAAAGGAATCGGGCGATTGAGTGCAACAGCCGCTAGTGCTACGGCATCGTCCATTCGGATTGGTTGACCCGATTTGTTGAGGAGAAACGTTCCCGATTGCAAGAGTGAGGGCATTTCTGGCGATCGCTGCGCGGCTGGTTTAACTTCTAGGGAACGAGACATCAGCAGATTAACGCGCTTGGCTAGTGCGGATTGTAACATTGGTCGCGGGTCTTGTTGCAGGCTAAAAAGGCAGCCAATAATCGTAGCAATTGCCAAGGAACCCAACACTCTAAAAACGACAATTTCTGGGCGATCTCGAAAAGCCACCCAAGTTGACCAAATGACAATGGGATTGATCGTCGGTGCCGCTAGGAGAAAACCAATCGCTACCGAAGTCGGCATTCCCTGCATTAACAATCGGCGTGCCACCGGAACGTTACCGCATTCACACACGGGAAAGAAAAAGCCGACGCAACTTCCAACGAACGCCCCCAAAAAGGGATGGCGAGGTAACCTCGCTACCAGTTGGCGCTCGTCGATAAAAAATAGCAGCGCGCTAGAGAGCAGAACTCCTAACAACAGGAAAGGAATTGCTTCGACTAGAAGACTCAAAAATAGAGTAAAAGCGCTGTAAATTTGTACGGTCATGGCTGCCTATGCGGGCGTTCCTAATTTAGACGGCAAGTTAAAATCAAAAGGTTCTAGATAAGTCAACAGGTCACGGCAAGGTTTTGCCTTTATTCATGCTAGTTAGTTGTTAGTCGCTAGGAGTCGCTTCTCTGCTGTATCCTCCCATCGTTAAAAAAAATCTATCGCGCCTTCGTCGAGCTACTTTCGCTCTAGAAAAGATAAGCTATTAATATACCTTATTTCCGTTAGTCTATTGATAGCTCCTCGATTTCCTCCTGAGCGTACATCATATTGCGGTCGATAGCGGAGAGGATTTTATTGTTAGCCGCATCGGAAAAAAGGCACTTACAAGCTAACTGGGCTACATCAGCTCGATGAATCGTTCCAGAAACCTAGTAGTTTTCGGTTAAAATCCCGTTTCCGGTTGGGGGTTCCGATTTTAATCCGCCAGGTCGAATAATGGTGTAGGTCAGTCCGCTATTTATCAGATGTTGTTCTGCCTTTTCTTTTTCTGCTAAAACGGCTGCCAACGCTTCCATTACTTGTGGGGGTAAGGCAGAAGCGCTCTCTCCGCTACCAATTGACGAAATCAAAATAAATTTACTCACCTTTGCCTTGACGGCAGCATCGATAAGATTTTTATTGCCCAAATAATCGGCTCTGATACCGTCTTTAGGCAATCCGCCAATCGTACTGGTAACTGCTTCTATCGGTTTGCTTTCTTGTATGGCTGCTTCCACTGCTACTATATCCAAAGCATCTCCTATAACCACGTCAATGCCCATTGCCTCTAATTGCGATCGCGATTCTTCCGAACGAAGCAAAGCTTTTACTCGGCAATTCTTTTCGATAGCACAAAGAGCGATTTCTCCGCCGACTCCGCGACTTGCTCCCGCAATAAAAATGTTAGTTTTCCTTGTCATTTTTATTGATTGTTTTTATTTTCATATCCGCCATATTTTTTACATTAGCAGTTTGTCCCCACCAATAAAATTCAGAAGACGGAATTTGCCAAGAATTATGAAGTTTCAATAAAGAAATTTGTAAAGGTTTGGTGAAATTTGAAGATAGTATTATAGTTAATTACCTTAATTTGCATAGAAATACCTTAAAGCCGCGCTCCTACATAGCATTTAGGAGAACGTTTCGGATAGTATTTCAGTGAAGATTTTATGAAGAGACTCCATTACCAATAATAATCGCATAAAATCAAAATTAACGAGGTTAGATTGTCATTTTTTCATGCTACGTTTCATGTCAAGTAAAAGATTCCTAACGATCGGTCAAAAAGAAAAGTTACTCAAGGCATTAAAAGAAAATGATTGCTCGAATTTTATTCAGCGAATCTTGATGCTGCTTTTGAGAAACGAAGGAAAAACCTATCAAGAAATTGCTGAATTTCTCGGCTGTTCTTACCGGACTGTAGCCTATTGGTGCGTTCATGGCGATCCAGAGGACATCGAAAGTCTGAGGGACAAGCGTACAAAAGGTAACTATCGTAAGGTTACGGAAGAATACATGGAGTTATTAATGGAAACCATCGCCAAAGATCCCAGAGAGTTGGGCTATCAATTTACTCGCTGGAGTGGCGATCGCCTGGCAGAACACCTGGCGCAATCAACCGGGATCACCTTAAGTGGTTCGCAAATTAGAAACATCTTACGGAAAGAAAAAATTAATTTATCCGTAGGTAGAAAAAATTTGGGAAGAACGAGCAGATCTTGTGTCTGCGCCTAGCAATCCGACTCGCGATAGTAGCCGCTCGCGACTTCGATCCTAAAATTCTCAACTATATTTATCTGGAACGGTCAAGATTTAGTCAAGACACAACAACAGTTGCCAGAACGCACGATCTCATCCTGTCAAAATAAAATTTCTCAAGCAAAAAATTGCTAAAAAGCTCTGGCAACTCTATATTGTGTCTTAGTTACAAAGGCTCCGATAGACTTTGTAAACCTAATCTTTACTGTATTTTCAGGTTAAGTATTCAGATGAGTAAACATACAATCTTTAACGTCTGTCTTCAAAAATTAAAGAAGTCTTACCAATTTGGGAAAGGCGTAGTTTGACTACGTCCCTACAAGCCTTATATAAATTTTTAATATTTCTTTTTTAAGCCATTATCTCGAATGAATTAATGTATGAGAATCAAACTGCAAAGTAAGATTTAAGAAAAAATGGTAGCGGCAATGTAAATACCATAACTCAGCCCACCGATGGAGGTAAGTTAAATAGACGCGAGCGCGAGCAAGTCAAACACTACACGTACAATTCGCTAACATAAAACTAACCAAGCGATCGCAAAATGAAAACGCACCAGCAAAGATTAAAATCTAACTGAAAACTGCTATAAGATAGTTCGCTTCGCTACCGCTAGCTCAACATGACGAAGTCGAAGCCGGCGGAGCTGCTCAATTGGCGGAGTATCTTCGACATTTTATATTTTTAGGACAATCTGTAAGCAACAACCTATGAATTGGGAACAATTTAGATGCGACTAGCATCCATCTCACTCATAAGTAACTCTAAAGTCTCGTAATCTACATCAGAGTCTAACCCAAGCGAGTTAGCTCGTAGTTAATAGCATTTTCTATTCAGGAGTTAGCCGCTTTATGGGCAGGTCTTGTTCTACAAGTTGCCAATTATATGTGTGGTTTCCACGATAGTTTGTAACTAGCGTTCTTGACATCAATTCATTTTTGACTACCTTAGAAAAATATCGCTAGTCTAATTTTTTGGCAATAATAATCGGTCACAAGCTTTGAATTCTCTATGCCTCAGTTAAAAGCAAGCCAAATTTTGGTAACTTTCTTTACTTTTTTTTAAGAAAATATCGATAAAATGCTAGAGCACTATCTATCTTGCGATTGATTGAAAATGAAACGGACAAATACTATGTTAGCTTTAAGGACACTTAACGTCTTTTTGACGAACAAGTACTCTCTTGTCAAAAGAGAAAATCCTAGACCAACAAGTTGCCCAAACGCTCGGATTATGTTAGGTTAACTTTCTGGAAAAATAACGAATTGATAATCAGCAATACTTACCGAAAATTTTTCGACTAACTAATTATCATTTGACTCTGGATCGTCGAGGCAAATTTTAGACAAGGTGAAATCATGAAAAATGCTTTAGTTTATTCTAGCGTGGCAACCTTTGAACCCAGCGGTTATATTACGGCTGCTAACGTTGATGAGTTTAAACAGGCACTTACAACAGCAGTAACCTCTCAAGCTTATTCTGTCTTTTTGGTCGATATGAGTCGCGTTGAGTTTCTCGACAGTGCTGGTTTGATGGCAATAGTAACGGCTTTTCGACTGACTCAAAGTCAAGGGAAGCGATTCAGCCTTTGCTCGTTAGCTCCCTCAGTGCGCATTATTTTTGAGCTAACGCAGTTGGATAGAGTATTCGAGATCTTTGAAAATCATCATGCTTTTGAGAAAACTCTAGACAAGCCCGTAGCCGTTTAAGTTTTTGAAGCTAGGCGATCGCCGACGAAGGCGATCGCGCGCGAAAACATCCGGTATATTAGAGAAGCCGAGCATTAGTGCCAAGCTCAATACCGGAGGTTTTTAGTTGTGGCGGTTGCAATTGAGAAGATTCTAACACCCGATATTTCCAAACCTGCTCGCTACCTAGGCAATGAATTGGGAGCCATACACAAGCCCTGGGAAAGCGCTAACGTTCGTTGGGTCTTAACCTATCCAGAAGTCTATGAAGTGGGGGCATCCAACTTAGGGCATATCATTCTCTACAACATTTTGAATGCCCAACCGAGACAACTGTGCGATCGCGCTTACCTACCCGCCCCCGACTTCGCTGCTAGATTGCGATCGGATAAAATTCCTCTATTCGCCCTAGAATCTCGACGACTTCTCATTGAATTCGATATTCTCGGTTTTAGCCTCAGCTACGAACTCGGCGCTACCAATATTTTAGAAATGCTCGCTCTGGCAGGGATCCCTCTCACCTGGCAAGAACGAGCAACAGGCGACTATCCACTCGTGTTTGCCGGGGGACAGACGGCAACTTCCAACCCCGAACCTTACGCCGACTTCTTCGATTTTATCGCCCTCGGCGACGGAGAAGAACTCCTGCCAGAAATCGGTCTCGTCATCGAAGAAGGCAAAGCAGCCCGATTGAGCAAAGAAGAATTGCTCCTAGATTTGGCGCAAGTCCCCGGCGTTTACGTTCCCCGATTTTACGATGCCGCGGAAGATGGTTCGGTTCGTCCCAACCGTCCCGACGTACCCCAAAGAATCTTGCGGCGAGTAGCAACTCCTATGCCAGCCTATTCTATCGGTTTGGTTCCCTACGTAGAAACCGTTCACGATCGCCTGACCGTAGAAATTCGTCGCGGGTGTACTCGCGGGTGTCGCTTTTGCCAGCCCGGAATGCTGACTCGTCCGGCAAGAGACGTAGAACCCGAAGCGGTTATCGGCGCGATCGAAAAGGGAATCCGCGCCACGGGTTACAATGAATTTTCTCTCCTCTCCCTCAGTTGTTCCGACTATCTCGCCCTGCCAGCTGTCGGGATAGAAGTTAAAAATCGCCTCAAAAACGAAAATATATCCCTCTCCCTGCCCAGCCAACGGGTCGATCGCTTTGACGAAAATATTGCCAATATCGTCGGCGGTACGCGGCAATCGGGGCTAACCTTTGCCCCAGAAGCAGGCACCCAACGAATGCGAGATGTCATTAACAAAGGACTCACCAACGAAGAATTGCTGCGAGGAGTCAAAACCGCCGTCGAGCAAGGGTGGGATAAGGTAAAACTCTATTTTATGATCGGCTTGCCGGGCGAAACCGATGTCGATGTCATCGGTATTGCCGAAACCGTCCGTTGGTTGAGGAGAGAATGTCGCCTTAATGGAAGAAAGCGCCTCGACTTCAACATCACGATTTCTAACTTCACTCCCAAACCTCACACCCCTTTCCAATGGCATTCTGTCTCCACCGCTGAATCGATCCGCAAGCAAGAACTTTTGCGCCAGGAATTCAGCCGCATGAAAGGCGTAAAAGTCAATTACACCGACGTGCGCATCTCGGCAATGGAGGACTTTTTAGGACGGGGAGACAGACGCTTAGCCGCTGTCATCCGTCGCGCCTGGGAACTCGGAGCCGGAATGGATGCCTGGTGGGAAAATACTGAGAAAGCCTTTGCCGCTTGGGAGGTAGCCATTGCCGAATCGGGATTGACCTGGAAGTATCGCCAAATCGAAAAGGGCGAGTGGAATGTTTTTGAGCAGCCAGAAGTAGAGGCACAAGGTTTTGCGCTTGTACAGCAGACAGAATCCAAAATCCAAAATCCCTTTGATGCGCCTTTGCCGTGGGATCATATCAATACGGGGATCGATAAAAAGTGGCTTAAAGAAGACTTACAGAAGGCGCTGGAAGCTGCGATCGTTCCCGATTGTTCCTTCGATGGCTGTTCTCATTGCGGTATCTGCGGAGTAGATTTCGGACATAATGTTGTCGTCGAACCGCCGCCGATTCCCCAATTTAGCGGACATTTCCAACCCAACCAAAATCGAGTTCAGCGATTCCGCGTCTGGTTTGGCAAGCAAGGCGATATGGCATTAGTGAGTCATCTGGATTTAGTACGCCTGTTCGATCGCGCTGTACGTCGCGCAGCATTGCCGATTTCCTTTACCGGAGGCTATCATCCAGGGCCGAGGATTTCTATTGCTAATGCCCTGCCTCTGGGAGTTACTAGCAGTGGGGAGATTGTCGATTTTGAATTGACCGATCGCATGGACATAGAAGCGTTTCGTCAAAAATTGGTCGCTCAATTACCAGCGGACATCCCAGTCTATCGAATTGAAGAAGTGAGCGTGCAATCGCCAGCGGCAACGGGATTGCTAGAGAAAGCCGAATATTTTATTAAAGTCGGCGCAGTCGAGCCAGTTTCCATAGAACAATGGCAACGTTGGCTCGATACGATTCTGGCTTTAAAGGAGATTGTTTGGGAAAAAACGAGCAAATCTGGAAAGAAAACCGTAGTAAATTTGCGCGATCGCTTGTTTGAATTAACCCTCGAATCCCAAGAAAATACAACCGAACAGCCTGTCGTTTTGCGTTACGTGGGGAGTTGCCGCAATGACGGAACGCTTCTACAACCAGAACACGTCGTTTACATGCTCGAACGAGTTTCTGGGCAAGAGTTACACTTATTGCACGTCCACCGCCAGCAGATGATGTTTGGCGATTTTTGATGAAAGGATTTTAGATTGGGGACTCAAATAATTCGTAATTCGTAATTCGTAATTCGTAATTATTTGGTCAGTTGTTAGTAGTTTGTGGTTAGTAGTTAGTTTTCTCCCCACTCTCTCCACACTCTCCCAGTCTCCCCAACTTCTGACTTCCGACTTCCCCTGCTCCCGTGCTCTCTGCCTTTATAAACAATATGAAAATTGCAATCCTATCCCAGGATGCCTCTCTCTACTCGACGCGACGACTTAAAGAAGCTGGAGAAGCCCAAGGGCACGACATGCGGGTGATTAATTACCTACGTTGCTATATGAACATTACCGCCCACAAACCGATGGTTGTTTACAATGGTCGGCCCTTGGAGAATTTTGATGCCATCATTCCGCGCATTGCTGCGTCGAGAACCTTTTATGGAACCGCTGTAGTGCGACAGTTCGAGGTGATGGGAGTTTTTAGTGCCAATGAATCCCAAGCAATTTCGCGATCGCGCGATAAACTTCGTTGCTTGCAAATTCTGGCTCGCGAAGGAATTGGCTTACCCGTGACGGGATTTGCCCACGACACCCAAGATATTGATGGTTTAATCAAAACCGTTGGCGGTGCGCCCGTGGTGATTAAACTCCTAGAAGGAACACAGGGGATTGGGGTAGTTCTCGCCGAAACCCATCAAGCGGCAAAGTCGGTTATCGAAGCCTTTCGCGGGTTGGATGCCAATATTTTAGTTCAGGAGTACATCAAAGAAGCTGCAAGTACCGATCTTCGCTGTTTTGTGGTCGGGGGTAAAGTTATTGCTGCCATGAAACGCGAGGGAGCAGAAGGCGAATTTCGCTCTAACCTGCATAGAGGCGGCAAAGCCGAGAAAATTAAATTAACCCCAGAAGAACGCAGTACCGCAGTTCGAGCAGCCAAAGCGATGGGATTGAGCGTTGCAGGGGTAGATTTGCTCCGTTCCGATCGCGGTCCGGTGGTAATCGAAGTGAATTCTTCGCCGGGATTGGAAGGAATTGAAACAGCAACGGGATTAGACGTAGCGGGAAAAATTATTGAATTTGTGGCCAAAAAAGCGACTAACGGAGCGCCGCGCGATCGCATTCAATATTAATCATTAACGAGATGGAAATTGCTGGAGAAACGATTCCGCCTGGGAAACGACAGCGACTAGAAATTCCGGTGACGCATTTACCCACCCAAACCCCTATTTCTCTACCCGTCATTGTCGTCAATGGCAAAAAAGCCGGACCGAGATTGTGGTTGAGTGCTGCCATTCACGGAGATGAAATCAATGGCGTAGAAATCATCCGGCAGGTGTTGGAGAAGATAAAACCGAAAAAGTTGTGCGGGGCGTTAGTTGCAGTTCCTATCGTCAACGTATTTGGCTTTCTCGAACAATCTCGCTACTTGCCCGATCGCAGAGACCTAAATCGCTCTTTTCCCGGTTCTCCGAATGGTTCTTTAGCCGCCCGTTTGGCACATTTATTCATGACGGAAATTGTCAAACGCTGTACCCACGGCATCGATCTCCATACGGCTGCTATCCCTCGCATCAATCTCCCTCAAATTCGTACTAATTTGGAGGACGAAGAAACCTATCGTTTTGCTAAAGCGTTTGGTGCCCCTCTTCTCATTCACGCCACCACGCGGGATGGCTCATTGCGTCACGCAGCCAAGCAACAAGGAATTCCCATTTTACTTTACGAAGCAGGAGAAGCCCTGCGCTTTGACGAGCAAGCGATTCAAATTGGCACGAATGGAATTTTACGAGTAATGGACTATTTGGGCATGTATCCTTTACCCTTTCCGACGACGGAGGTAGCATCGGTAGAAGTTTCTCAAACTAAGTGGGTGAGAGCATCTCGCAGTGGCATCTTGCACTTAGCCGTTAAGTTAGGGGAACAAGTTGAGAAAAAGCAGTCCTTGGGAATCATTACCGATGCGTTTGGCGAAACTAACACGAAAGTTCGCGCCCCAAAAAAGGGCATGGTCATCGGACATACCCAAAATCCTCTCGTCAACCAAGGCGATGGCATCGTGCATTTAGCCTTAATCTAGTCGTCTCCAAAAAACCAGCTCAACAGTGCTAATAAAAGACCAACTAGGCAAAACCAACTGTAGTGTCCCAGCCAATTAAGGACATGCATGGGAAAAAAGACTAAAGACTCCGAGAAAAGCCAGTTAGCAATAAATAATAGAATCAGTACAACAATTAGCGACATTGATGTTCTTTTTCTCAAGAGGGCGATCGCGAACCTATACGATTCTAACGATGGCTGCCTTTCTCCTACTCGCTGCCATTGCCTTCATAATAGTGGTGTCTACTAGAGAGTCTCCCAGAATGGCTACATCCTTTTTCCTAAGCGATCCCTTCCTGCAAATGCCAACTGAAAACTCGGTACGGGTTGTTTGGTTTACGGATTTTGAAGGTTCTAACCATCGAGTTATTTATGGAAACAGCCTCGAACTCTCGGCAGAAGCGACGACAACCAAGCTTAGCCGCGTTAGAGAAGATAAAAACTCAAAAGTCACCCCAGGCTATACGCAGACAACCAAGCGGGATATTTGGCGACACGAAGTCGAAGTGACAGGGTTAACGCCCAATCGACGAGTTCCTTATCAAGCTATCAGCGTGCGTGACAATGATGGGAAAACAGAAGAAGTTAAAAGCGATATTTTTAGCTTGGCATCTACTCCCAAACCAGGAACGCCTCTAAAAATTCTGCTGACTTCGGATCATCAACTGATGCCCCTCACCGCAGCGAATCTACAGAAAGTCGTGGAAACCGTCGGACGAGTGGATGCTGTCTTTTTTGCCGGCGATTTAGTCAATATTCCCGATCGCGCTTCTGAATGGTTTGATGATAGCAGGGGCGGTGCTTTTTTCCCTTGTCTTCAAGGTCGTGCCAATTATGCTTTAGAAAAAAATGGCGTTAAAACTATCTATCATGGCGGCGAATTAATTCAACATGCGCCTTTATTTCCCGCAATCGGCAATCATGAAGTAATGGGAAGATTTTCGATGGAAACACCATTAAACGATCAATTTGATGATTCTTTTCCTCGTACTCAAGCCGAAAAATATTATCAAACAACAAATCCAGAAATTGATTCTCAAGCAAAAGAAAATTGGATAAAAAATAATTCTTTTAATACAGATACCTACGAAGAAATTTTTTCTCTACCTCAAAATAGTTCGGGTGGAAAAAAATACTATGCCGTCACCTTTGGCAATATCCGTCTAGTTGTTTTATATGTGACGAATATGTGGCGATCTCCTAGTCTCGCTCCTAAAGATCGCGGTCGATATAAAGAAAGCGAACAGGACTTAAATAATCCACAAAAGTGGGGCTACGGGCAAATTATTTTTGAACCTATCGCCAAAGGAAGCAATCAATATCGTTGGCTAGAAGAAGAACTGCAAAGTCAAGAGTTTAAGCAGGCAAAATACAAAATTGTCATGTTCCATCATCCAGTTCATACTTTAGGAGGAAATATCGTTCCGCCTTACACAGATCCAATTCCTCGGCTTGAATATACATCGGATGGAAGCCTTAAATCGGTTCGTTATGATTATCCCCGAAAAAATGATTATATCATCCGCGATCTCATGCCGATTTTAGAATCGGCAGGCGTGCAATTCGTCTATTACGGACATTCTCATCTGTGGAATCGCTTTGTTAGTTCCAGCGGCATACATTTCTTAGAATCGTCTAATGTGGGCAATACTTACGGCGCTCATATCGGAGAAAATAGAAGACCGATTCCAACAGATAATCCTAACTTAGATTATGTAGCTCTTGGCGATCCAAATGGACTAGAACCCGTAGTTCCAACAATTGCGCCTTTGTTAGATGAAAATGGGCGATCGCTCCCTTATATTGCCAGTAATGACATTACTGTATTTAGTATTTTAGATACGAGTAATGGAACCGTCAGTAGCTATTATTTTGATACGCGCCAACCCAACTCCGAAGTCGTCAAGTTTGATGAATTTGCGATCGGGTTATCGGTTCATCGTTGATTAGTGCTAGCGAGGGATAATTAATCATTAACAAAATCTCTAGCTTGAGACTTGGCGAAATGCTGCCAAAGAGTCGGAACCGCGATCGATAATGCGCTCAAAACCAGATTTATCTACTGAAAACAAGGATAACTCGTCATCGACCGTTCCTTTTAAATAAATCTCGCCAGCTAATTCGCCACCTAAATCGACACGTCCAACGATTTGTTGCGTTGTGGGATCGAAGTTGAATTCAAAAAAATGTCCTTGAGCAACTCCATTAACCACATTGTCATAAGTGCCAATCGGTGCCCCAGAGGGAGTATAAAAAGTCACGACTAAAGACTGTAAGACATTTGTTTTCCCAGCCCCTTTCTCGGAAACAATCGTTGGAACTGTCGGCGGATCGTAGCTAAATAACCCTTTGGCTGAATATCCTGCCTTCCCAGTCCACTGAAAGCTTACTGTAGTTGCCTCAGCCGGGGCAACTAATCCCAAGCCACTGGCTAAAGTAATAAAAATCACTATTGAGAAGGTAACCAGGAGATTTTTCAGACTCAGCATAGCTTACCAACACCATTCTCTCTTACAGCTTTATATTTTGGGATGAGAAGGCGACTTTCAAGTGCTACTATGCCTCATCGTAGGCTTCGATATCGAGCAAGTGGAGATAGGGTTCGATTAATTCTTGACGCTGAAACGCGATCGCCCGCAGCAAATGCCAATCCTGCAAAGCTTCAAAAGGATTATTGTAATCGTCTCGTTCCAAGCGCGCAGCTAAATGAGCAACATCCTCTGGCGTTAACGCGGCAATTTCTTGTTCAGTTAAACTCGTAGCCGTCATTTCGTTTACCTCCCCTAATACCATTTTTCTCTGACAGCCTTTTACATTTTAGCCCGACCTCATTGTTTCTTTTTGTAATTGTTAATGCCAATTAAATAAAGGCAAGATAAAGAAAGATTTTTCTAGCAAAATCTAAGAACATGAATATTTTGATTGTTGAAGATGAAGTGGAAATTGCCCAACTGATTCAACAAACTTTAGAAAGAGAATCGTTTTCATGCCGTCTTGCCAATAATGGACTAGAGGCATTGGAGATTTTCCAACAACAGCAACCCGACCTTATTATTCTCGACCTCATGCTTCCCGGTTTGGATGGGTTAGAGGTTTGTACGAGAATAAGACAAAAACCCAGTAAAAAAGACCCCTATATTTTGATGCTAACCGCCAAAGGAGAAGAGATCGATCGCGTCATCGGTCTTTCTACAGGAGCAGACGATTATTTAGTCAAACCTTTTAGCCCAAGAGAATTAGTCGCCAGAGTGAGGGCGCTATTGCGGCGCAGCTTGCGACAAGTCGAACAACAGCCAACTCAAGTTTATCGAACGTCACATTTTATCGTCGATTTAGATCGCCATACTGCCAGTCGCCGGTTGAACTCCGAACAAGAAGAACCCCTCGATCTGACTACCCTTGAATTTAATCTTCTTGCTACGTTTATCAGTTATCCGGGTCGAGTGTGGAGTCGCACGCAACTAATCGATAAATTATGGGGAAATGATTTTTATGGAGACGAACGAGTAGTCGATACTCATATCAGACGATTGCGGAAAAAAATCGAACCCGATTCCGCCAATCCAACTTTTATTAAAACCATTGTCGGTCTTGGTTATAAATTTGAAGATGGTTGAGAGTTGTTTTTTGTAGGGCGATCGCGCATCGCGGATATCAAGAGTAAAGCATGAATGCCACCCAGCGCGATCGCCCAGACAAGTTCTTTGACTAAAATTCCCCAGAGAATTTTCAACGTAAAGACGTGCGACTGTCCTATTAATTGCCCTACCAGAAAGACAATTCCTTCAAATAAAACATATCCACTCAAAACAGTAATTCCCAACCATAAACTGTGACCCGTCCACCTTCCTCGACTAAACTGAGGTCTGACGGTAGCAATTAAAGCCACCAAAATTGTTCCCGCACCCATTACTAATCCCCAAATCAAGGATTCAATCGTTTGCGGATATTGACGAATACTAAAGCCATAAATTTGATTGACTAACCAGATGAGAATGGCCGCTATTATCGCCTTTGGTCGAGCAATGGTCGTTCCAGCGATGACAGCCAATCCGACTAGCGGGGGATGGGGATAGATGAAACTGCTGGCGCTGCCAATGGCAATCAGGAGAAATGACCAAAGTTGACTTTGGGCAAGAGAACGATGAGCTGTTTCCCATTGATTCATTCTCTGAAAAGAAGGGGCGATCGCAGCTTCAGAATTACCCATAACTCCTGCTCTATCTTGGCTTTAAATTACTGCTTCGACTAGCGAGACATCTGATATAATAATAATCGTTATCAGAAATTATATTTCCATTCCCGTTTGTAGGGAAAAAGTGTTCGCGAGGAATTTGTATTTTATATAAACTTTAGTCCGCAGATTGAGAAGGGTTTACCGCCGATTTTTGCATAGCGTTTGGCAAGGGGATTGGAGTTTGCAGAAAAAGCAGAAGATCCTACTCATGTTTGCGAGCGTTAATATTAGTTAAACCTATCGCGATCGCAATTCCTCTATCGGTCTCGATCGACTTAATTTAAATATCGTATCATGAAAACTTATCTGAGGAGCGATCTTGGCTAAGTTTAGTTTGGGAACGCGCTTATTTTTCTCCCACTTGTTGGTGATGATTGTGGGTTTGGGAAGTTTTATCGCGATCGCGAAACTTTCTTCTCCGCAAATGTTTGTTATTCGTTTAGAACAGTTGGAGAGAAGAGGATTTTTTACTATTCGTTCGGCGCGGACTTACTTAGTTGAAGGCTTTAAAACCGCTTGGGATAGTAGTGCGATTTGGTCGGTTGTCGCTGGGGCAACGACAGCAGGAGGATTGAGTTATTGGGTATCGAAGCGAGTGACCAAACCCGTCAAGCAAATGAAAGAAATTACCCAAAAATTTGCGGCAGGGGATTTAAAAGAAAGGATGCCAGGCAGTGAAATTCCCGAATTAAATCAACTGGCGCAGAGTTTCAATCGCATGGCAAGTAGCCTAGAAGATGTCGAAAAACGACGGCGAGAATTAATTAGCGATCTGACTCACGAACTGCGAACGCCTTTAACAGTAGTCCGGGGTTATTTAGAAGAATTAGCAGATGGCGCGATCGCACCTTCATCGGAATTATATCTACGCTTGGTAAGAGAAACTCGACGTTTAGAACGATTGACCAGCGATCTACAAGAACTTTCTAAAGCCGAAGCGGGATATTTATCGATTAATCCCCAAAAAATTCATTTATATCCAATTTTAAAGTCATTACTAGAAAAATTTGCCAATCAATTATTGGAAGAAGGTCCCGTATTACGATTAGATTGTCCGGTCGATCTGCCACCTGTCTTAGCCGATCTCGATCGCACCGAACAAATATTAGTCAATTTACTAGGTAATGCCCTGCGCTACACCGAGAAAGGCTCGATCGTACTTCGCGCTTGGCGAGATAAAAATTGGGTTTGGATAGCAGTTACCGATACGGGAATCGGCATTGCACCGGAAGATTTACCTTATATTTTCGAGCGTTTTTGGCGTGCCGATAAATCCCGCGCCAGCTACTCCGGCGGAACCGGAATCGGACTTGCGATCGCGCGTCGTTTAGTCGAACTTCAAGGCGGTAAAATCGAAGTCGAAAGCGAGTTTGGCAAAGGAAGTACGTTTCGCTTTTCGCTTCCGATTGCTTGACGGTTATCTGATATCAGTCTCTGGGTTATTAAACATCTCAGATTTAATTATTTAAGTATTTAAGCGTCAGTATTCATTGTCCATACTCTATTTTATTAATAGATGTTATTCAATCTAGTTGAACGCCCTTGGTATTCATAGTAGTCAATCTATTTACCATGAACGATTGATATCGATTTCAAGCAATTGATTAATATCTATCTCGATCATTTAATTAATTCTTTTTACTCTCCTTATCTAACAAAAATTAATATCAATCTATAGATAAAACTCTATTAAAGAAACCTAGCTTTTGAAGCGAAGATCCTCGCAATACGAGCATCTTAATCAATACTTATAGATGAAATTAAATTTTTCTTTATGAGTTTCAGAAAAAACTTAAGTATTTTTTTAAAAAGGATGTAAACTTATCTATTAAATCAATTCAACCTTCTGAATAATCCATCAAACTAACATAGTCTTTTGCCAGATCGTTTAAGGAAAAGTCTTTTGAGTGTTTATTGAATACTCATTGCATCTTGTGATGCCAATATTTTCTGAGTTTATGGCTCATTAATTTTTTCTTAATCTTATTTACAGCAAAGGAATAGTCTGCCCGGAGGTTTTATGTCTGATTTTTCTAAATTTTCTCGCCGTAAATTTATCTCTGTAGCCGTTGCATCGGGTGCAGGTGCAGTTTTGCTTAAAGGTTGCGTAGGAAATCCGCCAGATACTGCCTCTAAACCAGCCCAAGAGGCTGCACCTGTTAGTCTAACGCCGGAAACAACGCCCGAAACCACCAAAATTAAACTAGGATTTATTCCAATCGTAGAAGCAGCCCCACTCATTATAGCGAAGGAAAAAGGCTTCTTTGCCAAATATGGCATGACCGAAGTCGAGGTATCCAAGCAAGCTAACTGGGGAGCAGCTAGAGACAACGTAGAGATTGGTTCGGCGGCTGGCGGGATTGACGGTGGTCAGTGGCAGATGCCTATGCCCTATTTAATTTCTGAAGGGTTAATCACTAAAAATAATGTGAAAATCCCCATGTATGTGTTGGCGCAGTTGAATACGCAGGGCAATGGAATCGCGATCGCCAACAAGCACCAAGGCAAAGGAATTGGACTCGATCTCAAAGGAGCGAAAAACTATATTATCGGTCTCAAGCAAGCAGGTACTCCCTTCAAAGCTGCCCAGACCTTTCCAAAAGTCAATCAGGACTTTTGGATTCGCTACTGGTTTGCCGCAGCAGGGATCGATCCAGATAAGGATGTTAACATCCTTACCGTACCAGCTGCGCAAACGGTTGCCAACATGAAAACTGGAACCATGGATGGCTTCAGTACGGGCGACCCTTGGCCCTACCGGATTGTTGCCGACAATATCGGCTTCATGGCAGCTTTAACGTCTGAAATTTGGCCTTTCCATCCAGAGGAATATTTAGCCATCCGAAAAGATTGGGTAGACAAGAACCCCAAAGCTACCAAAGCTCTTTTAAAAGGAATTATGGACGCACAGCAGTGGTGCGACAAGACTGAAAACAAGCAAGAAATGGCAAAAATCCTGTCTGCCGCTGGCTATTTTAACGTACCTGTAGCCGTTCTCCAAGAGCCATTGACAGTCGGCTACAAGATGGGCGATGGCAAAGCAGATATCAAGGATATCGCCAAGCAAGGCGTGCTGTACTGGAAAGATCCTAGGGGTAGCGTCTCTTATCCCTACAAGAGCCACGATCTCTGGTTCCTGACAGAAAGCGTTCGTTGGGGCTTCCTACCCAAAGATACCTTAACCAATGCCAAAGCGCTAATCGATAGAGTAAATCGCGAAGATCTTTGGAAAGAAGCGGCTAAGGAAGCAGGAATCGCCGAAGCGGATATTCCTTCTAGCACTTCTAGAGGAGTAGAAAAGTTTTTTGATGGCAAAGAATTTGACCCGGAAAACCCACAAGCTTATTTAGATAGTTTGGAAATCAAGAAAGCATAAAACAAAGACGAATCTAAAACAATCAAGGAGGAAAACTTAAAAAATGACCGCAACTTTAAGAAGTCGTAATGGTTCGGCCGAAAACCCCGTCAGCGAATTCTGGAAAAAATATTCTAAGGATTTTCTTCCCGCTGTTATAGGAATTGTGGTGTTCTTAGTCGTATGGCAATTGTCTTCGGCAATCGGGCTGATTAAGCTGCCAGGTCCGATAGAGGTCGTTACAAACGAGCGAACTAGCACTTATTTGTTCTATCCTTTCTTCGATCGCGGCGGAACTGACAAAGGCTTATTTTGGCAGACACTAGAAAGTTTAAAGCGAGTCTTAATCGGCTATTCGCTAGCAGCCTTAGTTGGCATTAGTGTTGGCATCTTAATCGGGGTGAGTCCAATGATTAACAAAGCTCTAGATCCCCTCTTCCAGTTCCTGCGAACCGTACCGCCTTTGGCTTGGGTTCCCCTTTCTCTGGCTGCTTTGCAACAGAACCAACCCGCAGCCCTATTCGTAATCTTTATCACCGCAGTTTGGCCGATTCTCATTAACACGGCAGTAGGCGTTCAGCAGATCCCGCAAGACTATATCAACGTCAGACAAGTTCTACAGCTCTCCAATCGGAAATTCTTTTTCAAAATCCTCATTCCTTCTGCACTGCCCTATATCTTCACCGGATTGAGAATTGCAATTGGTTTGGCTTGGCTGGCTATTATCGCTGCGGAAATCGTCATGTCCGGGATTGTAGGAATTGGCTTCTTTATCTGGGATGCCTATCAAAATAACTACATCAGCGACATTATTTTGGCGCTCGTCTATATCGGTGCGGTTGGGTTGATTCTCGATCGTTTAGTTGCTTGGATACAAACCCTCATCGTTCCAGGCGAATAACGGGTTTGCGTAGCGTTCGCGCGGGCATCTTGCCCGCGCTACTAAAAACTGATTACTGATTACTGATTAGTGAAAATGGGCGTTTTTGTAGCAGTTGACAACATTGACAAAGTTTTTAACCTTACCGGAGGCGGACAGTACGTTGCCCTCAAAGGAATCAATCTACAGATTAAAAAAGGCGAATTTGTTTCTCTCATCGGTCACTCCGGTTGCGGGAAATCCACACTACTAAACATGATTGCCGGACTGGATTTGCCCAGCGAGGGAGTCGTCTCCCTAGAAGGGCAACGCATCAAGAAACCAGGACCCGATCGCATGGTCGTGTTCCAAAATTATTCTCTCCTACCTTGGCTGACAGTCAGACAAAACATTAGTTTGGCAGTCGATGAGGTAATGGTGGGTGCGCCTGCATCCGAACGCCGCCAAGTCGTAGATGAGTATATCGATATGGTCGGTTTGCGCCATGCCGTCGATAAGCTGCCCAAACAGCTATCGGGGGGGATGAAACAACGGGTTGCGATCGCCCGCGCCCTCTCCATTCGTCCCAAATTGCTCTTGCTCGACGAACCTTTTGGCGCACTAGATGCCCTCACCAGGGGAAGTTTGCAAGAGCAGTTAATGAAGCTGTGCGACGAATATCATATTACCTCCGTCATGGTCACTCACGACGTAGACGAAGCCGTGCTTTTGTCTGACCGAATCGTGATGCTCACCAACGGACCCGCTTCCAAAATCGGGGGAATTTTAGAAGTAGACCTTCCTCGCCCTCGCAAACGCATGGAAGTCGTCAACCACCCCAGTTACTACAGCTTGCGGAGCGAAATTATTTACTTTCTCAACCAACAAAAACGCATCAAGAAAATCCGGGCGCAGAAAACCGCCGTCGTTGCCCGTCATGGCTTAGAGAAAATCAACCTAGAAATTGGTTTCGTTCCTCTCACTGCCTGCGCTCCCCTCGTTGTTGCCAAAGAAAAAGGCTTTTTCATCAAGCATGGGTTAGACGAAGTTAACTTGGTGCGAGAAACCAGTTGGCGCGGGATTGTCGATGGAGTCATTGGCGGTTATTTAGATGGGGCACAGATGCCCGCCGGCATGCCGACTTGGTTAACCGCAGGCGGTCATGATGAGACCCCCATCCCCATCGTGTCCGCCTTAACCATGACCCGCAACGGCAATGCGATTACGCTAGGGAAAAAGTTTTACGAACAGGGAGTGACCAACGCTAAAGAATTCAAACAGAAGCTATTGGCGTTGGATGGAGAACCCCATACCCTTGGCGTGGTACACCCTTCTTCCATGCACAACATTTTATTGCGCTACTGGTTAGCAGCGGGCGGGATCGATCCCGATCGCGATGTTTCCATCAAGACCATTCCTCCCGCTCAAATGGTAGCCGATCTCAAGGCAGGCACGATCGACGGTTACTGCGTCGGCGACCCTTGGAACCTACGCGCTGCCATGGAAGGAGTTGGCTTCACCGTCGCCAGCGACTTAGAAATTTGGCTGGGACACCCCGGCAAAGTTTTGGGAGTTAAAGAAGACTGGGCTAATACCTATCCCAATACCCATGTCGCTCTAGTAAAGGCTATTTTGGAGGGCTGTCGCTACTGTGCCGATCCTGCCAACCACGAAGAAATTCGCCAAATGCTTGCCGATCGCAAGTATCTTAGCACCAGGATTGAATACATTCAATTAGGCGACCCCAATGCTAACACTTGTAGCTTGGATAAACCCATGTACGAATACGGGCACCTTCTCTTCTTCGGCGATGGGGTCAATCGTCCCAGTCGCACGGAACACCTCTGGATGATGACGCAACTAGCGCGTTGGGGAGATATTCCTTTGCCGCGTAACTGGCTAGAAATTCTAGAAAGAGTTTGCCGCGTGAGCGTGTTTAGTACTGCATCTAGAGAACTGGGCTTGAGTGACATCAAATATCGCCGCGAACCAATTAAGTTGTTTGATGGCATTGAATTCGATGCTGAAGATCCGCTAGGCTATCTCAATAAATTAGAGATCAAGCGCAACGTCACGATGGCAGAAGTTCATCTAAATGCACCGAAAGCGATAGCTGCTTAAGAGGGTTAGTAGTTAGTGGTTAGGAGTTAGCCAGCAAAAGATCGACTAACCACTAACCAATAACCAATAAAAAACCAGTCGTCAATCAACAATAGAAAAAGATGCAAGCCGTTCAAAATACGATTCCACAAAGATCGCAAGCTTTTGATGATAAAGCCTTTCTGGTTATTGAAGGTGTCTCCAAGGTTTATCCCACTCCAGCAGGACCTTATACTGTCCTAGAAAACGTCAATCTGACGGTTAATGAAGGGGAATTTATTTGCGTTATCGGTCACTCTGGTTGCGGTAAATCAACGTTGTTGAATATGGTTTCCGGTTTCGCCAGCCCTACAACTGGTTCGGTTCGCGTAAACGGAAAACCCATTAAAAAACCGGGTCCCGATCGCATGGTGGTTTTCCAAAATTATGCTCTCCTGCCTTGGCTGACGGTATTTGAGAACGTTTATTTAGCCGTCGATGCTGTTTATCCCAAAAAATTGGAACAGGAAAAAAGAGCGATCGTTCGCGACCATTTAGCGATGGTGGGATTGTCGGAAGCAGCAGAGAAAAAACCCCCGCAAATTTCTGGTGGGATGAAACAACGGGTTTCCATCGCTAGAGCGCTCTCAATTCGTCCTGAAGTCTTAATTTTAGACGAACCTTTTGGGGCATTGGATGCTATCACCAAAGAGGAATTACAAGAAGAATTGCTCAAAATTTGGAACGAGCATCGCTGTACGGTGTTGATGATTACCCACGATATCGACGAAGCCCTATTTTTGGCAGATCGCTTAGTCATGATGACCAACGGGCCGGCGGCAAACATCGGCGAGATTCTGGAGATTCCTTTTCCGCGTCCGAGAGATCGGGAACGCATTATGGAAGATCCGCAATACTACGATCTGCGTAACTATGCCCTAGACTTTCTCTATAATCGCTTTGCTCGCGACGATGCGGCATAAGGGTTCTAGGTTTAATAACTCAACTAACTTGCTCGCAAGTTAGTTGAGTTATAATGATAGATTTATTTTCCTATTAATAATTTTTAACTAAAAAATTGAACCTTTTCCTTGTCAAGGGGAAGGTCTTTCTATAGAATCTATGCAATAGATTTTTATGTTTTCATAGTACTTTTTCTATGAATAATGGGTGCAAGATCCTCCTCTTGTACTTATCAAATCGAGCTGACTAGAAAACCTAAAACATTCTGGAAAAGCTATTTTTATCCAGATGCTTGAAGCAGTTCTACTCTAGCTTGACTCTGAGAACAGGTTCGATTGGTTGTAGTACTGTCTAGCTATGACTGAGAACTCAAAACCGTTTCAGCTAACAGTTTTTTCGATTATCCATGCAAATAACCAATCGCATTCATTTTTATAACTTGCGCGGCGACCTATTTGGAGGCGTAACTACGGCGATCGTTTCCTTACCGCTAGCGCTAGCATTCGGTGTCGCTTCCGGTGCCGGTCCCGTAGCTGGTCTCTACGGCGCTGTTTGCGTTGGCTTTTTTGCCGCACTGTTTGGCGGCACGCCAACCCTGATTTCCGAACCAACCGGACCGATGACCGTGGTCATGACGACGATTGTCGCCAGTATGACGGCTAAAAACCCGGAGAACGGTATGGCAATGGCGTTTACCATTGTCATGCTGGCGGGAATCTTTCAAATTATTTTTGGAGCCTTCAAGCTGGGGAAATATATTACCCTCATGCCCTACAGCGTAATTTCGGGTTTTATGTCCGGGATCGGAGTTATCCTAATTATCCTTCAGCTAGCTCCGTTTGTCGGACAGCCCAATCCCAAGGGCGGGGTACTAGGCATGGTGCAAAACCTACCCCAACTGTTGTCTAATATCAATCCGGCTGAAGCTGCCTTGGGTGCGCTGACACTGGCAATTATTTTCTTAATGCCATCAAAAATCAAGCGCTATGCTCCCCCCCAACTGGTGGCATTAATTGTGGGTACTATCGTCTCTCTGACCATCTTTGGCGGGGTTGAGATCAGACGAATTGGCGAGATCCCAATGGGACTGCCAACTTTGCAAATCCCTACATTTACTCCTGCCCAAATCACAACGATGATTATTGATGGGGCAATGCTGGGGATGCTGGGATGTATCGATACCTTGCTTACGGCAGTGATTGCCGACAGTTTGACCCGTACCGAACACAAATCTGACAAAGAATTGATTGGTCAAGGGATTGGGAACTTGGTTTCCGGGTTGTGCGGCGGCTTGCCCGGTGCGGGTGCCACCATGGGAACGGTGGTCAATATCCAGACTGGCGCTAGCACTGCTTTATCGGGTCTAACTCGCGCTCTGATTTTATTGGTGGTCGTGCTGTGGGCTGCTAATCTAACCGAAACCATTCCCATGGCAGTACTGGCTGGTATCGCCCTTAAGGTGGGGATTGACATTCTCGATTGGAGCTTCCTCAAGCGCTCTCATAAAGTATCTGTCAAAGGAGCGCTCATTATGTACGGCGTGTTGCTCCTGACTGTATTTGTCGATCTGATCGTTGCCGTCGGCGTTGGGGTATTTATTGCTAATATTCTGACAATCGAGCGTCTTTCTAGCCTCCAAGCTAGGGAGGTGAAAGCGATCAGCGATGCCGATGACGAAATTTCCCTGACCGCAGAAGAAAAAGCGCTTCTCGATCGCGCTAACGGTCGCGTGTTGCTATTCTACCTGAGCGGACCAATGATCTTCGGGGTATCTAAAGCGATCGATCGCGAACATAGAGCGATGGCAGATGCTGATGTCCTGATCGTAGATTTGAGCGACGTGCCGATGCTAGGCGTAACGGCTTCTTTGGCGATCGAGAATGCCATCAAGGACGCTTGCGATAAGGGCCTTAAAGTGTTCGTCGTAGGTGCGGCTGGCAAAGTTAAGCGCCGACTGGAACGCTTGGGACTTTTCGACCTCATTCCTCACCATCATCTGTTAATGGATCGCACCGAAGCCTTGCAGCAAGCTGTTGCCTTGGTTGAGGGTCATACCGCTAATCCAAATGAGACAGCACTCGAAAGTCATTGATTGGCGAGAAGCGATCGCTTTGGCGATTTAAATCCCAATGAAGGCGATCGCTTTTTCTCTCCCGTGAATTCTACCTTTGCAAAACTAATGATTAATGCAATAACCTCGATCTCACCTCCAACATTTCCTCTACTAGCAACTGCAACAGAATCTGAATATGCCCCCATCGTCCTAACTGGCGTACTGCTGAGTTTAGTGGTTATTTACCTTGCCAGCAAACTCGGCGGGGAATTGTCTCGCATGCTGGACTTTCCCCCCGTTTTAGGAGAATTGATTGCTGGCGTAGTTATAGGCGCTTCTGCGCTACATTTGGTCGTTTTCCCCGAAAGCGGCGCTATTGCCTCCGACTCAGTCATTGTTAGTATTCTCAAATTCATCGATAACCTCTCTCCCGAAGCGCTAACGACCATTTTCCAAAGTCAAAGCGAGGTTATCTCCGTTCTAGCAGAACTCGGAGTCATTATCCTCCTTTTTGAAATCGGTCTAGAATCTGACATTCGAGAATTGCAAAAAGTCGGCTATCAAGCGACGATTGTTGCTTGCGTTGGCGTAGCGGTTCCTTTTGGCGCGGGTACTGCTGGGCTAATGTTACTCTTTCACGTTCCAGCCATTCCAGCGATTTTTGCAGGCGCGGCACTGACAGCCACCAGCATCGGCATCACGTCCAAAGTTTTGTCAGAAATTGGGCAACTCAAGTCTAAAGAAGGTCAGATTATTGTCGGTGCTGCTGTTATCGACGATATCCTGGGCATTATCGTTTTGGCAGTAGTGGCAAGCCTTGCTAAAACTGGCGAAGTAGACATAGCGAATGTTATCTACCTAATTGTCAGCGCTACCGTTTTTCTCATCGGTTCGATCCTACTGGGCAAATTCTTTAATAAATCTTTTGTCGCGATCGCCAACGTGCTGCAAACGCGAGGAAATCTTATCGTTCCAGCTTTTATCTTCGCCTTTTTTATGGCTTTCATTGGCAACGCCATTCATTTAGAAGCCATTTTGGGTGCGTTTGCGGCGGGTTTAGTCCTAGATGAAACCGACAAGCGCAAAGAACTAGATGAGCAAGTTAAACCCATCGCCGACATCCTCGTGCCGATTTTCTTTGTCACCGTCGGTGCCAAAGTCGATCTAGGCGTTCTCAATCCCCTTGTTCCTGAAAATCGAGAGGGATTGATTATTTCTACCTTCTTGATTGGAGTGGCAATTCTGGGCAAAATCGTGACGGGATGGTCAGTTTTCGGTCAATCTGGCATTAATCGCTTAGCGATCGGCATCGGCATGATTCCGCGCGGCGAAGTCGGACTGGTGTTTGCCGCGATCGGTACGGCTAGCGGCGTTCTTGACAAACCTTTGCAAGCTGCGATTATTATTATGGTCATTCTGACCACTTTTTTAGCCCCACCGTTCTTACGGTTAGCCTTTGGAGAATCCCAAAAGCAAGTAGAATCAGCAAAGCAAGTGAAGCAAGCTGATTTAGCTCGATAAATTACTTCCATCTTTTTAGAGTACTATTGGAAGGTAGAGGAAAACTATTTCTAACAGAAATTCAGCTCAGAAATAATTACCAAAAAACTTAAATTTTTAGCAATACTGGGTTGATATTTCCTCTGCCTTCTCAATTTTTTAGAAAAACTATTAGAAAAAAAATATAAAATTATTGACTAAATTAAAGATGAAATTTTTAAGAAAATTAGCAATGGGAGTTAGACAATTATTCAAAGACGAAAATTTTCTCTATGGGATTCACAAGGTGGAAAACCTGGTTTCAAAAGTTTTATCTATTGCACTAATTATTGTTATTTTATTTTCTCTGTTCGATCTAGTCATGATTTTGTCTATAGATCTAATCGCGACAGAAGCCACTGGTTTTTTTAGTAAAACTTTAATTGAAATTTTTGGGATGTTTTTAAACATACTAATCGCTCTAGAATTGTTAGAAAATATAACCGCTTATTTAAGAAGACATATCGTTCAAGTTGAGTTAGTTGTCGTTACAGCTTTAATTGCGGTTGCTCGCAAAATTATTATTTTCGATCCCAAACAATACGACAAGATCGATCTCATTGCTCTAGCCATTGCCAGCCTCGCACTTTCAGCGAGTTATTGGCTGATTCGACGCATGAATCAACACAAATAGTGTTGCAAGTCTTGTCTTTAGCTCCTGGTTGAGTGACAAAACTTAAATCGCCCTCACCCCAACCCCTTTTCCAGAGGGGGAGAGAGGCTTTCAACTTAAGACTTTTGCCTGAAGTCCTTTTGTCCCTTGTGGGAGAAGGGATTTAGGGATGAGGGGTGTCAGTCAACCAGCTTGAGCGCTTCTTTACTTGCTTGACAGCTAATGCTAAACTCCCTAACGAAGCTTCTCACGTTACCCAACTCAAAAGCATGAGCCGCATCGGCGCAGTTGCTATAGGAAGAAATGAAGGCGAACGACTCGTCAGTTGCCTGAAATCTCTAATCAACCAACTTCCCCAGGACGTACCGATTGTCTACGTCGATTCCGGTTCGACAGATGGTAGCGTAGCCACAGCGCAATCTCTAGGCGCTTGCGCGATCGAATTGGACGCATCGGCTCCGTTTACCGCAGCGCGAGGACGAAATGCCGGATTTAACTATCTGATCGAGCATTTTCCCGATCTCGAATACGTCCAATTTATCGATGGAGATTGCGAACTAATTGAGGGGTGGATCGAGCAAGCCGTACAAACCCTCGATGAAGACGAAAAACTCGCCATTGTCTGCGGTCGTCGGCGAGAACGGTTTCCCGACGCATCGCCCTACAATCGACTCGCTGACACGGAATGGAATACACCCGTTGGCGAAGCGAAAGCCTGCGGTGGCGATGCCTTAATGCGAGTCAGTGCTATTCGAGAAGTCAACGGCTTTAACGATCGCATGATCTGCGGAGAAGAACCGGAAATGTGCATCCGCCTGCGCCAGCGCGGATGGAAAATTCGGCGCATCGATGCCGACATGACCCTACACGATATGGCGATGTACGAGTTCGGTCAGTGGTGGAAGCGCTCGATCCGTGGCGGTTGGGCAGTTGCCGAAGGAGCAGCCATGCACGGCACGCCACCAGAGTGCTATATGAGGCGAGAAAATAAGAGCGGCTGGATGTGGGGATTTTTTGTCCCGCTAATCGCGATCGCTTTGGCTTGGCAGACTTCTGGACTCAGTTTACTGCTATTGCTCGGTTATCCAGCCTTAATGTGGCGAATTTATCGCTATCGTCTCACTCAAGGCGATTTACCCTCTCACGCTCGCCTGTATGCTTTTTGGTGTATGCTATCTAAACCAGCGCAGGCGATCGGTCAGTTCCAGTACTGGCTGATGCGTTGGCGCGGCAAGCAAGCGACGCTAATCGAATATAAAATGTCTGTTGCACAGAGAGTCGAGACATAAAGGAAGTTTCCATGCGGATTGCGATCGTTGGCTGTGGCTTTGTTGCCGATTACTATTTAAAAACGCTTCCCTTCCATCCCAATCTAGAACTGGTAGGAGTCATGGATCGAGATTTGGCGAGAGCATCTATCTACTCTAGCCATTATTCAGTGCCTTTCTACCGTTCCTTAGAGGAGCTACTTGAGGACGATCGCGTCGATCTCGTCGTCAATCTCACTAATCCTAGCAGCCATTTCTCGGTTTCCAAAGCCTGTTTGGAGGCTGGCAAGCACGTCTACTCTGAAAAGCCGTTGGCGATGGCGCTCTCGGAAGCCCAAGAACTGGTAGGCTTAGCCGAACGACGAGGCTTATTAATTACCTCTGCTCCCTGCAATCTGCTTGGGGAAACCGCGCAAACCCTCTGGAAAGCGCTGCGAGAAAACGTTATCGGGACTGCGCGACTCGTCTATGCAGAGATAGACGACGGATTGCTGCATCGCATGGCATACAAGCAATGGACTAACGGGATCGGCATTCCCTGGCCCTACAAAGATGAATTTGAAGTCGGGTGTACTTTGGAACACGCTGGCTATTATATCTCCTGGCTGGCGGCTTTTTTTGGTCCGGCGCAAACTGTTACTGCCTTTTCTTCCTGCTTAATCCCCGACAAGCAAACAGACGTTCCCTTGGCGGTTAATTCGCCAGATTTTTCGGTTGCTTGTATTAAGTTTGCTTCCGGCATTGTTGCCAGATTGACCTGTAGTATCATTGCGCCTCACAACCATGGGCTGCAAATTATCGGCGACGAAGGCATACTTTCTACCCATGATTGCTGGTACTATAACTCCCCAGTTTATATCAAGCGCAGAATCACGATCCGGCGCAAGACCCTTGAGACTCCATGGAAAATTAAATATCCGCTGGTCGGAAAACCCAAGAAACGCTATCCCTATAAAGGAGCCATGCAAATGGATTTCTGTCGGGGCGTGGCAGAATTGGCTAGCGCGATCGCCGAGCAACGTCCCTGCCGCCTGTCAGCCAGATTTTCTCTCCATATCAATGAGGTCGTTCTCGCCATTCACAATGCGCTGGAAACAGGCTCTCCCTACAAAATTACCTCATCCTTCGACGCAATCGAGCCGATGCCGTGGGCAAAATCGTGACAGCAATTTTCAGAAAGATTGGAGTTAGGGAGACGGGGAGACTGGGAGACGGGAGGAGTGTGGGGAGACAAGGAAGAAAACTAATCACCAACCACTATCTACTAACCAATCCCCCTAATCCAAAATCCTTTCATCCAAAATCCAAAATGGTATAAACGATGCAGGATAACGCGCAAACCCCGATCGTCTTCATTACAGGTGCTTCCGGTTTTTTAGGTCGATACGTCGTCGCTGAGGCGTTGCGACGCGGTTACCGAGTTCGCGCGATCGCGCGGGAAAAACCACCTTTCTGGTACGAACATCCCGCCTTGGAATGGGTAAATTTAGATTTGCGCCAACCAGAAGGCATTGCCGAGGCGTTAGCAGGGGTAAACGCGGTTATACATTTAGCGGCGGCAAAAGCTGGAGATTATCAGACGCAATTTGCCACTACCGTAACGGCGACAGAAAACTTACTCAAGGCAATGGTCGAGGCAAACGTAATGCGTTTGATCGCCATTAGTACGTTTTCAGTCTTCGACTATCTCAACATTCCTGAAGGCGCAACTATAGACGAAGATTCGCCCATTGAAAGCCATCCCGAAGAACGGGATGTCTATGCGCAAACGAAGCTGTTGCAGGAGGTGGCGATTCGCGCTTTCGAGCAAGAACGCGACGCACGAGTGACGATTCTTCGTCCTGGAATCATCTACGGACGGGATAATTTGTGGAATGCTCATCTGGGGGCAAAAGTAGGCGATCGCCTCTGGATTCGTATCGGCAGTCGCGCTTGCCTTCCTTTGAACTATGTGGAAAATTGTGCCGAAGCGATCGTCACTGCCGTGAATTGCGATCGCGCCATTGGGCAAACCCTCAATCTCATTGACGATGACTTGCCCACCCAAAGCACGTATGCTCAGAAAATCAGACAGCGCTTGACATCGCCGCCTCGTGCGATCGCGATCGATTGGACGGTCATGCGCTTGCTGGCACGTACTCTCTCGACGAGCAATAAACTTCTCTTTAGAGGGCGAGTCAAACTACCCGGTCTTTTCATTCCAGCGAGGCTACACGCTCGTTTTAAGCCGCTACAGTTCGATAATAGGCGAGCCAAGCAGGTGCTAAACTGGACTCCGAGATATTCCCTCGATGCCGCCCTCGATCGCATCTACAGCAATGCCGATTTGTTGCAGGTATCTCCTTCTACCAGTCCAGCATCGTTTATCTCACCTCGATCGGAGTAACTCTATGCGAATTGCTTACCTAACTGGCGAATATCCGAGAGCAACAGACACTTTCATTCAGCGCGAGGTGATGGCTTTACGAGACAGAGGGGTAGAAGTCCATACCTTCTCGGTGCGCCGAACGGGTGACGAACACATCGTCGGTCCCGAACAGAAAGCCGAACGCGATCGCACTTTTTATATCCTGCCCCCCAATCCCCTTAATTTAATCTTGGCGCATCTAACGTTACTGCTGAGTTCGCCAGGGAGATATTTACGCGCCCTCAAGCTTGCCTGGACTACGCGGCAGTACGGACTGAAAGGAAATCTATATCAATTGTTCTACTTTGCCGAAGCGGGCATCCTTGCCCAACAGATTAGAAACAGACAAATTCAACACCTACACAATCACATCGCCGACTCTAGTTGTACCGTGGCGATGCTAGCTGCCGAACTGGGTGGCTTTACTTATAGCTTTACCCTACACGGACCTTATATTTTCTTCGAGCCTTACCGCTGGCGACTGGATGAGAAAATTAAACGAGCCTTGTTTGTCTGTTGTATCAGTTATTTCTGCCGCAGTCAAGCGATGCTTTTTTCTCCCATGGATAAATGGGAACGATTGCACATCATCCATTGTGGCGTAAATCCCGACCTGTTCGACCTCGTTTCTCACGATCGCTCTAGTAAACGACTGCTTTATGTCGGTCGTCTAGCAGCCAATAAAGGCTTGCCCATTTTATTAGAAAGTCTTGCTACGTTGAAATCCGCGCATCCAGATATTCTTCTGACCGTAGTTGGCGACGGTTCAGATAGAGTAGCACTGGAAAGGATGACCGCCCAACTGGGTTTACAAGAACGAGTGAAATTCGTCGGCTATAAGTCTCAAGCAGAAGTCCGCCAGTACCTACAGCAGACAGATGTATTTGTCTTGCCGAGTTTTGCAGAAGGCGTGCCGGTTGTCTTGATGGAAGCCATGGCAGCAGGCGTTCCTGTAGTAGCAACGCAGATTGCTGGCACCAGCGAATTGGTTGAGGATGGAATCGGTGGCTATCTGGTGCCGCCAGGGGATGCTGTCTCTCTTGCCCAGCGAATTGAAGTGCTACTGACAGATAGCCAGTTGCGAGCCAAATTTGGTGCGTCCGGTCGCCTGAAAGTCGAAAAAGACTTTAATCTAGACAAGGAAGTCGATCGCCTCTATCGCGTCATGACTTCGGCACTGCAAGGAAAAGTTGAAGCGATTCGTCCAAATACAAGCGAAAGCGCGATCGAGGATTTGCAAAAAGCTTCCTCGGCATAGGAGTACTTTTTTACCTACAGGAGGAGTCAGTTGTCATTAGTCATTGGGGATTAGTTAGTAGGGGCGTAGGGGCGGGTTTTTGGTAGTAAGTATAGGTAAATCTAGAGCGTTTTTAGATAAACCCGCCCGTACAGTGGTGATTGGTCATTGGTCATTTGTTAGTAGTTAGTGGTTAGTAGTTTGTCTTCTTCGGAGTCAGAGGAGTCCTCGGAGTCCCCCTTGTCTCCCTTGTCTCCCACTCCCCCCACTCTCCCAACTCCCCTCACACTCCCACTCCCCCACACTCCCCACTTCCGAATTCCGACTCCGCCACGGACGAAGCGAAGCGCGAAGGAGCAGCGCTGACTTCCGACTTCTCCATGCTTTCCCTATCTCTTAATTCGAGCTTACAAAACGCTTGCGCAACGATTCAGCTCGACGCTTGGCAACGGCATTATTAGGCTCGAATTTGAGCGTTTCTTCGTAGGTTTCTAATGCCTTGATTGCCATTTGTTTGCGCTCGTATACGTTCGCTAAATTATTGAGCGCGATCGCATATTCGGGGTAAAGTTTTAAAGCTTCTTTGTAGTTACGAATTGCTAATTCGTACTGTTCCTGAGAAAAATAAGCATACCCAAGCGCATTATAAATTAAAGCTTTGTTTTCTGGTTCTATTTCTTCATCGGTTTTTAAGGCTTTTTGCAGGAGATTGATGGCTTGGACAAATAATTTTTTATCTAAATAGATACTGCCCAGTTCATAGTATTCTTTAGCAGTGCCTTTTTCTTTTTGCAGTTTCTTTTGCAGCCGAGAAAAGGTGCTTTCAACCTGACGAGTTTTGAAAACCTGGCGCAACAAAAACAAGGCTGTACCGCTCAGCAGTATCAGCAACACAGATAGGTAAATTACTGGAAGATATTCACTCATCATTGGTTATTAGTTAGTTATTATTAGTTATTTGTCCTTAAAGAAGTCCCCAATAGGTGGCTCTTTCTCGCAACCAACCAGATTGTTGCCAATGAGCGATCGCTTTGTTGACGCGATCGCGCAAACTTGAGTATTGTAATCCTTTTGGGATCGCTACACACAAAGCTTCACCAGAAAGACGAACGGGTAATTGTCGATACTGGGGATATTCTTGTACCCAGCCAGCTAAAACGCTATTATCTGCAGCAAAGGCATCTGCACCTCCTGTTTCCAAGAGCGACAATGCCTCTTGATATGACTCTACCCCAATTAGTTGAGCCTTGGGTAGCTCGAATCGGACAGCAGCAATCGTACTAGAGCCTTTGAGAACGGCAATTCTACTGGAAGCTAGATCGCTCAACTGTTTTACGGTGGGATTTTGGGTGACGATTCCGGTGCCATCTAGATAATAATAATTGCTAAAGTCTACCAATCGCGAACGAGAGGGAGTTGTCGTCACTCTAGCGATGACGAGATCTACCTCGCCATCGAGTGCGACTTGCAAGCGTTCTTGATTGGCGACGGGTTTGAAAACGATTGCATCGGGACTGCCTAATAATTCTTGCGCTAGACCCTTGGCAATGTCGATTTCTAGTCCTTGTAAATTGCCCCGTTCGTCGTAAAATCCAAGCGGACGTAAATTATCTTTAACGGCAACAACGAGCTTGCCCCGACGGACAATTTCCTCTAGTTCGGCAGCGAGTGCTGAGGAAGAGGATATGAAATAGTTAACCGCGATCGCGATTGCAAGACACGATTGCCATAGTTTCTTCTCAATTGCCATGCTAATTTTAGGCTCTAGAAACACTATCTCAGACCGCAGTTTGTTATTATAGCCTCAGGAGCGAGTTACGCTAAAGAAAACTGCATCGCGATCACATTAAAATCTCAATGGTAATGCTCAACGATCTACTGGGGTAAGGAACTAGCTTCATCAACTTGGATGCCGAGCCTTTTTCTAGAACCCTACAAAATTGTGGAGGTTTTAGATGAGAATGAGAAAAATAACGATTGGTGTGATGGGACCAGGCGAAAATGCGATCGCAAGCGATCTAGAAAATGCATACAAGCTTGGTCAATTAATTGCTGCCCAGGGATGGATACTCCTAACGGGAGGCAGAAATGTCGGGGTAATGGATGCGGCAAGCAAAGGGGCAAAGGCGGCAGGAGGATTGACGGTTGGGATTTTACCGACAAAGAATCTTGAGGCTGTCTCTGAAGCAGTAGACATCGCCATCGTGACAGATATGGGAAACGCCCGCAATAATATTAACGTCCTTTCTTGTGACGCGATCGTTGCTTGCGGAATGGGAACGGGTACGACTTCAGAAGTTGCGTTGGCTTTAAAGAATGGCAAATCAGTCGTTTTATTAACCCAGAGTCAGGAGAGTATCCAGTTCTTTACCAGCCTTTGTCAGGAGCGAATTTTTGTGGCAGATAATGTCGAAACTGCGATCGCGCTAGTGAAAGAGATCTTGAGAAAATCTGTCTAAAGAGCGATCGCTTGGTCGAGATTCACTTTTAAGGTAGAATCAAGCTGTTAAGTTTTATTGCATAAGCCAGGAAGCCGTACTTTGGGGGCAACTCTGAGTGACGGTACTCCGCAATAGCAATCAGAGAGGATTGAACACAAATGGCATACGAACTTCCTGCACTACCATACGACTACACGGCACTAGAACCAGTTATTTCTAAAAAAACCCTTGAATTTCATCACGATAAGCACCATGCTGCCTATGTAAACAACTACAATTCGGCAGTAAAGGGAACCGAATTCGAGAACAAGTCAATTGAAGAAGTCATCAAAGCAGTTGCAGGCGATTCTTCTAAAACTGCAATCTTCAACAATGGTGCCCAAGCTTGGAACCACACTTTTTATTGGAATTGTATGAAACCCAACGGCGGCGGCACTCCCAGTGGGGCACTGGCAGACAAAATTAAGGCTGACTTTGGCAGTTTCGATAAATTTGTCGAGGAATTCAAGACAGCAGGCGCTACCCAGTTCGGTAGCGGTTGGGCTTGGTTAGTACTTGACAACGGTACGCTGAAAGTCACCAAAACTCCTAATGCCGATAATCCAATCGTAGCCGGACAAGTTCCCCTACTCACTATGGATGTGTGGGAACACGCCTATTATCTGGACTACCAAAATCGTCGTCCCGACTACATCAATGAGTTCATCAGCAAATTAATTAACTGGGATTTCGTCGCTCAAAATTTCGCAGCGGCTAGCTAGTTTTTTAGTAAAGGGAGTAGCGTCACTACTCCCTATCGTTTACCCCTTGTTTCGATCGCATGGATAGCCAAGACTTAGCACGATACGTCGAAGAAACTAACGGCATTTCTAAACCTTGGTTGTTAGTACAATTGCGCCTGCAAAAATTGCATGAAAATCGCGCTAATCTTTCCCAAGAAGAATATATGCGCCAACTAGAAGATTTACACCAAGATTTGATGAATTTGGGCGAGTGGTGGAAAGGAATTGAAGATAAAGTTTTCAATCCTGAGAATCTTTTTTAGAGAGCATCTTATACCAATTCGCAATTGGCAATTATCAATTCGCAATTCTCATCGATGCTCAAAGAAGCTTCTCTATCCCCTCTATCAGGGGGGACAAGTCGAGAACAATCATTGCTGTCCCCCCTTGATAAGGGAAGGGGGTTGCTCGCTTCCGCGTGCGCATCGGTTCGCAATTAGTCAGTAGCTCTGTGTATAAGGCTTTTTCATTGGGTCGAAGAATTGATGAAAGCTAATCGCAATAAGCTCTCATTTTACCGGAAAGATCTTAGGACTATGACCATTATCCAACAAGCTTTCTAGTCTCGTTGTCCCCCCATCAGCAATTGACGATTAGTTGAAAAGAAATCTTAAATTGCCTAATTTTCAGACATTCTTTTAGAAGTTGCTCTTGATATACATTTTGCCGCTAAAATTACTCGATCTTTTGTCTCAAATACAGAGCAATCTTTGATAAAGTTTGCCAGAATTGGAATATTTCCTCGTTCTAACTTTTGTTGGGCTTCTTTTGCATAGGGTTGAAATTGTTGCAGCCAGGAATTATCTGCTAGATATTTAGGAGTAAAAGCATTTTTATCCAACAAAAAAAAATCGATATGATGGTTTTGGATGAACTTTTTTACTTCTTCTAAACTAGAACTATACTGAGTTTGGATTAAAGCGATCGCTCTTTGACGAAATTTGCTATAGTAACCCCAATGATAGGGGATCGAATATTCTCTACCGACGAAAATCGATCGCTGAGTAAAAGATGGTAAATTACTATTAGTATCTTCAGCAAGAGAAGCAATGAGAATGTCTTTAGGTTGTTGCTTAAAAAACTCGTATAGCTTTGGTTCGTGCCCTTCGACATAAAGCGTGATTGGAAATCGTTTCATCGTGTTGGGATAAAAAAGAATTGCTCCAACGATTAAACCAATAAAACTGATGGCAATGACTTGCTGTATTCTCCAAAAAGATGTCGTTTTTTTGGCTATCCAATTCAATAAAGCATCTAAAATTAAGGATAAAGTAATTCCTGTTGATAATGCAATAATAATCCGAAAGCTATAAGCCGTGTAACGGTTAGGAAGATGCAATCTAAATATAAAAGCATGGGCAATAAAAAACATGCTCAACGATACAAAAAGGAGTTGAGGAAGAAGAATAATATTAGGTTGAATTCGCTTCACCAAGGAAAACCGCGAGGGAAATTTGAGCAGTAATGGTAAAAACACCCCACTTACAAGGGTTAAGGGAATAAATGGATACATGGGAAACATCCCACTGCGTTTGCCATAGATGAAATATTCGTCGAGTCTTTGAGAAAAGAACTCAGTTCGTCCTCCGAGTAAAAATTCTGGCAATTGTTTAGCTTGAGCAACAGTAATAATTGGATCGAAAACAGAATGACTGAGAACATAGGGAAGCATGACAAGAAATGCCACTCCTAATCCTAAAAAGCAGAAGCGATAATCTTGGGGATTTTGGGATAAATAAAGCCCTTTTTCTTTCTTTTGAAATAAGAGAATAATTAGAAGACCGCAAGCCAGGAAAATGCAGTGAGGATAAATTAGTCCTATTAGAGCAATCGCGATTAAAACAGGAACTAAAGAACGGCGGGATAAATAATATAAAAAAGCTAGGATAAATACATAAGAAAATGCTCTAGGGGTTGCAGAAACCAAGTCATCTTTCATCCAGAGATTTTGATTGAGAACTAAGGAAGAGATAAAAGCTGTCCCTGGCAATGGCAATATTTCTAGAGAAAAAGCAAAACAGTAAAAAGTAGTGATTAATCCAATAAATAGAGGTAATATTTTATTAAAGAATAAGGGATTGATGCCGATCGCCGCTGCTAATTGGTAAATAGTTTTGTATGCTAAGGGAGCAACCGATTGAAAATAGTCAGCAATAAAATCGTTAGGGAATAACGCTGGATCGACGAATCGCATCATCCAAAAAACATGCTGCCGCGCATCATCTTGAACGACATATTCGCTACTAAAAGCTTGTTGCAATCCCAAACAACTATAGAATATAGAAAAAGCTAAGCTCAAACTCAGCCAAACTATCTTGGGTATTTTTATCATTGCCAATAAGCAATATAAAGCAAAATAGAATCATCAAATTATACCTGTTAAGGGTGCAAATTACTTTGCACCTCTACTCTACACAAACTTTGCGCGATCGCTATGAATTATTGGACAATTCCTGAGTGACCTTTAATGTCTCCCACAGGTTCAAATTGTCCTCCCAAATATTGTGCCAGGAACTCTTCAGCGATCGCGTAAAAATGCAAGCGGTTTTCCGGGCGAGCAAATCCATGTCCTTCATCGGTATAAAGAACGTATTTAACGGGTTTACTTGCTTGACGCATCGCTTCGACGATTTGTTCGCTTTCTGCTTGCTTGACGCGGGGATCGTTAGCTCCCTGTGCGATTAGCAATGGCTTTTGAATTTTGTCTACAAAAAAGAGAGGCGATCGCGATTTGAGAAAGCCCTCTTCTGTCTCCAAATTCCCTACCCGATGTTCAAACATCGCCGTCATCGGTTTCCAGTACGGGGGAAAGCTTTGTAACAACGTGATAATATTACTCGGTCCGACGATATCCACCCCGCAAGCGAATACCTCTGGCGTAAAGGTCAATCCCACCAAAGTTGCATAGCCGCCATAAGAACCGCCCATAATTGCGATCCGATCGCGATCGGCAATTCCCTGTTCGACTAACCAATTGACCCCATCGATCAAATCGTCGTGCATTGCTGCCGCCCACTGACGATTCCCTGCATTGAGAAAAGCTTTCCCATAGCCAGTAGACCCTCGGAAATTCACCTGTAAGACCGCATAACCGCGATTAGCCAGCCATTGTACCTGTGGGTCGTATCCCCAGGTATCCCTTGCCCAAGGACCGCCATGGACGAGAAGAACCGCAGGATAGGGGGCTTTTCCCGCGATCGGCAAGGTTAAGTATCCATAAATGGTTAATCCATCTCGTGCCTGATAAGAAATGGGTTGCATCGACGACAGGGGTAACTCTTCTAATTCCGGTCGATTGCTAAAGAGTAAGGTACTCGATTTCGAGGCTCGATTGTAGAGATAGTAATAAACCGGACCATCGTCGGTGAGGTAAGCGACAATCCAATTTTCATCGGCTAAATCGCGGCTAGCAATCGAGAATTCTCCAGGGCGCACTTTAGCTAATGCCTCAAAATCTGCGGCAATACTTTCATCGAGAATTTGCCAATGAATCTTATCTTTGTAAAAGGAAACTGCTTGGATGTGACGCTTGGTCGGATGAGTTACGATCCCGCCGACATCGTACTGTTCGTCCTCAGCAATAACCGTCTCTTGTCTGGTAGCTAAATCCAAAGCGATTAACCGCTGGGTATTGGCATCGTGAGAGCCTAAAATATATAAGGTTTTGTTATCGCTAGAAAAACTAATCGCTCCCCCTGTATCGTCGGGTCCCCAGTGACGGAGAATTTCCCAAGGGCGATCGCGCGTTTCGCGATACAGTAGATCGGAACCCCCATCGGGCGTAGCCGCGGCAGCAGCGAGGATTTGAAACTGGGCATTCGCCGTCCAGCCGACGATATTGCCTGGATTGTCGGTGTCGAATTCGACTGCACCATTTTTTAGGTTGATACGATAAACATCAAATTTCTCTGGGTTATTAAGATTGAGTCCGACGAGAATTTCATCGGGAAAGTCAGGATCGAGATCGATAACTTGTGCTTTCACGCCTTGAAATGGCGTTAAATCTCGAACGATATTGGTATGAATATTGACCGAGTAGAGGTGGAAATTTTCATCTCCATCCGAATCTTGTAGATAAATGAGCTGTTCGGGATTATACGTCCAGAAATAAGCCCGAATCCCCCGTTTTTTGTCGTCGGTTAGCTTGCGATCGTCTTCTTGCCCCAGAGTCCGCAACCAAACTTGCAAGACATTTTTGTTGTCGGGAGCAATGTAGGCTAGATACTTGCCATCGTTCGATATACGCGGGCTACTGCGTTGAGGATTGCCAAACAGGATTTCGCGAGGAATTAAAGGCGGAAGTGTGGGATCGGATTGAGTAATCGTTTCAGTCATGATGCGTTGCCGATCGGGCGTGAACTACAACCCTAGCCGCCTTACGGCTGAGCTAGGGGTTTCTGTCGTCTCACAGCAAAAGCTTGCTTGAACCCTCCACAGAATGCAGGGGTTGAAGTAGAGGCTTCGGCTCCACGACTATCGACGCTGGTTCCCAACGCCCAACTAAGCATTACTTGTGCAGCAGCAACATCCCTATCGCAGGTATACCCACAATTAGAGCATTGATGCACTCGCTCGCTTAATTCTTTTTCTCTGACTGGTTGGCAATCAACAGTTATGGAAGCGTACCATTTTCCTTGTTTCCAAAGAATTGTACCAGTTGTTGGCCTTCCCCAGGTTCTAGCTTTCCCCTTCATTTGGATGTTCTCCAAATTAGACAAAACTAAGTAACCGTTTTCTCCATTTGTTGAGGCTTTCCAACCAGATTTACACGGATATGTCCAGCCTCGATAATCGCGTGATGACTTAAACTTTGGTCGTTCTCCTAATTTCTGAAAAAAACGTTTATAGGCGAAATCAACTCTTTTTACAGTCGCTTGAAGTTCATGACTACCAGGTTCTTTATACTCATGCCAGCACTCTTTGAAAGCTGGTAAAGAATTTTGTTGGTCGAGATAACTAATAGACTTCCCAAATCGCTCGTATTCTACCTTTCTTTGGTAGAGACAAGCATTATATAAAAGTTGGTGAAGCCTCCGCCAGTAGTGAAGTTTTTCTTCTTGTTTTTTAGTTGGATAAAGCCTCAACCTTACTCGCCTAGTTGCCATCTGTTTATCGACCAAATAATTATTAATGTCTCAAAGCGGATGTAAGATGTCCAGATGAAACCCAGAAAAGGCTCTCATATTAAAGAGTATATTAAATCTCAAGAAAAACCACTTTTCTAGTTGGTGATTTCACTTTGTTACATCACCTTGCTATCCTTCCCCATGCCGCCAAGGGCTGAGCACGGGGACTGCCGCCAAGAGCCTTCAAAAAAGAGCGGATATCGTTTTTTATGATAACCGCCTCTCTAAACTAACCTTTTTTCTACTTACGCAGCCAGTACCAATTTCTTGTGCGAGAAAAAGTCAATCCATTGCGAACTTCGGACTTCTTCGTCTGTACCGTTTCCTTGGTCTTGGGCTGGTACTAACATACAGTCTGTCGATCGCACTACCATCTCACCGTGTTCTAGGGCTTCTTTCAACTGACGACCCGTCTTCCAAGCGCGAAACTTTGTCACGTTCCAGCGCGGATTGGGTGGATAGCCAGCAAATCCAGAACGAAGCGCTGCGTGGTTCTCCCGAGCAATGGTAGTACGAAGCATAATGCTTTCTGTCAGGTCAACCACTTTGGGGTTATGAGGCTTTACCTTCTTTAACACGGACTTCACCCCCTTTTCTGTTGTCTAAAAAACTATTCACACTATTCCCATCATATTACAGATTATTACAATCTGCTAGGTTTTTTTAATTTAGGGGCATATGTATTAAGGAATACTGCTATTTTTTTAAGTTCTGATTAACCTATGTGGCAATCTTGCCTCTAGTGCCTAGAGTGAGGACTACAATAAATTCAGGAGCACTGGGGATCGAGGAATGGTGTCATGCTAGTAATTCTAACTGACGAACAAATCATTTCTACACAACAAGTTTGTTCGGGTTGTTTGCTTGCCAATAGCCACGGATTGCCTCGTTGGCATCACGGAAAACTTGGCTGCGGTCATTCTCTAGCTAAAGCCGATCGCCAAAGCTCCGAACTCTATGAATGTCAGATGGGCTTCGTGCTGGCTAATATCGACGGCAGTTGAGCCATTCAAAATTTATCTTGAAAATTGGGGATCTGCAAAATCGCCGCTCGCCCAACAGCATCGGCGCATTGCCTATAATGATAAACAAATTAGAGAGCTATTAAGCTTCTAGGTTTTTCTAAAGTTTTCATAGGAGACCAAGGAATGGTTTGGCGCGGTTCGCCCAAAAGTCAAGATAAATTATTCGCCTGCTTAACTTATCTAGTGCCTCTGATAGAAGTGATTCCTTTTGGAATGTATTTGTTTATGTTCTTTCCGCCGCTACTGTGGCTCTTGATTCCCTTGTCGCCCCTGCTGCGATTTTATTATCTGGGAGTCGGCGGATTTCCCATAGTTGCATTGGCAATTTTTATTTGGTTATATGCGGGGGTCGCGCAAAATCCCAAATTAATTCACTTTCTTCGCTACAACGCAATGCAAGCGTTATTACTATCAGTTTTTGCCGCGCTATGCCGTTTGGTTCTATCCCTTTTTGGCATCTCACAACAAGCATTCTCTGGAGTGATAGCTGGAGATTCCGCTTGGTCGGGTTCTCTTTTAGGCAATACAATTAGCATTCTGATTTTTCTGTTTGTGGCAGGTTCTTCTTTCTATTCAATTTTTCAGTGTATTCGGGGCTTGTATCCAGAAGTTCCGGTAATTTCCGAACAAGCCTATGCTATGGTGCGATAGTTTTTAGAGGAGCGCCTACCTAGCAGCCACAAAATTTTCTAGGGAACCGATCCCCTCAATTTCTACGCGAATGCGATCGCCGACTTGCATTGGACCGATTCCGGCTGGCGTTCCGGTTAACACCACATCTCCTGGCAGCAGAGTCATGATTTGGGAGATATAGGACACTAAAAACTCTGGCGAGAATACCATATCACTAATCGGCGCGGATTGTTGCGGTTCGGCAGCATCGTTTAAAAAGGTTTGCAACTGCGCCCCCGCACTCAACTCGCGAACGATCCAAGGTCCGAGGGGACAAAAGCTATCAAATCCTTTAGCTCTCGTCCATTGAACGTCTTTGCTCTGCAAGTCGCGCGCCGTAACATCGTTGGCAATGGTATAGCCCCAGATTTTACTCAGTGCCTGTTCTAGGGTACAGTCTTTGGCGCGATCGCCGATGACTATTGCTAATTCTCCCTCATAGTCAACTCGTTGAGATTGCTTGGGATAAAAGATCGGTTGACCGTTAGCCGTGACGGTTGTAGGAGGTTTGAGGAACAAGAGGGGTTCTTCTGGGACGGCAGTTCCCATTTCCGCCGCGTGATTGCGATAATTTTTCCCCACGGCGACGATTTTGGAAGGAGCGCAAGGCGCAAGCAGTTCGTAACTATCTGGTTCTAAAGTCAGATCGCTAGACTGTCCTCCCAACCACGGGGGCGCGTCGAGAACCTCGACACTGCGATTGAGATTGAGCAATCCATAGTAGGTTTGCCCTTGAGGAGTTTTGACTCGAACGTAGCGTTGCGCCATAGCTGTGAAAATTGGGTTAGGTAATTGATAAATTTGGGTGACTGGCGATTAGCAGCAAAGAAATGATACGATCGAAATCCCTTGCTTCTTTACCTAAAGCTAGATATCAAACAGTCTCTGGTTTTGTCTAGCTATTGACAAAGAAGCCATCATGTCCATAAGGAGATTAATTGGATGAGTCACAGTTACGAATTAGTTTATATCCTGCGTCCAGACTTAACAGAAGAGCAGGTGCAGCAAGTAGTTAATAAATATCGAGATTTATTAATCGAGCAAAAAGCAGAAGACGTTCAGATTAAAATTTGGGGAAAAAGACGACTTGCCTATCCGATCGCAAAACATCAAGATGGCACTTACGTCCAAGTGAACTATACAGGAGATGGAACCCAAGTGGCTCCTGTAGAGAGAGCTATGCGCCTGAGCGACGAAGTAATTCGCTATTTGACCATCAAACTGGAAGAGAAAAAGTCTGCTGCTAAAGCTTCCGAGTCGGCACAAGCAGATAAAGCCGAAGTATAGATAAGCCAGATAAGCGATTCGGGGATTGGGAATTAGTCATTGGTCATTGGTCATTGGGATTGGGGGAAAGGGGAAAGGGCAAAGAACATTTTCATTTTTCCCCCTTCCCCTTTTCCCTTGTCCCTAAAAAAATTCGTCATTGGTCATTGGTTAGTAGTTAATTGTCTCCCCATTTATCCATGGGCCATGGGGGATCGTTTTTTTGTGGTTTCATGTTCTAAGATAGCTGCTAATTTGGATTGTTCCTATCGATAAAGAGCGGAACAGTTCGCAACGCGGCGACATCTAACAACTAAAGTAGAGCTTTGCTCGATAATGCCAACTAAAACGCTTATTCTTTCCAATCTAGCGATCGCAGTGGTCGGTGGGATTGGCAGTGAAGCAGTTGCCAGTCCCCAACCAACTCCCGTAGCGCCTTTGACTTTTCCTAACCAAACGGGCGATCGCAACGATAGACCGCTCGCAATTTCCCAATGGTTAGATAAGAGAAAAACAGATGCTCGGGCAACCTTTCAATGGTCTGATTTTTCCAGCTCGCCGAGTCCATCCTTTCCCGCTAAGCCAGAACCATCGGTCGTTTTTGCCATCTCCCCCTTCCCTGAGACTTTTCCCATTTTAGCTAATTCCAGTGGCGATGTCATCGCACAGAATTATCTCCCGTCTCTCCCACAAAGGACTGTTGAATCTAGTGAAAACGACTCCCCTAGGGCAAGCGAAACGGATAGTCCTCTGACTCGGATCTCGCCGATGCAACCGACAGCAGAGCATTTAAGTCAAGGAGAGTTCGTCTTCAATTTTCGCAATCGCCTCTACTTTCTTCCTGAGTATGTAAAGAGTGGGTTATTAGACGCAGATACTGGAGCCTATCCCAATCTTGGTTTTAGTTGGGGCATTACCGACAACACAGAACTGACCTTTGAATACCAAAGGGTAGATAGCGCTTCTCCAGCTCGTCAGGGCGATTTTATTGCCATCCTAGATTCAGACGAAGAATTGTCGCTAGATCTCAAGCAACAATTTTGGGAAAATTCATCCGGTACGCTAGCTCTAAGCGGCGTTCTTTCCCTCTCTTGGGGCAATAGAGATTTTATTTTTTCCTCTCTCCAAGACAGCAGACTCGTCGAGAAGAGAGATACCGAAGATTTAGTCGTCGGTCTTCAGTTTCCCTTTACCGCTACGATTGACGATCGCCTGCGCTTTACCATTTCCCCAACGCTAGCTTTTTTCCCAGGGGAAAACGCCATGTTCTACAGTCGTCCTCCAATCGACGACCCAGGTTCTTTTGGCACGACTTTGGGTTTTACGGGAGCAGTTTCCTATCGCTTCGGTTCTCGGATAATTCTTTGGGGAGATGCCTTCATTCCCGTCGCTGGCAACAACAGCATTAGCCGAGAGTCTGGCAAACCAGACCAAGCCATAGCTTATAATGTCGGCTTGCGCTACCTGGTTAATCCTCGCATCGGTCTCGATGTTTTTGTCTCCAATGCCCAAGGCAGCGTCGGTTCTCTCTCCCTGACCGCAGATCGAGACTTGATGGCTTTGGGCGCGGCGCTCGTCTTTATGCCCGACTTCATCGGTGCCAACCGCCGCTATGCCGACAGTTTCGGACAATCCAATCCGGAAGCCGATACGCGTATTACTACCGATGGATTGGGGTTTTTCGATGGGGGAACTTTGCCGAGCGGAAAATTCTTGTTCAACTTACAAGGAGGCAGTCAGGGCATTCTCACTTCGTTGCGTTATGGTCTGCTCAAAGATTTAGAAGTGGGCGTGTATCTGGATTACGTTTTTGGCGAGGTAGATGAGTCGGAACAGGGATTTAGCGGTAAAGTTCGGCTGCTCAATCAGGCAGATGGCGCTCCTTTTACGGTGAGTTTAGCCGGAACCTATGGCTTGACCAATCAGCCGTTCGCCAATTTCCGCGCCAACGATCGCAATGAATTTGACAATCTCGGTTTATCAAAAGAGGTTCCCCTAATTTTCCAAGGAGACAGCGGCGCAGAAAGTCAACTCTATCTCGTCACCCTCTCACTGCCCCTCCACTACCAGTTCGATGGCGGCGCTGCCGTTTGGTTTACTCCCGTTTGGGGTTATGCCCAGCGACTGGGCACCGAAATTGCGGGTTTTACTCTAGGAGGTTCGCTCCCGCTTTCCCGCGATTTTAGTTTTATTGGTGAAATCGGAGCTAATTTTGTCAATCCTGGCAATGCCTTCCTGGGCGACGAACGAAAAAATGTCATTCCTTGGTCTGTTGGCATTAGGTGGGATCCGTCAGCTTTGCTCGGACTTGAGCCAAATAAGAATGGCAATAGCCCCAAATTAGAGCTATATTTAACAAACTGCGTTGGGTCTTCTAGCTGGCATCAACTGAGGGTGCGCGACCAAGACGAGCTAGGGGTAGGAGTCGGTTTATCAATTCCTTTTTCGTTTTAGGCGATCGCAACTGATGACTATTTCGCCAGTCGATATCCTCATTCTCTCCAACGGACCGGGAGAAATCGCCACCTGGGTGCGTCCCGTCGTCAGGGCGCTACGAGAGCAATTGGGCGACGAGCGATCGCAACTTAGAATATCGGTGGTGCTATCTCCCTGTTCCAATGCCACCGGAAAAGAAGCCGCGCTCGTTCGCAGCTATCCTGAAGTCGATCGCGTCCAACCGCCAGAGCATTTTTTTCCTTTTTTACTGTGGGGGAAAACCCACGAAAATTGGGATTGGCGAAAATCTGGAGCCGTCATCTTCCTCGGCGGCGACCAAGCTTTTGCAGCCATTATTGGCAAGCGTCTGGGCTATCGCACCGTCGTCTACGCCGAATGGGAGGTGCGTTGGTATCGCTGGATCGATCGCTTCTGCGTCAGACAGCCTTCAATGCTTTCCCAAGTTCCGCCCCAATATCGTCATAAATTGACAGTAGTCGGCGATTTAATGGCAGACGTAGTAGAAGGCAGAAGGCAGAAGGCAGAATCCGGAAGTCTAAACTCGGAAGTAAATTTCTTCGGAGTCCCCCACTCCCCACACTCCCCCCCTCCCCTTACCATCGGTCTTCTTCCCGGTTCTAAAGCAGCCAAACTCTCTCAGGGAGTGCCGTTGTGTCTGGCGATCGCGCAACAGATCTCCGCCCAACGCCCGCAAACCCGCTTCATTCTTCCCGTTGCTCCCACGCTGGATTTACCGACACTCGCCACCTATGCCGATCCCAGCAGCAATCTCATCCTTAACAAACTAGGAGGCGTTAGCGCCCAATTGCTAATGCCTTCTCCCGACTCGTCTGAAAACCCAGTTCTCAAAACCTCTGCCGGGGTGCCAATCGAGCTGATAACTCAGTTCCCCGCCCATGATTTTCTCTGTCAGTGCTGCCTAGTTCTGACCACCGTGGGAGCCAATACCGCCGAACTGGGCGCGTTAGGTATTCCCATGCTCGTTCTGCTGCCGACGCAACAGCTAGATGCAATGCGCAGTTGGGATGGAATTCCTGGGATGCTGGCGAATTTGCCCCTATTGGGATCTGCGTTCGCCAAGGCAATTAATTGGCTCGTTTTGAAACGGGGTCGTCTCTTTGCTTGGCCTAATAAATGGGCGGAAGAAGAGATCGTGCCCGAATTAGTGGGCGAATTGCAAGCGGCAGAGGTAGCTCGGCTGGTGTTCGATTATTTAGACAATCCAGAGAGGCTGGAGCGAATGCGCGATCGCCTGCTGATGGTACGCGGTCAGTCGGGAGCCTCGCGTCGGATCGCCACGATCGTCGCTAGAATATTAAACTGCTAGAAAAAAGCTGCTAAATAAAGCCTATAATATGTAAACTTGTTTGCATAGAACTTTAATTTTTAATTTAGCTTTGATATGATTCAAAGCAAAAATCGGATCGAATTGCCATGTCTATCCAACAGGATTCTCTCAAACGAGCAAGATCTCTCATCAAAATAACTTTATTAACTTACTTCATATTTCCTTGCTATCAAACTTTAGGAGCCTCTCTCTCTTTTGGGTTCAAGAGTTCATTATTATTTGGCTCGTTATTAAAAGTTGAAAATTCTCTTGAAGGCGATCGGGAGACTTGGGAATCGATGGTAGAAGAAATCGTCAATCTTACTACTCAAGTTGACCAGGTGGATTTAATCATTGATAATTTTTATGCTTCTAATCGCTCCCAAGACAACGAAGCCCAAAAATCTTTATCAGTAAGCTCTCTTATTGAAGCATTTAGACAACTGAACTTAGAGGGAACTAAATCGACCAGCCAGCCAGCTAGCGTTCCTATACTGCCCCAAGTCAAATACGCCGATATCGATAAGGGAATTTATGCTTTTGAGTCATCATCGCAGCTTCAAAAAAGACCGACTGATTCGGTCTTTTTTAATGCCAATAATCAAACGGCTTTCCCCAAGCCTTTGGGAAGTCAAGTACTCTCAATAAGACAGCTAAGTATGCCAATGCTCGATTCGGAACTCGCCCTAATGCCGAAAAACGACCTCTCTGCTTCTCTAGAACAGATGAATGTAAATCCTGCTGTTGCCGACGTTGCTAAAACCATCAACAGTTTCGGCGCAATTAATGTCAATAATGGTTTTCGCATGCTTCCTAGAGAAAGTGTCCTGACTTCTCGGCAATTTAACTATAATTTTCTCAAAACCAGCACTTTTTTGGGCAACGATCTAAAATCGCTCCCCGCTCTCAAAACAGAAATCCAACAAAAGGTTAACGAACAGGCGCAAAAACAATACGAACAACAACAAGAACGCCAAAGACTGTATCGGGAAAAATTTCTTGAAGAACAAGAGCGGCAAAGGCAGAAGTTACTAGAACAAATGAAGCAACGAAAGGAGCAGCAAGAGAAACAGATCGAGCAACAGCTCGAACGACAGCGAAAACTGCAACAATTGTATCAACAACAGCTCGAACAACAGCTACAAGAGTACCAAAAAATGCGAGAGCAGTTATGATAAACACAACCTTGACTTGCGATCGCAAGAGCGAAGAAAAAAGATTGGCAACAAGCGATCGCGCCTAAAACTGCTAACACGGTATAGACAGATGCTAATATACCTCAAGCAAAAAACTTGAGTTGCTCGCACGAGCTAGTAGTAGAGTCATGTCATGGTAAATACACATTTTCTTAGCTGTAGCAGTTCGCTCGCTTTTTCTTCGATCGTAGCTTTGGCAATTGCAGTGCCTATCCAGGCTCAAGTTCCCCCTCAGCAGACAGAACAAGGTCAAGGCGATCTTCGTCCTTTAGCTCAGCCAAATAGTCTCCTCAGTTTTCAAGGCGCACAGCGCTTAATGAATGAAGCCAATCAAGCCATCGGCTCGGAGCAATACGAGGTAGCAGTCAACAAGCTACAACAAGCTCGGAAAATTTTTAATCAATTGTCTAATTTTCATTTACAGCTCGCTAATAGTTTTTCGGGAATTGATAGCCAAGTTTACGAAGCGCAAAGAAGTAGCGCCCTCAAAAGCGGACAAATGCGCGACGAAGCCACCTATCAGCTTGCCCTGGTTCATCGGGCGCAAAATCAACCAGAACTCTCCGTTCCCCTCCTAATACAAGTCATCCGTTCTCAAAATCCGACTAGCGACTTGGGGAAGAAAGCTTACCAACAACTTTACGAACTGGGGTTTGTCGAATCGCCCTTCTCCCCCTCAACCCGTACCGCGCCTAAACCACAACAAGGCAGTCCCCAGCAAGACAATCCCCTACCAGGTAATCCACAAAGGAATTAAAATACTGTTGATTTATCCTCGATAGTATTAGTTAAGTCAAATAAACTAAATTAAGTTGTTGTGTCGAAATTAAGATGGTTAGTCTTAAACAAGTTGAAGAAATGATTCAGGCTAAATTGCCCGGCGCTCAGGTATTTGTTAGAGATTTGACTGGCGGCGGCGACCATTTGGAAGCGGTAGTCGTGTCTGCCGAGTTTGAAGGCAAAACGCGCGTCAAACAGCATCAGCTAGTCTATAGCGCCTTGCAAGAAGCAATGGCATCAGAGGCAATTCACGCGCTCGCTTTAAAAACTTACACTCCCCAAGCATGGCAAGCTGAGGGTCAACCCGTCTGAGTTAAAATTTAAGGAGTATTGCTTGACAAAAATCTCCTAGTTCTCCTAAAGCAATCATTTTTGTCTCGTCGTCTGTTTGTAGTCTTTTGAGCAGAAAACTCTATTACGGTCTATGACACCAGAACTCAAAGAGCGGATCGAACAAATCGTCAATAGCCACAAAATCGTCGTGTTTATGAAAGGCTCGAAATTGATGCCTCAATGTGGCTTTTCTAACAACGTCGTGCAGATTCTCAACGTCTTGGGCGTTCCCTACGAAACTGTAGATGTTTTGCAAGATGCCGATCTTCGTCAAGGCATCAAAGAGTATTCTAATTGGCCGACCATTCCCCAAATTTATATCAATGGGGAGTTTATTGGCGGCTCGGATATCGCGATCGAGCTTTATCAAAGTGGCGAATTGCAACAAATGGTTGAGGTCGCTTTAGCTTCCTAAGAAAACCAGCCTTTGGGGTGGGCTTTCTCTGCCTACCCTAATAATAATCGGTTTCTGGTTCGGGAAGCGGTAGCTCGAAGTTCGAGGGGTCGTAAAAATATCGAAAAGCATCCTCTTCTAGTCGATGAATTTGATAGGGTTCGAGAACGTTTGTATGGCGCAGACAAGCAAAGTAACCCTCCAAATATAGGCGGATTTCGTCATAGCGATAACCTCGGTTCCACAAATCCACCATGGAATCGGTGAGTTTTTGATAGTAGCGGATGGTTTGGGGATCTTGAAGCATGAACTAGAGCGGGAGGATTGCAATAAAGTGGACGGAAACACATCGAGTTCGCTCGCGCCGAGAGAATGGCAAGAGAGCGATCGCGTACCCGACAAATCAATAAACGATTGGGTTATGTTACTTTTATTGTACCTGTCCGAGTCTCGAAAAGTCTTGTATCGAACCTTACCAACGCTAGATTGTAGGGATTTGTTGATATAAGAGAGTGTAACCTCAAAGCAAGATTATAGAAATAACCTATGCCTGATTTTTTATTGGAAGTCGGAGTTGAAGAATTACCAGCAGATTTTGTCGATACAGCGATAGAGCAGTGGCAGGAGAGAATTCCCAAAAAGCTAGAGGAGCAATTTTTAAACTCAGAGGAGATCGCGCTTTACGGAACTCCTCGCCGTCTGGCAATATTGATTAAAGGACTTCCAACCAAACAAGGCGATCGCGAAGAAGAAATCAAAGGACCTCCCGCAACAGCCGCTTTTAAGGATGGAAAACCGACCAAAGCCGCCGAAGGCTTTGCCAACAAACAAGGGGTGGACGTAAAAGACCTCTTCGTCAAACCAACCGACAAGGGAGATTTTGTCTTCGTACAGAAAAAAATTCCCGGACGGACAACCGCCGAAATTTTACAAGAACTCGCACCTCAATGGATTACAAGCTTGGAAGGAAGGCGTTTTATGCGCTGGGGCGATGGCGATTTGCGCTTTCCCAGACCGATTCGCTGGCTGGTAGCTTTATTGGATAAAGAGATTTTACCGATCGAATTAACAAACGGTTCGACGGTTATCAAAAGCGATCGCGTCTCCCAAGGACACCGCATCTTACACCCCGAACCCGTTACCATTCTTCAAGCTTCAGATTACCCAAAATGCTTGCGTTCTGCTTATGTCGAAGTCGATCCAGCCGTCCGTCGCAGTAAAATTCAGCAGCAAGTCGAAACTGCCGCGCAGCAGATAGGCGGTAAGGCATATATCCCAAGCGATTTATTAAACGAAGTGACCAATCTGGTAGAGTATCCCACCGCCGTAGTCGGGAAATTTGACGCTGAATTTTTAAATCTGCCTGCCGAAGTGATTTCGACAGTTATGGTCGCTCATCAGCGTTATTTCCCAGTTGCTTCAAACAATCCCAATAACTCTCTTCTGCCCAATTTTATTACCATCTCCAACGGCGACCCAGCCAAATCCGAGATTATTGCGGCGGGAAACGAACGAGTGATTCGAGCTAGATTAGCCGACGCGCAGTTTTTCTATCAAGCTGATTGCGACGAACCGCTCGAAAGCTACTTACCCGAACTCGCCAACGTCACCTTCCAGGACGAGTTGGGCACGATGCGCGACAAAGTAGACCGAATTATCGAAATTGCCCAGCAGATTGCCGAACAGCTAGATCTCACCCCGCAACAGCGCAGCGAGATTGAAAGTACGGCTACCCTGTGTAAAGCGGATCTAGTGACGCAAATGGTCTACGAATTCCCGGAATTGCAAGGGATTATGGGACAAAAATATGCCCTCGTCAGCGGGGAGTCGGAAAGCGTTGCCCAGGGAATTTTCGAGCATTATTTACCGCGAACCGCAGAAGACAGAATGCCAGAATCCCTGACTGGACAGGTGGTTGGCATCGCCGATCGCCTCGATACGCTAGTGAGTATTTTTGGTTTGGGAATGCTCCCGACGGGTTCATCCGATCCCTTTGCCTTGCGTCGTGCGGCAAATGCAGCGATCAATATTATTTGGCACGCGCAGTTGCCGCTCGATCTGGCACAATTGCTCGAACAAGGTGCAGCCGATTTTGTCACGGCGCATCCCGATAAGAAATCTCCTCTCGCACCTTTGCAAGCGTTTTTTATTCAGCGCATCCACACGTTACTCGAAGACGACTTAAAGATCGATTATGATTTGGTGAATGCAGTCTTAGGAGAAGACGATCCAGAGTATACGGAAAGGGCATTGAGAGATTTGTTAGATGTGCGCGATCGCGCTCAATTCCTCCAATCGATTCGTCAAAATGGTTTGCTCGATGCCATCTACGAAACCGTCAACCGTTCCGCGCGTCTAGCTGTCAAAGGCGATTTGGACAAGCAACAACTCGATCCGGCGGCAGTCGTGCGTCCAGAATTATTTGAGAAGCCTTCGGAACAAGCGTTTTACGATGCCCTAGTCCAATTAGTTCCGCAAACCAAAGCCGCACAAGCCGATCGCAATTATCAATTGCTAGTCGATGCTTTGGCAAAAATTGCCCCGACGGTTAGCAACTTTTTCGACGGCCCCGAAAGCGTGTTGGTGATGGACGAAAACCCAGAAATTAGGCAAAATCGGCTTAATTTGTTGGGGTTGCTTCGCAATCACGCTCGCGTTTTGGCGGATTTCGGCGCGATCGTCAAATCATAAAACGGCAACGCGCGGTTTCTGTTTTTACGGTTTTGCCGAGTTTAACTTCGCCAGTTTTATAGCGGTTTTTGCGATCGGAGGGATAGAAATAAAACAATAGACCTCCTGCAAAAGTGTTACGCGATCGCATAATTGGAGTGGGAAAGAAGTTCATAATTATAAATGCCAGCAATCAAATTAAATCTCAACCCAAACCGTCTTCTTCGGTTGCGATATCGACTTGAAAGAATTCTGAATATTTTTAGACTGCGATGAATATTTTCAATTACAATCCTTTCACTTGCTAACTTACGATTAAACTTCTTTTGCTCTAGACTTAACTGTTGATTGCGCTTTTTTTGTTGGGAATTCTACTGTTGGGATGAAGTTTCTGAATTCCTTGATATCCTTTATCAGCCAAACATTCTATCTGTTGTTCGATTCCTATTTTACTATTTTTCCAAATCTTAAAATCATGACTTTTTCCCTTCTCATGAGCAATACAAAGAATTTGTCTCGTTTTTGCGTCAGCTAAAACTTGCGATTTTATCGTGTGACACTTTTGCCGACCACTGTAGTAAGCTTTTTGTTTTTTTCGGTCTTTCTATTTCATGTTCTGCTACATCTACTACGACAATTTCAATTTCTGTATTTTGGGGTTGAACAGCTTTTTTCCCAGGCAGATTGAAAAGTCCCGATTTCATTAAAATATCTTCTACTTTTCTGGTGATTCGTAAAGCCGTTGTCTCGTTTATTCCCCAGCTAGTTCCGATATGAAAATAGGTGCGATACTCTCGCCAATATTCAAGAGTCATTAAGATTTGGTCTTCTGCGCTTAATTTATTTGGTCGTCCTGTTTTTTTTGTAAGACTTTTTCGGCTTCTAGAACTTTTACCATCTCTTTAAACGTCTCTGGATATACTCCACAAAGCCGTTTAAACTCTGTCGGTTTTAAATTTTTACTTGAGAGTAAGTCATAACTCGAATTGTAATTTGGTTTTATTTTACCTAACTTACTCTGACTTTTGCTGGAGGTCTAATAAACAACTCTTTTTTCGCGATCGCTATTTTTAGCCCGTTGGGAATAGCAAATTTTATCTATACTTCTACTTCTCCCGCAATTTTTCAAAATCCATTTTCGCTACTTGGCATCCGCTTTGTGTATTACTATTGAAGAGTTGCTCGAACGTTACCTCGATCGAGAGGAAAATTCACCGAAGTTGCTTTGTAAACTCTATTTCAAGACTGGTATCAAAGCAGACACGGCAATTAGTGCAACTCGTGCAAAAATTATTCAGGTTAACTTTACGGTTGCCTTAAATTTACTGAATAAATCAAGGCGGATATGGACTATAAGCAGGAGTTAATCACAACTATTCACGATTTTGGATGCGACTTGGAACTCCTGGAAGAAAAATTGATTCGACTCAGCGAACAGGCTCCAACAGCAGTCGTCATCCCAGCGCTTTACGAAGAATTAGAAAGACCTGCGCTAGCTAGCATTAGAGACCACCTCGGTCAGTGTGCTTTTGTTAAAAAAGTAGTGGTCTGCTTGTATGCTAATACGATCGCCCAATATGCAAAAGCAGTAGAGTTTTTTGACTCATTGCCGCAACCGACGGCAGTCATTTGGGAGAATGGAGAGCGGGTAACTCGCATTCTGGAAACTTTAGGCGATCGCGCTTTAGACTTATCTAGTTTTAAAGGGAAAGGTCGCGCCGTGTGGCTGGGATTGGGCGTAGCCACCCTAGAAGCAGAAGCGATCGCCCTCCACGATGCAGATATCATTACCTACGAGCGTTCCTATCCGCTCAAACTTCTCTATCCCCTTCTCGAAAAAGAATTTGGCATTGCCTTCAATAAAGCCTATTACGCTCGGATCGGCAGCGAATCTCGCCAGCTCAACGGTCGAGTAATGCGTCTTTTTGTCACGCCCTTGCTAACAGCCTTAACCGAACTTCTTGGGTATCAGAATTATCTGCGCTATCTCAATGCCTTTCGCTATCCCCTGTCGGGAGAGTTTGCCATGAACGGCGATCTGGCGCTTAATATTCGCATTCCGAGCAACTGGGGTTTAGAAGTTGGCTTGTTGGCAGAGGTTTATCGCAACGTTGCCCAGAAACGCATTGCCCAGATAGATCTGGGCGTTTTCGACCATAAGCATCAGACGGTCGGCAGTTCGACGCAAGAAGGATTGCAAAAAATGTGTCGGGATATCCTTCGTTCCCTCTTGCGCACCCTGACAGAAACCGAGCAAGTCGTACTGACGAGAGAACACCTCCATTCCTTGCGCATTAAATTCCGTCGGCAAGCTCAAGACTATACGCGCCAGTACTTTGTCGATGCGCGGGTCAATAACCTGGAATTCGGTCGCCACCAAGAAGAAGTGACTACCGAATTGTTCGAGGAGGTCATTGCCGAAGCCGGAGAAGACTATTTCTCCAATCCTGCTGGGGCGCAGATTCCCGATTGGACGAGAGCGCTTGCCGTAATGCCCAACCTGCGCGAGCAACTGCGCGATGCGGCGCTAACCGATGCAGCAGAAGCTAAGGCGCTAAGGGTCGTACATAATGAGGCGGTCAGTCCGGTTTGATTTCCGTCGAAGTCAACCCCTTTGGGAAATTCAACACTGGGAGCATCCCATTTTGGCAAATTTATCATCGGTAGTGCGAGCATCTTGCTCGCTAAAGCAGGTTCGCGATCGAGACATGAGGTGCTCCGCACCCACTTTCTACACTCCCCTCTCTCATCATCTTCCGCAAACATTTAGGTAATCGATATAACTTTTTGGCGATCGCATCTGCTTTGTCTTGCGAGAGACTAGAGAGGTGTTGAGAATCGCGATAGATTGATGAACTTTTATCTAGGTTGTGCGGTTTGGTCGTACAAAGGATGGATAGGAAACTTTTACCCGCCAAAAACTCAGTCTAAAAACTTTCTGCGCCTCTATAGCCAGCGCTTGACGACGGTTGAGGGAAATACAACATTCTATGCCGTACCTGAAGCCACTGCCATAGAACGTTGGGCGACTGAAACTCCGGCTAGTTTCAAATTTTGTCTTAAACTTCCCAGAGAGATTACGCACAATGGCTTACTCATGCCCTCGCTTGGAGGCGCGATCGCGTTTTTGGAGCGAATTAGCAACTTAGGCGAGCGCACCGGATCTGTTTTTCTCCAATTACCTCCCAGTTACAGTCCCGACTTGCTAGAAGATTTGAACGCTTTTCTCAAATCTCTAGTTAAGGAAACCAAAGCTTTAGCTGTAGAAGTCCGCCATCTCGATTGGTTTGAAGACTCCCATGCTAATCAATTAAACAATCTTCTCGAAAAATTGGGGGTGGGAAGAGTGTTGCTAGATACTCGTCCGATCTACGATTGTCCCGACGATCCGCAGCTTGCTTCCGAGAGGCGCAAACCCAAAGTGCCCTTGCAACCTTGCCTGACGGCAAATTTTAGTTTAGTTCGCTTCATCAGCCACCCGCAACAAGAGTATAACCAATCCTTTCTTCAAGAATGGGTAACGCAAGTCGATCGCTGGTTGCGTCAAGGCACAGAAATCTATTTCTTCGTACATTGTCCGCTAGAGGAGCGATCGCCTTTCACTGCGCGTTATTTTCAGCAACTGCTCGAACGGCAAGGCGTAAACATTCCTCCCTTGCCATGGGATTGCTTAGAATCCTCTCCCGTACAGCTTAGCCTGTTTTAGAGATGTCTACTCAGATAGATCGGTTTGCCGATCGTCCGGTTGAGTCATTTGGTCATTTGGATGTGCCGTTCTCTTGGCGATCGCGCCTGCGAAGTTGGGTTTTACTATCGCTCAACACCAACCTAAGATAAGTCAACGATTTCAAGAGTTTTGTCAGTCAACCAAGGTAAAGTAGAGAAGTATAAAAGTTATCATTTCTTGCTATAACAAGGGAGCGAAGTCCCTACTTCTTGCACCATGCTGATTAAGACCGAGCAAATGCCTGAGAGACGATATCCCAAAGTTCCGATCGAGCGGCGAGTCGCTGCTTTTTTAATCGATTTTGTTGCGGTTTGGCTGTTGAGTTCCTTCTTTCCCGATATCATACAGTGGTTCGTGTTCCTAGTCGGCTGGTTTGTCGTGCGGGTTTTAGTCGTCGAAAAAAATAAAGGTCAAAGTCTCGGTCGCTATGCGCTGGATATGAAAGTCATCGATCCGCGTTTTAACAAAATTCCCGGACTGCTAGCCTTGGCAAAACGGGAAGGAATTGTTGGCTTGGCTGCGATGCTGGCGGTGTATGGCTTAGAAATTAATTTTGTCAATGGATTGTCGATGCTATTGCTAGTCTCTCCTCTGCTGGCTGACTGTGGCGTGGCTTTTGCCGATGAAGAACTCAACCAAGCTTTTCACGACAGAATTGCCGGAACCATCGTCATCCAAACGCGCCGAGGTTTATCGCTCGATCTTCGCCTGAAAAAGCTTTATTTTAACTTGAAGCGCAACTTTCAGAAACGATAATTTACTGAGATGAAACATTCAATTGCCGTACTGCCGCCGCCGATTGTATTAGAGGGACTGTTGCAAAGCTGGTTGTTGGAAGATATTGGTAGGGGCGATCGCGCGACGCAAGGAATCTTCCCGCAAACGGCTACAGCAGGAAAGGCAGAATGGATTGCTAAAGAAGCCGGCATAATTGCAGGATTGCCAGTCGCCGCCAGAGTATTTCAGTTACTCGATCGCCAGGTAAATTTCGTTCCCCTAGTGGCAGAAGGCCAAGCAGTTAAACCCGCAGAGGTAATTGCTCGCATCGAAGGCGCGACGGATGCTTTACTGATGGGGGAAAGAGTAGCGCTCAATTTAGCCATGCGTCTCAGTGGCATTGCCACGCTAACCCGACAGTATGCAGACGCGATCGCGGATTTACCGACTCAGTTAGTCGATACGCGCAAAACAACGCCAGGATTGAGAATTTTGGAAAAGTATGCCACCCAAGTCGGCGGCGCTGCCAATCACCGCATGGGATTAGACGATGCGGTTATGATTAAGGACAATCATATCGCAGCGGCTGGAGGTATTAGAGAAGCGATCGCGGCAGTTCGCAAAACGATGCCTTATCCTTTAACAATCGAAGTAGAGACAACCAGCATCGCTGAAGTTGAAGCTGCTCTCGCAGGCGGCGTGGATATTATCATGTTGGATAACATGACGATCGAGGAGATGAAGCAAGCGGTACAGTCGATCCGCGCACGAAATGACAAGGTAAAGATCGAGGCATCTGGAAATATTACTTTAAATAATATTCGCGGGGTGGCAGAAACCAGGGTAGATTATATCTCCAGCAGCGCTCCCATTACTCGTTCTACTTGGTTAGATTTAAGTATGAAAATGGGAGCGAGTTGAGAATTAGTTTGAACTTTGAACTTTGAACTTTGAACTAATTATGACGCGCGTTTGCGATCGACAATTGCTTGCCGAAACCCCAGCACGACCAAAATATTAGAAATAGTTAACAAAGATTCCGCACTGCCGTGCAACCAATCCACATTGGCTAAAACCTTGCCATAGTGAATTTTGGCATAAATTCCTGCTGGAATGGTAACGCCGACAAAAACCAACAGAGCATAAAATCCAATTAAAGCCAAACGCGGGGTTTGTTTAGAACGAGTCAGAAACCACAAAAATCCTAGATAAGGAAAGAGGGAAAGGGCAAATAACGTATCTTTTGAGAGCATCACAGGAATTTTTTTTCGACTACTATTGTTAACTATTCTTGCTGCGATCGCCCCCCACTAGCAGAACGCCAAATCCACCAAGCCGCGGCGCACAGAGTGCAATTGCCTACCACGGTCATTGAAGCTTGTAGCGTTACTAGCCATTCTAACGAACTGGCATTATCGAAGAAATGCCAAGTACAAGCACACATGGCACTGAGCAAAGCAGGTAACATTGCCCAGGATAATCCCCACCAGTATCGATTGCCAGTTACTTCTCCATAAATCCAGACGAGCCAAATAGCGGCAACCCACTCAATAACGCTAGAAACGTGAATAACCCAAGTCGGAATTGAAAGTGCATGCATAGGTTTTGCCAATGAGAAAGAATTTTCTTCTGTCGAGCTTATCTCATTTGGCGTTGTCCTACCAAGGAAACAATTAGCATTACCAGCCAGCTTGACAGTCAAAGACTATGTTAGGAAGCTATATCTAGTAATGCTAATCTGTCCACTGTTGTTCCCTAACCATTTGCATTCTCATTGAATGGGATAATGAAAACAACCTAAGTTTAGGCTCTTAAAAATAAACTGATAAATTTTTCAGGACAAAGTTCTCCAAGCAGCGATCTCAATAAGTTTGAGGCGATTGCGACTGGCGGCAAAATCAATAAAAAAACTATTTTAATTTAGGAAAACACACTCTTATTTTCCTTATCTTCGGAAAACTGGAATGGGAACTATCTGTGAAGAATCGGTTATCTTAAAAAAACCGTCTACCTAATGAGCTGTTAGTCTAAATTCATGCAACTCCTTGTCTTAAGTAACGGTCACGGAGAAGACGCGATCGCCATCCGCATTATAGAACAATTGCAGCGCCATCCCAGAGCGCCCAAAATAACGGCATTTCCTCTAGTGGGAACTGGATACGCCTATTCCCAGCTTAATATTCCCACGATCGGGCAGGTAAAGCAGATGCCTTCTGGAGGATTTATCTACATGGATGGGCGACAGCTATGGCGAGACGTTCGAGGCGGATTATTGCAGTTGACGCTAGCGCAATTCAAGACCGTCCGCAGATGGGCAAAAATCGGCGGAAAAATTTTAGCGGTGGGCGATATTGTGCCTCTACTATTTGCATGGTCGAGCGGTGCCGAATATGCTTTTGTCGGAACGGCGAAATCCGAGTATTATCTTCGCGATGAAGACGGTTGGTTGCCTCCAACCTCTGGATTAGAACGTTGGTTGGGAGCGGTATATCTTCCCTGGGAGCGCTGGTTAATGAGCCGTCGCCGCTGCAAGGCAGTATTTCCCAGAGATACACTAACCACTCAAATTTTACAACAATGGTCGATCCCTGCTTTCGATCTGGGCAATCCCATGATAGATGGACTTGAAGTTGAAGCCTGCGATCGCGCTCCTATACATTTGTGCGGCATCAACTCGTCCCACGAGGGATGGGTCAGTCGATCTACTTGGAGCTGGCAAAATAGCGGCTCGCCAGCCAAAAGTCAGAAGGATTCGCTCGTCATTCTCCTGCTCCCCGGATCGAGAATGCCAGAAGCACAAAGAAATTGGCAAACGATTTTGACCGCCATAGCGGGTGTCATCGCTGTCTTCGATCGCCGTCCTATTTTATTTTTAGGCGCGATCGCGCCCGCTTTGTCCCTCGAACCTTTTCAAAAGCCTCTCATCGAGCGCGGTTGGAATTTTCGCCCGATTTCCGATGCTAATGCTTCAGCGTTTACGCTAGGTAGTACAACCTTAATCCTATCTCAAAATGCCTATGCAGAGTGTTTGTCGGCGGCTGACTTAGCGATCGCGATGGCGGGAACGGCAACGGAACAGTTTGTCGGCTTGGGTAAACCTGCTATTATCATTCCTGGCGAGGGACCGCAATTTACCTATGCATTTGCTGAAGCTCAAACTCGTCTTTTAGGGTGTTCTGCTATCCTGGTAGAACAACCCGAACACGTTGTCAGTGAGATTCAATCCTTACTCGACGATGCCGATCGCTGGCAGCAAATTAACCAAAATGGACGGCGACGGATGGGAAGTCCCGGCGCTGCTGCTCGTATTGCTAATTGTCTGATGGAAAAATTTATGGTCAATAGTTAGTGGTTTATAGAAAAGCCTCAAATTTCTCAAACTGTTGAGCTTGTTTTAGCAATCGTTCCTTAACGCGATCGCAAACTAACTCGCATAACTCAAAGATTGCTGGATCGGCAATTTCATAATAAACGCTAACTCCATTTTGTCGGCGCGACAAAAATCCAGCTTGCGTCAATACTTTTAAGTGCTTCGATAAATTTGCCTGTCCCAAACCAGTCGCTTCAGCAATTTCTGTGACATTCATAGTTCCCGATTGCCTCAGCACATCTAAAATTGCCAGACGACTCACTTCTGAGAGGACTTTGAAATATTCTGCCACTGGGGCTAGCAGTTCGGGAGATGTCTTAGAAGAAGTCTTTGCCATAGAGAGCGATCGTCGCTTTCAAAAATCGATTAAATAACTAAGTAGTTATTTTTATTTTAGGCGAAAATACTTCCTCGATGCAGCGATCGATCGCGTTTTAATGAAAAGAAAGCACCTCAGAAATTGGCTTCATCTGGGCAGTCGAGGGAAAAACCCGTGCGGCTTCGGGACTGACTGAAAGCTGGACTCGCATCCCGATCGGTAGTTGGGTGTCGATCGCGGTACGAGCGTGCAATCTTTTGCCAGAAGCAGTTTCTAGACAGTAGCGGTACTCTCGACCTAAAAATTGGCGATCGCAGATTTTTATCGTCGAGGTCTCATCTGGCTTGAGGATAATATCCTCTTGAGCGATCGTCAACTCGCCCGTATCTAATCCCCTCAATTCGCTTGCACTCGGTATTTCCCAGGCTCCAATTTCTGTTTGCCAAGTATTTCCCTGGCGCTTGGCTGGAAGAACATTTGCCTGCTTGACAAATTCTGCCACAAACAGCGAAGCCGGGCGAGTATAAATTTCTTCTGGCGTACCTAACTGTTCTAGTTTGCCTTGGCGCATTACCCCAATTTTATCGGAAATGGAAAGGGCTTCTTCTTGGTCGTGCGTGACGAAAATAGCTGAAGTTCCTGCTGCTTTGAGGATGTGGCGGATCTCGTGGCGGAGGTACTGTCGCACTTGCACGTCCAAATTGCTCAGAGGCTCGTCTAATAGGATCAAAGCGGGTTGGGGCGCTAAAGCCCTGGCTAAGGCAACGCGCTGTTGTTGGCCGCCCGATAGTTCGTGGGGATAGCGTTTTTCTAATCCAGTCAGTCCTACCAGTAAAAGAACCTCAGCAATGCGTTGTTCGATCTGGGCTTTGGAGAGACGAGCGCACTTCCTTTGCAACCCAAAAGCAATGTTTTCTGCAATGGTTAGATGAGGGAACAAAGCATAGTCTTGAAACACCATGCCAGTATTTCTCGACTCTGGCGGCACCCAACATCCTTTGCCCGCAACCGTGCGTCCGGCAAGAGCGATCGCGCCGCTTGAAGGTTGCTCGAAGCCAGCGATAATCCGCAATAGCGTCGTTTTTCCGCAGCCAGAAGGACCGAGCAATCCTAATACATCTCCTTGCTCTAGAGTTAAACTGACGTTATCTACCGCAGGGGTGGAATGAGCTGAAAACTGTTTGGTGACGTTTTTGAGATCGAGGATAGTTGGTTGTTCCATCAGGGATATACTTAAGCGATACTCAGGGCTAGAAAATCTGAAAAAAGCGGGCAGTGAATGCCTGTCTCAATTCCGAATCCACATAGAAATCTTTCTAATAACTCACTATTCCTTATATAACATTAAACAGCCTTCTAAATAAGAAATTTTCTCAAAAATCAATGATGTGGGAAACCGCTCGAAAACCAGCCGCCTTCGCCAGCAACGTTGATAGGATTCTCGTTCCTCAAGGAACGGAATATAGAGCAATTTGTCGAGGTTTGCAATCGATCGATTCGCAGAAACCTTTAGGATTGCCTATTCCCATAGGTGTGAATGCTTTAACGCCCTATTTAGAAAAATGGCAACAAACTAAAGACTTTCTTAATAAGCCGCCGGCTCGCATCTTGCTAATGGGATTGTGTGGCAGCTTGTCGCCCCAATATAGCGTAGGAGATCTCGTCATTTATCAAGCCTGTGGTTATAGGAGCGAGAAGCTTTTATGGCGAGAGTGCGATTTTTATCTGACTAAATTGCTTGGCGATCGCCTGCAAGGAAAAGCAACCTTAGTCAAGGGGTTGACAAGCGATCGCGTTATTTGGTCTGCCCAAGAAAAATCTTATCTAGGTCGAATCTGCCAAGCTGACGTAGTAGACATGGAAGGCTATGCAGCCTTAGAGATTCTTGCTCGCGCGGGGATCGCTCTAGCCATAATCCGAGTCATCAGCGACGACTGCCAGCAAGATTTACCCAATATTATGCCAGCAATAGGGTCTGATGGCTCGTTACAGCCTTTTCCTTTAGCCATGAAGATGTTGCAAAACCCCGTCGCGGCTATTCGACTCATTCAAGGTTCTCTGCGAGGACTAAAAGTATTGCAGCAAGTCACCAGTGACTTGTTTTCTGAGGAGTTAGGATAGAGCGATCGCGCTTCAGTCAAAACAGATAATAACGACTGGCAAGGCTTCATAACGATTGGGAGTGTCAGTAAAGCTTCTAGAGAGAGAAAATAGAAACAGAAATGTTATCTCACTCACTCGCTAACAAAATCTCATGACTAAACGAGCGCTCTTGCTAGTTAACCGTTATGCTCGCAAGGGTCAAAAAAGCCTGGCTAAAGCAGTCGAAATTCTACATGACCTAGATTTTGAACTAATTACCGTGCCGATTAAAAATCCTCAGCAACTTCCTGAGCTAGTCCACAAACATAAAAATGCGATCGATTTAGTCATCGTTGGTGGAGGGGACGGCACCTTAAATGCGGTTGTCGATAGCTTGGTAGAAACCAAACTCCCATTAGGCATTCTCCCGCTAGGAACGGCTAACGATTTAGCGCGTACTCTCTCAATTCCGCCGTCTATTCCAGAAGCTTGTCGGGCGATCGCATCTGGTAACCTCAAGTATATTGACCTGGGTTGGGTCAACGGCAAACATTTCTTTAACGTAGCGAGTTTGGGATTGAGCGTAAAAATCACCAAGAAACTCTCGAAAGGAGCAAAACGCCGCTTGGGAATTCTCGCTTATGGGTATACCGCCTTGCAAGTCCTCAGTCAAACTCGTCCCTTTCGAGCAGAAATTCGCGTCAATGGCGAGTCGATTAGAATTAAAACCATTCAGATTGCAGTCGGCAACGGGCGCTATTATGGAGGTGGCATGGCGATCGCCAAAGATGCCGCGATCGACGATCGCCGCTTGGATTTGTATAGTTTAGAAATAGAGCGTTGGTGGCAAATTTTTCCACTAATATGGACTTTACCTAGCGGCGATTACGAGAATCTGCCGTGGGTGCGATCGCTTGAAGCAGAAGAAATTGAGATCTATACGCGCAAACCCGAAGAGATCAACACAGATGGGGAATTGACCGTTTCGACTCCGGCTAAGTTTCGCGCGATCCCCAAAGCTTTAGCCGTATTTACGGCAGCAGAAACCTCGTATTCCAAAACGACCCCTAGAAAGGATTAAAATAAAAAAACACCCTAAACTTTTAGGAAAGTATGGAAATTTCAGAACTCAAACGAGAAATAGAAACCGTTGGTTCGCGCCTGGGGAAAACCCAGGACTATCTTTGACCTTCCCGCACTCAAAGCTAAGATTCAAGATTTAGAACAATTGGCCGCTCAACCGGATTTTTGGGATAGTCAAGAGAAAGCACAAACAACGCTTCAGGAACTCAACGATCTCAAATCCAGCTTAGAGCAATACCAACAATGGCAAACTCAACTAGAAGATACTAAAGCCATTGCCGAACTGCTAGAATTAGAAGCCGACGAAACCCTCGCAATAGAAGCCAAAAACAATCTCATTCACCTCCAACAAGAACTCGATCGTTGGGAACTACAGCAGCTTTTATCGGGTGAATATGACGCAAAAGGAGCCATCCTAACTATTAATGCCGGGGCTGGTGGAACTGATGCCCAGGATTGGGCAGAAATGTTGCTGCGCATGTATACCCGTTGGGGAGAAAAACAAGGCTATAAAGTTCGCGTGAGTGACATTTCCGAAGGCGATGAAGCGGGGATCAAGTCCGCTACCCTCGAATTTGAGGGACGCTACGCCTACGGCTACCTCAAAGGCGAAAAAGGCACTCACCGACTGGTTCGTATTTCTCCTTTCAATGCCAACGGCAAGCGACAAACCAGCTTTGCCGGCGTGGAAGTGATGCCAATTTTAGGGGAGGAAGCGGTTAAAGTAGAGATCCCCGAAAAAGATCTGGAAATCACCACTTCTCGTGCTGGTGGGAAGGGCGGACAAAACGTTAATAAAGTAGAAACTGCCGTTCGCATCGCCCACATCCCCACGGGGATCGCCGTTCGCTGTACCCAAGAGCGATCCCAACTCCAAAATAAAGAAAAAGCCCTCGCCCTTCTCAAGGCGAAATTGTTGGTAATCCTTCAAGAACAGCGGGCAAAAGAAATCGCAGAAATCCGAGGCGATATGGTAGAAGCCGCTTGGGGCAACCAAATTCGTAACTATGTCTTCCATCCCTATCAAATGGTCAAAGACCTGCGAACCAATGTAGAAACTAACAACGTGACTGCCGTTATGGATGGGGATCTCAATCCCTTTATCGAAGCCTATTTGCGTCAATCCACGCTAGGAGAACAAAGCTAATTGTGGGGTAGTCTATATCTAGAGTAGGAGCATCTCGAACGCAAACGAGATGCTCTGAGCGCATTAGGGTAAGTAGATAGACAGAATTAATAACACATTTCAGGGGTGAATTTAATTTTGCCTAGATACTTACGATATGGCATAAAGTAGGGCAACCCAAAAACCACCTACCCTAAGAGAGAAACAAATATAGACGAACTGGGAATACTATAAAAAAAGAGATTGCTTGATTTTTAGCAATAAACTGTTACATTAAATGCAGCGATCGAACTAATAACTCTAGTAACTTTCTTAAATCCAAAATCCTATGAGTGATTCCTCTACATCTACTCAAACGTCAGAAGCACCAACTCTCAAAACAGCTCAAACCGAACCAGAACCCAGTTACGTCAAACTCGCTATGCGTAACATGGTACGCAAAAAAGGAATTTCATTGAAACACTTTTTCCTGACTACCGTCGGTTTACTAGCTTTTCTGATCGGCATGTCCTACTTAACTCGCTAATCTCTTCTTTAGAGTGTCAGTAATTTAGTTAATTTTTACTACTGATAACTGTACGGGCGGGTTTGGTCTGTAGTTATGTAACAAGGCGCTCATTTTCACAATTAACCCGCCTCTACCGATTGCTGATAACTGATATGGCATCTTCTCTCAAATCCCCTGTAGCAGTTGACGTAAATTTGCAGGATGTTTTTTTCGAGCAATCATCCGCAGCTTGCCCGATTTCCCCAGACACTTGGACGAATTGGTTTCAAACTTGGCTAGAAGTCATGCGTCCCGAACTTCCAGAGGCAGATATCTACGAACTATCGCTTCGTCTAACCACAGATGCAGAAATCCAGGCGCTCAATGCTCAGTATCGCCAGCAAGATCGACCTACAGATGTATTGGCATTTGCGAGTTTAGAAGTAAACTTTCCTAAACTGCCAGCAGAATTTTCCGAATTAGAGCCTTTGTACCTTGGAGATATTATTATTTCAATCGAAACTGCCGAACGACAGGCAGAGCAACAAGGACATTCCTTAAGTGTAGAACTTGCCTGGTTAGCCTCTCATGGGTTTCTCCATCTGTTGGGTTGGGATCATCCCGATGAAGATAGTCTTGCCAACATGCTCTCCCAGCAGCAAACGCTATTGAAAATAATCGGGATTTTGTCTTAGTGCTGATAAGCTAATAATTTTAATAGAACGAAATCTAAAGAAAATCTTATCTTTTGAAAACGAACGGTCTCTATGAAAGCAAATAATTTACAAATGACTCAATCGACCAACGCCAAAGCACTTGACTCGATCTATTTTCCCGTTCCCATTAAGGAGAAGCAAATGATTAAATCTCCCTTCTTGGGTGGCTATAACTTAAAAACTTCTTCGCTGCGAGAACTCGCTTGGCAAGTTGCCCCGAATCTCCTGATTAGCTTTCGATACGCTTGGGCAGGAGTTAGCTACGCCTTTGTCACTCAGCGGAACTTTCGCATTCATACTGCGATCGCGACGATAGCTATAAGTCTGGGGCTTATTTTGAGGATTACACCAGTAGAAATGGCAATCGTGACTTTAACCAGCGCCTTGGTAATGGTACTAGAACTATTAAACACCGCTCTCGAATCCGTCGTCGATCTGACGGTCGGTCAATCATATCACGAGCTTGCTAAAATTGCTAAAGACTGCGCGGCTGGCGCGGTTCTCATTTCTGCTCTGGCGGCTTTGTTAGTAGCCAGTTTTATCCTACTGCCGCCGCTATTTAGCCTAATTTTGCAGCTCGGCACGTTCTAAGTAAAAACAGAAAGGCAGATCGGCATTGATTCTTGTTATTGATAACTACGATAGTTTTACCTACAACTTAGTACAATATTTGGGAGAACTGGGCGAAGAACTGCCAGTCGCTTCAGATATTCAAGTTTATCGCAACGATCGCATTGACATCGAGACCATCCGTCAGCTTCAACCCGATGGGATCCTCATCTCTCCAGGTCCAGGCTATCCCAAGGATGCAGGAATTTCCCTAGCGGTAATCGAACAACTCGGCGCAACCGTACCAATATTAGGCGTTTGCTTGGGACACCAAAGCATCGGTCAAGTCTTTGGAGGAAAAATCGTTCCCGCTCCCGTTTTAATGCACGGCAAAACGTCGGAGATTCACCATCAAAACGTCGGCGTTTTTCAAGGATTAGACAATCCGTTTCAGGCTACTCGCTATCACAGTTTAGTCGTCGATCGCGAAACGATGCCAGAGGTGCTAGAAATTACAGCGTGGGTTGAAGATGGAACGGTTATGGGTCTGCGCCACCGAAACTATCCCCACATTCAAGGCGTTCAATTCCATCCAGAAAGCATTTTGACCAGATCGGGCAAACAACTGTTGCGAAATTTCCTCAAATCGCTAGATTAAGTATTTGTTACTGATAAGATGCAAGATGCGATCTTCTAACTAACAACTAGCAACAGAGGGATAAATTTCCATGAGACGGCGACAGTTCATCCGTTACGCTGGAGCAAGTTTACTGGCAGCAAGCGGTTCCGCTTGGGTTTCGGGGTGGGGGAGCGATCGCGCACAAGCTCAAAGCGGCGGTTCGCTTACGGTACAATACTTAGGACATACGTGTTTTTTATTTACCGGAGGCGGGAGGCGGATTTTAGTCAATCCCTTTCGCGCGATCGGCTGTACGGCTGGCTATCGCCCTCCCAAAGTCCAAGCCGATCTGGTTCTCGTCAGCAGCCTGCTTTGGGATGAAGGGGCGGCTGAAGGATTGCCGGGAAATCCTAAAGTACTCTACGAACCAGGCGTTTACGAGATTGGCGGCATCAGGTTTCAAGGAATTAGCATTGCTCACGATCGCGAGGGGGGACGGCGTTTTGGGAACAACATAGCTTGGCGTTGGAATCAAGGCGGTATTAGGATTCTACATTTGGGCGGTGCAGCGGCTCCCATTGAGATAGAACAGCGAATTCTCATGGGCAATCCCGATCTCGCTCTCATTCCCGTTGGTGGCGGTCCCAAGGCTTATAATCCCCAAGAAGCCAAGCAGGCAATGGAATCCCTCAACCCTAAAATTATGATTCCCACGCAATATCTGACGGCTGCTGCCGATAAAAACGCCTGTGATTTAGTTCCTGTAGATGAATTTTTAAAGCTAGTCGAGGGGATGAATATCAGCAAAATTAATAGTAACAAACTTACTCTCAATTCTGGGAATATTCCCAAACAGGGAACGGTCATTAGGGTTCTCAGTTTCTAGCGAGATCGATCGCTTGCGGGCATCCTGCCCGCACTACAATTTATCCCTCATGTTATCGATTTGAATTTTTGAACTTTTAATCCACAAAAAAACTAAGGCCGCAGCACTTAAAAAACTTAAAATCATGCCTGCAATAAACGCAGGAGTCCATTGATAGCCCAATTCTACTTCATGAGAACCTGGCTCTAATTTCAGTTCCATCGTTCCATCGTTAGCCATTGCAATTGGATGAGATTTTTGATTTAAATATAAATGCCAAGCAGGATAATAATAGGTTCGTATCCTAATAGTTGAAGGCTCTTTGGCTATTACCTCAAATCTTCGATAGTAACTATCCCACCGCTCGATTTGGATGTCTGCTTTACCGCTTTTTAGGGAAACTCGCGGTTGTCCGATGAGGGGTTCGGGAGGAGATGAATTACCCCCCTTTAGTAAAGGGCGATATTCTCTAACATCTCTCAATTTATCTGTATAGGGATCGTCAAGGGCTATTTTAATATACTCTAAATGGGCAATGCTTCCTTTCCCTGGATTTCGCAAAGTAATGAATTGACGGGAAAGTTTATAAGAATATCTAAAATTTAGTAAAAGAATTCCAATAATAATTAACGATAATAATAGCTTGAAAGGCGATCGAAGCTTAAGAATACCGCTAACTACAGCCCCACATAAAGCAGCTCCCACAAATGAAAAAAGCTGCAATAACCGCCAAGGAAATTGAACCGATTGTAGCATGCTACTAGATTGCCAAATCAGTGTAGACAGCGAACTCATCATAAAGGCGATCGCGATCGCAAAAGCAAGCCAACCCCAAGTTTCTCGAATAATTGCCTTATTTTTACGACAGAAGACTAAAGCAATAATGGTTAAAATCGCGATCGCCAATAACTGATGGATAAAAATATAAGAAATGTTCACCAATTGAGTAATTTTTAGAGGAAAGAGTGGAATGCCAGAGCCAAGTAAAGCAGCTCGATATCCTCCCAAGAATTCTTTCATATTTTCAGTGTTGACGAAGGACTTTTCAACAATTGCTGGCAGTAAGTATAAAGATGCCATTCCCAAACCAATGCCAGCAAATATAATTGTTGCTAATACAGCCTTCCAGGATCGATGAAGCAGAAAAATGAGCGTATAAGGCAGCCAAAAAATAAAGCAAAGCAATAAACTTGCCGTGTGAGTCAAAGCCATCATCGCCCAAGAAATCGCTAAACCAATTCCCCATTTTGATTTTGCTAGAGTCTTTTCGGTTAGCCACCAAATGAGAGGAATCCATGCCTGTGCAAACATCGAGGCAACTCCGCCTCTATAGTAAATATCTAAGGCTATATAAGGGACGGTCATGTATGCTAATGCACCAACAAAAGCAGCAAATATTCCCCAGCGATTTCGACCATAAATATAAAAATTCAAACCATATAAGAAAATTGCCAAAGAAAATAAAGCAATAATCGTATCTTCAGTATTTAAGCAGCTGAATTTCAGCAACGAACCGATGTAGTAGACTAGGGGCGCATAGAAGACAAATGTGGGACTGCCATACCCGTAGTTGGTGCCTGCTAGCCAGCGGGGATACCAAATCCCTTCTGCAAGTTGTTTAGAAAAATGTTGCAGCCAGGGAATATGCCATTTTAAATCTGCCATGCCATTGATGCCATCGCGAATCATCTTCCAGTTGACGATCGCGGTTGCTAAAGCTAAAAGGAGAATGATTCCTCCTTCAACTAAATAGCGTCGAACTGGCGAATGAGGAGGAAATCTAACTATCCTAGACAAGACTTTAAGCAAAATTTAGATAAAGTTAGTTTTGTACTAAATCCGATTGTATTCAATCTGACGAGATGAGGCTTCCCCATGGCTAAAATTCCAAAATACTTTTCTGTGGAGTTACTCTTATTAGTTGCGATCGCCATTGCCGTTCTCATCAGAATTATTAATCTAGGAAGCCGCGAATTCTGGTATGACGAAGTTTTATCCTTGCTTCTTTCTACAGGACAAAAAGGTTTATACAAACATCCCGACGATACGCCAGTCGTCCTAACTCAATACCTTGGGGCACTGAATCTGCCATCCGAAAAAGGACTCGGCGACATTTTAGCAACAGGAGAAAAACTGCTCAAGGGTTTAGTGAAAGAACCCCATCCACCTTTATTTTTTATCGGACAACATCTGTGGCTGCGATTATTTGGCAATTCAGAAACAGCCATGCGAAGTCTAGTCGCCATCTTTAGCATTGGGGCAATCGGTAGCGCCTATGGTTTGGGTCGCTGTCTGTTGGGATATCGCGGGGGGCTTCTCTTGGCGGCACTTTTGGGATTAAATCCTTATTATCTATTCCATTCCTTGAACGTGCGGATGTATGGTTCGCTCGTTTTTTGGGTAATTTTAACGACGTGGGCATTATTTGAATTAATTCACCTCAATAACCAAAATCGATCCCCGCAAACAGAATCAAAAATCTTGAAGTCCAAATGGTTCTGGAGTGTAATTCTAATCGGCGCGATCGCGGCTGGCTTAATGACTTTTTATTACTTTGCTTGCCTGTTAATCGTGCTAGCTGCCTTAATGCTGTTGTTAGACAGACGGCAATGGCGGCAATACGCATTATGTTTTGGAGGGGGTGTTATCATCAACGTTCCTTGGACTCTGTGGGGAACGCGACAGCAGTTACGCAATGCAGATTTAGAAAGATTTGAGACAGCTAGCGGCTGGCTAGAAACGACCCTGCAACACCTACAGGATTTTGCTAGAACTCTGGGAACTCACCTAATTTTAGGAGATTGGGTGAGTATTTTACCTCCTACCCTAGCCACGATCGCGGGGATAGGCGCGATCGCAATCTTGCTTGCCTGTAGCCTAGATCTTTGGCAGCGCCAGCAGCGTCAAATTTTAGGAATTGCTTTGATGCTAGGCATCGTTCCTCTGTTGTTAATGCTGGGGATGGACGTAGCGACGGGAAAGTTTACCCTTGGCTTTGGTTGGGGGCGATCGGTTATTTTTATTCTTCCCGGTTGTTTATTCTTATTGACAGTTTGGATCGAACGAGCAGCCGGAAAATGGCGAAAAATAGCCGCGATCGCATTGCTGCTATTGTATTTGAGTATTAGTGCCAGCGACTTTAGTATCAGAAATCGCTGGATGTTTCACCAAATAGCAGACATAATTGAACAGAACCAAAAAGCGACAACTTTAATTGTCATGAATTCTACTGCCTGGGGTCACGTGTTGCGCCTAGCCTATTACCTGCCACCTACTTCTTCAGTAATGCTGCTCGCTCGACCATCCGACGAACTTGCCCCAGTGCTTCAAAAAACCCTTGTCCCCGATCGCGATCGCTATCAACGGATTCTTTGGTTAGACAGCGCTAGACCCGTTTGGGGAGAATCGAGTACCACAGAAGAAAAAAACCAACTTCGACAAGTCTTAGATGGTCAATTTCAGCTCAAAAAAACTCAACAGCTTTTTGGAACTAGGGAGCTAGATCATTTTAATCTCAGTCTCTATGAACGAAATCCTCGCTAATAACCCCTATTTTGTCACGATTATTTTTAATTACTAATGAATGATTCTCTTTTACCTGTTCCCTCTGGAGCTTTACAAATCCCCGAAAGACCTTATCTTGTCGATAGCGCCGAACAGGAGCCTATTGAGTTTTCCCTTGTTCTTCCCACCTTTAAAGAAAGTCAAAATATTGCCAGCATCGTCCAAATTTTGACCCAACTCCTAGATGACTACCTTCCGGGACAGTACGAATTAATCGTCGTCGATGACGATAGTCCCGATCTAACCTGGAAAATCGCGCTAGAGTTGCTTCCCTACTATCCCCAACTGCGAGTCATGCGCCGACAAACCGAACGAGGACTTTCCACTGCAGTCGTGCGCGGTTGGCAAGTCGCAAGGGGAAAAATTCTTGGGGTAATCGATGCCGACTTGCAGCATCCGCCAGAGGTATTGTTGCAACTGCTGCAAGAAATGGGACACGGCGCAGATTTGGCAGTTGCCAGTCGCCACGTCGAGGGTGGCGGGGTGAGCGAATGGAGTGCCGTGCGGCGGTTTTTGTCTCGCGGCGCACAGATGCTGGGATTGGTTATCTTACCCGAAGTCATTGGTCGCCTGTCCGATCCTATGAGCGGCTACTTTATGGTGCGTCGCAGCGCCATTATTGGCAAACAATTGAGTCCGGTAGGTTATAAAATTCTTATTGAAGTTGCTGCTCGTGGAAAAATCCGCTGGATTGCCGAAGCGGGTTACGTGTTTCGGGAGCGCGTCGCTGGGGAAAGCAAGGTTACTTGGAAACAATATGTCGAGTATATTCAACACCTGCTGAGGTTGCGCTTTTCTTTGTGGCCCGTCGAGCGATTTTTCCGCTTTGGAGTTGTCGGATTTAGCGGCGTATTTGTGGATATGGGAGTGCTGTACTTGCTCAGCGATCCTAGTATGCTTGCGTTGCCTCTCACGCGCAGCAAAATTATTGCCTCAGAGTTGGCAATTATTAATAATTTTCTCTGGAATGATTTCTGGACGTTTGGCGATATTTCTCGCCGACAACCGGGCAAGCGTCAGCGATTAAAACGGTTAATTAAGTTTAATGTTATCTGTTTGGCTGGATTAATTCTTAATGTTTTACTATTAAATTTATTTTTTAATGTTTTTGGGATCGATCGCTACGTGGCAAATTTAATGGCGATCGCGATCGTTACGGTTTGGAATTTCTGGTTTAACCTCAAGCTGAGTTGGCGAGTAACCGATGTAGAAAAATAAACATAACACTGTAGAGACGGGTTTTTAAACCTGCTGCTACAAATTTTTGGAAAACTTATATCAAGTTGCCTCCAAAGAAAGATATTACCTGTCATTGGAGAGCAATAGCGAAGGATGCTGGTTGACTGACAAATCTTTGTTCCCTCATCCCTAAATCCCTTCTCCCACGAGAGGAGAAGGGACTTCAGTCCAAAGTCTTAACTTGAAAGCCCCTCTCCCGCTCTGGGAGAGGGGTTGGGGTGAGGGCGATTTGAGTTATTGCTGCCCCAGAATTATTCAACCATTCTTGGGCAAATTCCCCTCAGTAGAACTTAAAGAAAAAAAACAGGCAAGTTACGAGAAACAGGGAAATAAAAATCAGAAAATGACGGTTTTTTAGCAAAATATTCCTATAGATTTACAGAGCGGCTCTATCTCTATTGCTATTTGGGAACAAAACCACCGAAAACAGCCAATCCGAAATATTTCCAGGGCACCGACACTGATTCAAACCCTGCCGTTTTCAACATTTGCCAATGCTCTTCTAATGTCGCCAATTGGTCTTGACTAGAATAGCCGTAGGGATTGCTCTGACCCATCTTGGCGCGTACCTGTGCCAGCGTCGTTCCGCGATCGCTCGCCCATGCTTCCTTGACGCTCTGGTAGACTTCTGATAGTGTGGGGGACTCGATCGCCACGGGATCTGCATTCCAGAAACTCCCGCCCGGATTGAGACTGGCTCGAATCCGCTCGAAAAGTCTTAATTTCATTGGATTGGCGAGATGGTGAATGGCTAAAGAGGAAGCGCAGGCATCAAACTTACTCCCAATTCCTTGTGCCGTTTTGCCTGCCGCCCAAGCGCCAAAATCCATTACGATTCCACGCCAGCGCTTTCCATAGCCAGTCGCTTCGATTTTGCCACGAGCATATTCGAGCATGCGAGGAGAGTAATCGAGGGCAATTACGGTTGCCTGGGGACAGTTTTGCAGCAGCTTGACGCTCAATTCACCCGTTCCGCAGCCCAATTCTAGAACTCGCTCGGCACTAACGGGTATGCAGCGAGCGATCGTAGCTAACATTTCGTCATAATAAGGAATTAGTTGGCGGATACAGGTATCAAAATCGGTAGTATTAGCAAAAACTTCACCGGGAAAAATTTCGACTGGCACGCGATCGCTCACGATTCCTCCTGCTAAACTTATTCTCCACCAACGCCGATATTGGTATTATAAATCTCAGCATTCATCAAATTGAGTTGCTCCATCGAAGCTCCCTTCACGTCAACATCGTAAACCATAGCTTCTGTGAAGTTAACTCGGTTAAGATTCGCGTTCTCAAAGGTTGCATTAGTCACAAAAGCCTTAGTTAAATTAGCTCCTTGTAGATTAGCACCAGTTAAATCCGCACCTTCGAGATTAGCTTCAGTTAGGTTTGCCCCAGACAAGTTGGCTTCTCTCAAATCCGCACCAATAAGATGGGCAGCACTCAAATCAGCTTTGCTCAGATCGCAGCGGGGACACTCTCCGGTAGCTAGCAATTGTTCTACATGGGCTGGATTCTCTGCTTTTACCTGAGTTATCAACAATAGAGGTATTATTATAGCTAGAGTCGCTAAAATTATCCGTTGCATCGCCTCAGCTCCTCTTGCTCTCTATACTTCTAGCGTAGAGCGAATTGTCCCCTCCATACTTCGCCCAATCGAGTTATATTTCCTTAATTTCACGAATTTTAACTTCTCTCAATAGAGCTTGCCCCTAGATATTCTATCGCTGCTTCAGATTTAAAGCACCAACGCCTAGAACTTTAGTTCTAGGCTCAAAGCTCAACTCGATTAAAATAGACTACAATTCCTATCGGGTCTTCTTTACAGGTTGTCCCAAAAGGATAGAAGGTGCAAGGTGCTCGCCGTCTCACGGCAGAGCTTGCTTGCACTTTGTCATGTTGAGCTTAGCAGTAGCGAAGCGAAACATCTGAGCATACCAACTTTAAACAGAGATTCTTTGTTACGTTCCACTCCACTGGGAATGACAAAATGGACTTTCGATCGCTGTAGAATCCTACCGAGGAAGGACGATCTGGTCAGTTTGTCCCTTCTATCCTAAACGCAAGGGGAGGTGAGGCTATTGCCTCGATCTTTCTAAATTGTGACTTCTAGGTAGCTGATTTTCGCCCGTTGCTGTCATTTTCCCGTCATCATTGTCGCCGATATTAAAAGTACAGGGATACATTTCAAGGACGAAAACCATAGCTAGACATTGGTAGTTAGCTTATTTGTCATAAAACTGTGAATTTAGGTCGATCGCTTGGCTTAATAGCTTTAATTCTCTCGCTCTATATCCTTTGGGAAATGCGGCAATTGCTGCTGCTTTTTTTACAGCCGTGGTATTAGCAATTGCCATCAATCAGCTAGTGAAACAACTCCAGCGATGGGTCAAACGGCGCGCCGTAGCCATATTTTTGAGCCTTGCCATCTTATTCGTACTTTTGATTATTTTTTTATGGCTAATCGTGCCAGCTTTTGTCGAACAGATTCAACAACTGCTCGAATTGCTACCACAAGTTTTTGTACAAATTCAGGCAGGAATTCAGTGGTTACAAGCTCGCTTAGCCGAACAAGATTTTCGCAATCTCCCCGATCTCAGCACGATAATACAACAGCTTCAGCCCTATGTGACTCAATTATTGGCGCAAACTTTTGACTTTTTTTCGGCGTCGGTTAACGTTATTTTGCAGCTAGTCCTAGTTCTAGTTTTAAGCCTTATGTTACTAATAAATCCTCAGCCATACCGGAACTTATTTATCCGGTTATTTCCCTCGTTCTATCGCCAGCGAGCTAACGAAATTATTTCTCATTGCGAAGTCGCTTTAGGGAATTGGACGATTGGGATTTTAATGCAAATGGGTTTTGTTGCTTTGATGAGCGGGATTAGTTTGTGGATTTTACAAGTGCCGCTTGCCCTCGCTCACGCAATTTTAGCAGGATTGCTCGATTTGATCCCTAATATTGGTCCTACTTTGAGTGCCGTATTTCCCATCGCGATCGCGCTACTCGATTCTCCCTGGAAAGCCGTTGCTGTTTTAATTGTCTATATTGTCATTCAAAATCTTGAAAGTTATTGGTTAACGCCTGCAATTATGGCAAAACAAGTGTCGCTCTTACCTGCCATTACCCTAACTGCTCAAATCATCTTTGCTAGCTTTTTTGGAGTTTTGGGACTATTGATGGCACTACCGCTGACGGTAGTAGCTAAGATTTGGCTAGAGGAAGTATTGTTTAAAGATGTTCTGGATAAGTGGCGACACGCTCCTTCATAAAGGCTGGAACGTGCTAATTTCAAATTATTTTTTTGACAACTTTTAATCGAGAGGAAAAGTCATCGTGGTTCCCCTGCACGACAATAATCCGACTAGAATTACTCCCTATCTCACCTATACATTGATTGGCATCAATGTTTTTGTGTTTTTACACGAACTCAGTTTATCTCCCCAACAGTTAGAGCAGTTTTTCTATACCTACGGTGTTGTCCCTAGGGAATTAACAGCAAGCTTGAGTAGCGGCGATACAGATCGGATAATCTCGCAATCGCTAACGCTAGTGACCTCGCAGTTTCTGCACGGCGGTTTTTTGCACATTGCTGGCAATATGTTGTTTTTGTGGGTATTTGGCAATAATATTGAAGACCAGCTCGGTCGCATTAAATATCTTATTTTTTATCTGACGTGCGGCGTGTTAGCGGCTCTAACTCAATGGTTTTTCTCGATGCAATCGGGCGTTCCTGCCATCGGTGCTAGCGGCGCGATCGCAGGAGTCCTGGGAGCATATATTATCCGCTTTCCTAAAGCGCAAATCCTAACTCTAGTTCCGTTGGGCTTCTTTCTGACTACCATTAGAATTCCCGCCGTGTTCTTTCTCGGTTTTTGGTTCGTGCAGCAAGCTCTCTATGGCGTTGCCAGCCTGCAAGCACCTGCTAACATCGGCATGGAAGGTGGCGGAATTGCCTATTGGGCGCACGCGGGCGGTTTCGTTTTCGGGGCGATTCTCGGTCCGATATTGGGATTGTTTTCCTCTAGGAATAAGGAAAGATTCTTCTAAATGACACTTTAGCTCTCTTGTAACCTGTAAAGTAAAAGAAGAAATCGAAGGGCATTTCCGCAGCAATAGAATTGCGCGGATTCTCTAACCAATCATTAATCGGTTAGGTTACACTGAAGATGAGGATGCCACTTTACTCCAGAGGATCTAGCCCAGAAGTGTTGAAAGAAAGCTTAAGACAAGAAAAAAGGGGTCAGAAAATAGTATTCTAACCCCTATCAAATAAAAAATTCTGTCCGATGCTATCGTCGTTTCCCAATATTGTCAAATCGCTTGTCAAGCACTTGTCGCCGACTGACTACCCAGTTTTGGATCTAGCCATAAGACCAACTACTAGGATTTCTCCCAGATACTTTGCACGAATATTGGCACTACCTAATCCGTCTCTATGCCAAGAAAAACCACGGGAACAACGATAATTACGATTTTTGGGCTTATTTCTTTTTCGACAAGATAAGCATTCTTGACTGGTATATTCTTCAGAAATTAATTCTGTATGAATACCCACTTGGGCACATTTATATTTTAATTTTTGCCGAATAGAGCCAAAATTCCATTGGTGGAGTTTTTGATTAGCTTTCTTTCCGTAATCAAGATTTTGCCTAATAAGTAGATAGACATAAATAAGCCGAACTGTGCGAAGATTTATTAAGCGAGAGCAGTAACAGGAAAAATAGCTATGTCATCTCCGCCTTTAAGAATCTTTCTCAGCCGAGAACAAGACCGAACTCTCTGGGAGTTAAGAAAAGCGCCCCGCGTTCCGCAAAGAACTAAAGATAGAGCCGAAGCTATCAGGCTTTCAGGAATGGGATGGAAGGTCGAGAAGATAGCCATCTATTTGAAATGGTCTCCCTCAACTGTCCGCTCAACCCTGCACCGATGGCAAAACTTGGGATTGGCGAGATTGTGGGATGCTCCCCGACCTGAAAGAAGAAGAAAATGGCTGCCAGAACAGATCGAGACTCTCTGCGAAAAATTAGAGACCGAGCAACGAACCTACAGCAGCCGACAGTTATGTCAAGTTTTAGCGACATCTCAACAAGTCCATTTAGTGGCTTAATAGAATCTCGAAACAGAGCAAATGAATTAGAATTGGAGAGATTTTGCTTTAAGTCTGAGAAAAAGTAATCGATCTTGTCCTCCCTTAAGCCGCCAAGGCAGCGATCGCCCTTTCTTATTGGGCTGGGTTTTTTAGCGAGCGCTTACTAGTTACTGTCCTTTTTCGTTAACTTTACAAAAGTTAACACGGTTTTATTTTTGTTGGTTTATGTCCGACTACTTAGAACATCGCTGACTTTGTGCCCCGATTAAAGATAGATGGTTGTTAATGGGAGTATCAAACCAACAAACACCGACCTCCCGGACACAATTGTAAAAGTTCTACAGGAACGGGTTCGACTTTCCAAATCTTCTGAGCGTATTCTCGAATAGAGCGATCGCTGGAAAATTTTCCCATTCGCGCTACGTTGAGAATAGACATCCGCGTCCAATTCTCGCGATCGCGATAGGCTTGGTTGACTTTTTCTTGAGTGTCAATATAAGACTGATAATCAGCTAAGAGCATGTAATCATCTCGGTACAGCAGATTGTCTACCAACGGCTTGAATAGATCGACATTGCCGCGGGAGAAGAAACCCGAACTAATTAAATCGATGACAGCTTTTAGTTCGGCATTTTGGTTGTAGTACTCAAAAGGTCTGTATCCTCGCGCCTTTAATTCATAAACCTCTTCAGTTGTCAAGCCAAATAAGAAAAAGTTTTCAGCCCCCACTTCTTCTCGAATTTCAACATTAGCGCCGTCGAGGGTTCCAATTGTGAGTGCGCCATTGAGGGCAAATTTCATATTTCCCGTTCCAGAAGCTTCCTTGCCTGCCGTAGAAATTTGTTCGGATAGGTCGGCGGCGGGATAGATTCGTTGACCCAGAGTAACATTAAAGTCGGGGATGAAGACAACTTTCATGCGATCGCGCACGTCGGGATCGTTATTGACGATATTAGCGACGGAGACGATCAGCTTAATAATCAACTTTGCCATAAAGTAGCCCGGCGCTGCTTTTCCGCCAAAGATGAAAGTACGAGGCGTAATATCGAGCTCCCGATCGTGTTTGAGGCGATTATAAAAAGTTATAACGTGCAAAACGTTTAGATGTTGGCGTTTGTATTCGTGAATCCGTTTTACCTGAATATCGAATAACGATTTTGGATCGACGATAATATCTAGCTTTTTGCGAATATATGCAGCTAAATCGCCCTTCGTCTCCTGCTTGATTTGTCGCCACTGCTGGCGGAATGAAGCGTCGTCTACTAAAGTTTCTAAGTTTGTGAGATCGTCAAGATTTGTAATCCACCTGTCACCGATTTTTTCGGTAATCAGTCGAGTCAGTCTAGGATTGCTGAGAACCATCCAGCGGCGAGGAGTAACGCCATTGGTTACATTAGTGAACTTTTCGGGAAAAAATTCGTAAAAATCTTTCAGGACAGTTTTTTTGAGTAATTCGGTATGTAATTCGGCAACTCCATTAATGGCATGGGAACCAACGCAGGCAAGATTTGCCATGCGGACGTATCTTTCTCCACTTTCATCAATCAGAGACAGGCGCGATAACTTGCCCAGATCGCGTGGATATTTCATCCGCACGCGATCCAAAAAACGTTGATTGATTTCATAGATAATTTCTAAATGTCGGGGAAGTAGGCGACCAAATAGCTCTACCGACCATTTTTCCAACGCTTCGGGAAGCAGGGTATGATTGGTAAAAGCAAACGTATTTTGGGTTACGTGCCAAGCTTTATCCCAGTCCATGCGATGCTCGTCCACCAACAAGCGCATCAGTTCGGCAACGCCGATAGCGGGATGGGTATCGTTGAGTTGGACGGCAAACTGTTGGTGAAACGTCTCTAGACTTACCTCGGTAGACAACAGCAAACGAATCATATCTTGCAGGGCACAGGAAACGAAAAAGTATTGCTGTTGCAAGCGCAGTTCTTTGCCCTGAATGACTTCGTCATTGGGATAGAGGATTTTAGTCAAGTTTTCTGAGACAATTTTGGCATCAACGGCGCCGTAGTAGTCGCCGACGTTGAATGCCTGAAAGTCAAAAGATTCGATCGCTTCCGCTTTCCAGAGGCGCAGGGTATTTGCTGTATTAACTTGATATCCGAGAATGGGAGTATCGTAGGGAACTCCCTTAACCACTCGATCGGGAATCCAACGCACGCGATAGTTCCCTTTTTCGTCGTAATAGTGTTCGCTGCGACCGCCAAATTTGACTTCAACAAATTCTTCGGGACGGGCAATTTCCCAAGGATTGCCGTATTGCAACCATTTGTCAGTAATTTCAACTTGCCAGCCATCTCGAATTTCTTGGTCGAAAATCCCAAATTCGTAGCGAATTCCATAACCGATCGCTGGAATTTCTAAACTAGAGAGAGAGTCTAGGTAGCAAGCTGCGAGACGACCTAAACCGCCATTGCCCAAACCGGGTTCTTCTTCTTGTTCGATTAACTCTTGGAGATCGAGTCCCGATTCTTCTACTGCTTGCCGGATTTTAGCGTAAATCCCCAAGTTAATGAGATTGTTGACTAATTGGGGTCCGATGAGAAATTCTGCACTTAGATAACAAACGACTTTGACATTTTTCCTGTAAGTTTGGGTCGTGTTGAGCCAGCGTTGGAGGAGGCGATCGCGTACCGTATAAGCTAGCGCCATGTAGTAATCATTTTTGGTAGCAGTTCCGGGAAACTTCCCTTGTATATAGAAGAGATTATCCGCTAAGGCGCTTCTGAGGGTTGTGATGCTTAACCCCGTGCGATCATCTTCGACTCGGATTTGAGGGGTGAGGGAGTCTTCAAGCGGTGCATTCATCATTTTAGCCCGGATATCTGACCTGTCTGGAAGTAGTGTAAAACAGATAGTTTAAGATTTTCTTTAAGAAAAGGAATAATTAATAAACAATAAATTTAAGGTTTTTCTTGCCTAATGAGGCGACCTTATTTTTTTTTCAGAAGCGAGCGCTTCTGACTTAAGAGGGAAATAGTTTTTCTAATTCAAAAGTTATCTTAAACCTTGAGCCAGAAATCAACAACTGCTGTTGTCATTAATTTCCTGGCCGAGCAAAAAAGTCTTCTAAAATAGGAATTTCAGTCGATTTTCGATTTTCATCGAGCTGAGCTTTGAGCCTAGAACTTTAGTTCTAGGCGTTGATGCCAGTTTTTGAATCCAATTATCTATCTACAAGCAGGACAATCCCAATGTCTTTCCAGGAATTGTCCTTATTTATTCTAATTTTTTTATCCAGCTGAGACTTTGAGACTGCCGGGGTTAGCGCGATCGCCACTCATGATAACTCCTCGCCGATTGGCTTCTAGATGACGCACGATTTTATAGATGGCTTCTATCTCATTAGGAGAACCTGCTTTTTGGGCGAGAGTTGCCAAGTCTAGCGGTTCGCTTGCCGACTGCAAAGTTTGCATGATTTGTTTTTGCAACTCCAAAATCGACGCTGCCATTTTCTTGCCTGCTTCTACTCCCGGTTGGTGATAAGCATTGATATTGACCAAGGAAGCATACAATCCCACGGCGCGTTCGTAGAGGGCGATCGCAGCGCCGACAGTGCGAGGGTTGACTTCAGGAATGGTAATCGTAATCGAATCGCGGTGATTTTCGTAAAGTGCCGCCCTCGTTCCCTGGATGAATGCGGATAAATAGTCTCCAGAGGTAATGCCTGGATCTAACTCAATGGAGTTGCCCTGACGATCTTTGAGAACTTCGATAAAGGTAACAAAGAAATTGGGAACGCCTTCTCGCAATTGTTGCACGTAAGCGTGTTGGTCGGTCGAACCTTTGTTCCCGTAGACGGCAATTCCTTGATAGACGGTGTTGCCATCGAGATCCTTTTCCTTGCCCAAGGACTCCATAACTAACTGTTGCAAGTAACGGCTGAACAGCGACAGGCTATCCTTGTAAGGAAGCACGACCATATCCTTTTCTCCCTTGCCATTGCCCGCATAGTACCAGGACAAAGCAAGCAGGGCAGCGGGATTGGTTTTGAGATCGGGGACTCTGGTGGCGGCATCCATTGCTTTCGCGCCAGCAAGCATGGCACGGATATCGATCCCTTGCAAGGCAGCGGGCAGCAATCCGACGGCAGAGAGTTCTGAAGTGCGCCCCCCTACCCAGTCGAACATGGGAAAGGTGGCTAACCAGCCTTCGGATTTGGCAACTTTGTCCATATTGCTTCCCGGCATGGTGATGGCAACGGCGTGTTGGGCGAAGTTTAGCCCCTGTTTCTCGAAAGCCGCTTTTGCTTCTAGCATCCCGTTACGGGTTTCGGGAGTGCCGCCTGATTTGGTGATGACGATGACTAGGGTGCTGTTGAGACGATCTTTAAGGCGGGTTAAAACGCGATCGAATCCGGCGGGATCGCTGTTGTCAAAAAAATGAATCGCCATGGGGGGAAAATCTGGCGCGAGTGCCTCTGCTACAAACTGAGGACCCAACGCCGAACCGCCAATGCCGATGGAGAGGATATCGGTAAATTTGAATGCCTGTGGCGGTTTAATCGCGCCCACATGAACTTTTTGAACAAAAGCTTGAATAGCTTCTACGGTTTGGATGATTTCTTGTTTTATCTCTTCGGTAGGGGCTAAATCGGGATCGCGCAGCCAGTAGTGCCCGACCATGCGGTTTTCATCGGGGTTCGCGATCGCGCCTTTCTCTAAAGCATCCATGTCTTGGAAGGCTTTGGCAAATTTAGGCTTCAAAGTTTCTATCAGCCCCTCATCAAACCGCATCCGGCTGATATCGAGGTATAATCCCAAACTTTCGTGATAGTACAGCCAATCTTGGTATCGTTGCCAGAGTTGTTGAGGAGTCATGAGTCTCGATTTTCGATTATCCGTTGATCAATTATCGGTCATCGTCTATTCAGTTCTCTATATTCACTCATTTTTTAAAGGTTAAGTAACGATCGTAGGTAAGACACTCGATCTTTTTTTGTCATGGGTAACATTCAAGTAAGTGCGCGAATTCCTCCCAATCTTTATGAAAAGCTGGTTATTGAGGCACAAACGCTGAAAATATCGAAGTCTGAACTTCTCATTACCGCTCTCGCTCAATATTTCAATAATACCCAAGATATTCCCCTCAATTTGAAATTAGCGCAACTAGAGAAAAGAGTAGCCGCTCTAGAAGCACAATCGAGGGAAGCGCGATCGATCGCTTCGCCGAGAGAAACTACGGGATCTACTGCAAGCGTAGCGCTACCTCCTTTGCAAACATTCCAGTTCGAGCTAGTCAACGTCGATATCAAAGGAGAAATCTGTCGGCGCACGCCAGCAACGGCTCAATACTTCAGCGAAAACTTGGGTAATGGGATCTCTTTAGCTATGCTTTCGATTCGGGGGGGAACTTTTCTCATGGGCAGTCGCGAAACCGAAAAAGGCAGTCGGGAATGGGAAAAACCTCAGCATCAAGTTATTCTCTGTGATTATTTTATGAGCCAGTTTCCCATTACTCAAGCCCAGTGGAGAGCGGTAGCTAACCTGCCCAAAGTCCGATGCTCTCTCAACCCAGATCCCTCTTATTTCAAAGGAGACGATCGCCCGGTAGAAAGAGTTTCTTGGTATGACGCGGTTGAATTTTGCAATCGCTTATCGAGTCTAACGGGTCGTTCCTATCGGCTTCCCAGCGAAGCGGAATGGGAATATGCTTGTCGGGGAGGGACGACAACGCCTTTTTATTTCGGCGAGACGATCGCGGGAGAGTTAGCCAATTATATGTCTCGGAGAATTTATCGACAAGAATCCCCACAACTCGATCGCCAAGAAACAACTCCAGTTGGCAGTTTTCCTCCTAATGCCTTTGGTTTGTACGATATGCATGGAAATGTTTGGGAATGGTGTAGCGATCGCTGGCACGATAATTATGAAGGCGCACCTGTTGATGGCAGCGCTTGGCTATCCGAGTCTGAGGATGCTTATCGCTTGCTGCGCGGCGGTTCGTGGGACTTCTATCCAGAATACTGTCGCTCGGCATCTCGCTTTAGTTGTCCCCCAACCGCAGCATCGATTCATCAAATCGGCGTGCGGGTAGTTTGTATTTAGACAGCAGAGAATAGACGATCGCGCTTTCATATTTGAGATCGAACTAGCCGCGATCGCAAAACATGGGAACCATTGCGCTTTATTAACGTGAGTTCGACGGAAAAATCTAGGCAAAAGAAAAGCTGAGATGTAAACTCAAAATGCTTACTCTATAGACATCTCAGCTATGACAGATATTGTATCTCGTCTCGATATTACTCAAATATTTTGTGAGGTAGACGACTTCTATCAAACTTTTGAACGACATTGGCTTTCAATCCCTCTATTGACGGCTCAGAGTGGGGAACGATTGTGTCGCTCTCGTTTAAGCTTGAGTGAAGTAATGACGATTGTGATTGCTTTTCATGGCTCTGGCTATCGTACCTTCAAAGAATTTTACCTACGACAAGTTCTACCGGGCTGGCGCAAAGCTTTTCCTCATCTGGTCAGTTATACTCGTTTTGTGGAATTGATGCCTTGGTCGTTGATGCTGTTGTGCTACTTTGTACAGACCCGTCGAGGAGAAGTAACTGGCATTTCATTCATTGATTCGACCCCAATCGAGGTATGTCATCCTTGCCGTTCCAAGAGCCATCGTGTGTTTGAAGGTTTGGTGGGCTGGGGCAAAAACTCTGTCGGTTGGCACTATGGGTTTAAGCTGCACCTAATTATTAACCAACGAGGCGAGTTGCTGGCTTTTAAGTTAACCCCAGGTAATACTGACGACCGTAAGCCTGTACCTGACTTAACTCAAGATCTGATTGGTAAGTTATTTGGCGATCGCGGTTATATTTCTCAAGAGCTATTTGAGCAACTTTACCAGCGAGGACTCGAACTGATTACACGACGCAAGAAAAAGATGAAACAGCAGTTAGTGCGGTTAATCGACAAAATTTTGTTGCGTAAACGAGCCTTGATTGAAACCGTCAATGACCAACTCAAGAACATTTCTCAAATCGAGCATTCGAGACACCGAAGTGTTTGGAATTTTCTAGTCAATCTCTTAGCTGGATTGATAGCTTACACTTACCTACCCAAAAAACCTTCTCTCGATTTAGAACCCTCAGGCTTACCAGCCCTTCCTCCTGCCGTCTTTTAACCTTATCGAACTCACGTTTTATTATTTTTCGATAGGGATAACCGAGCGAAACAGTCGCAGTAACACGATAGATGAAAATTAACTGGTTCCTTTTTTCCTCAAAGCGGTGGCGCAAGCTAGGACGACTTTTCAGTTTATGCTTGCTCTGTTTTGCCCTAGCGGTTGGCTGCAATCGAGAGCAAAGTTCTCTTCCCACGCAGGTGGCGGTCAACAATCGCGATCGCATCACTATCGGCACGACGCTACAACCCCGCACTCTCGATCCTGCTGACAGTTACGAACTAGCTGGATTGATGGTTATCTATAACCTCAGCGATACCCTCTATACTTATGAACTCGGTACTCCCAAATTAAAGCCTCAATTAGCGACGGCAATGCCCAAAGTCAGCGAGGACGGCTTGACTTACACCATCCCCCTGCGGCAGGGCGTTATTTTTCACGATGGAACGCCTTTTAACGCCGAAGCGATGGCGTTTTCTCTCAAACGCTTCATCGAAAATGGCGGCGAACCCTCTTTCTTATTGGCAGATACCGTTGAAAAAATAGAAGCAACGGGAGAACGCGAACTGACCATCAAACTCAAACGACCGTTTGCAGCTTTTCCCTCACTGCTAGCTTTTCCCGGCGCTTGTGCCGTTTCTCCCAAAGCCTATGAAATCGGGCAGGAGAAATTTAATCCCACTAAATTTGTCGGCACGGGTCCCTATCGGTTGGCGCGCTACAGAAACGATTCGGTGCGCCTAGAAGCCTTCGATCGCTACTGGGGAGAAAAACCTAATAATAAGGGGATTAACCTGCAAATCTATGCAGGCAATGAGGCAAACTTGTATAATGCCTTCCGTAGCAAGGCTGTCGATGTAGCTTATCAATCTCTCGCTCCCCAACAGATTAGAAAGCTGCAAGAGGGCGCGGCTAGCGGCAACTGGCAAGCGATTGAAACATTGGGCGGTGCCGTCAATTTTATGGCGCTCAATCTCAATCTCGAACCGATAAAACAAAGAGCCGTTCGAGAAGCGATCGCGGCTTTAATCGATCGCCCGTTTCTGATCGAGCGAGTCTTGCAGGGACGGGGAGAACCCGTCTATAGCCTAATTCCCAAGACGTTTGATGTTTATAAGCCAGTATTTGAAAAAACCTACGGCGATGCCAATCTAGCGGCAGTCAAACAACTACTAGCCGAAGCGGGATACTCGGCTCAAAATCCGGTGACGGTAGAACTTTGGCACTCTTCGAGTTCGCTTCCTTTCAGCATCGTAGCTGCTATCCTCAAAGCGATCGCCAAACGCGATTTAGACGGGGCAATCCAATTCGAACCGAATAGCATTGCCAGAACTGCCTTTTTTGGTTACGTCAGTCAAGGCATTTATCAAATCTCTTTTTCTAATTGGTATCCCGATTTTTTAGATGCTGATAACTATGTCTATCCCCTGCTGCACTGCGCTAAGGGAACCGAAGCCAAAGGGTGCGAGGAGGGAGGCTCTCAAAATCAGGGTTCCTCTTACTATAGCGATCGCGTCAACCAATTAATCGAACGGCAGCGACAAGAACAAAATCCTCAAAAACGAAAGGCAATCTTTGCTGAAATTCAGGAAATTCTTGCCCGCGACGTTCCCTACATTCCCCTTTGGCAAACGAAAGACTATGCTTTTGCTCAAAATGACATTGCTGGAGTGACTATCAATCCCAGTCAAACTTTTCCTTTCTGGACGATAAAACGCAACTAAGCGCCAGGAAGTGAGATTATAGATGAATCGGTTGGGCTAGGACTGGACTTTTCCCGCTTGGGAAAGCAATAATTCATGGTTGTGGGTTTTGCGATCTTCTTCTGAGTTCGAGCTAGGGTGAGGCTCAGAAAAAGATGTTGCTTTGACAACAACCCATAGACCCGTCTTTGGATCTCGATAGGTCGTAAAAGGATTTGGCTGTAAGGGTTCGTTAGATGACTTAACCATTTTGACTGTCGCTTTTATCTTGTTTTTATTGTAGTTCGCAGGCAAACACCAACTATGACCGAGATATCTCAAAAACTGCGATCGAAATCACATATTCAAGCGATCTCGATCGCTCTTTCAACTACTTTTTTTAACTGGAAGTAATGCGTTTAATCTATTTCCAAATGCTATTTATCGCATCCAATCGAGCGGCGTGCTACTAAAAATTATCTAGGATTATCGAATGAGCATAGAGTCCACAGTCGATCTAGCTATCAAACAAAATTTAGAACAATTTTTAATCGTTTTGTCAGTTTCATTAAGCGTCGCTACCGTATCGCGAATTTTTAGTTGGGTTCGCAAAATTCCTTATACATTATTGTTAGTAATAGTCGGACTCGTTTTAGCTTTCATAGACATTCGTTTAGTCAATCTTTCCCCAGAATTAATTTTAGAAATCTTTCTTCCTCCTTTATTATTTGAAGCTGCCTGGAATGTCCGCTGGCGAGATTTAAAAGAAAATTGGTTTCCTATCACTCTCTTTGCCATTTTTGGTGTAATTATTTCCGTCGTTGGCGTTGCTTTTGCCCTCAATCAATTCACGGCTTTATCTTTAATGACCGCTCTATTAGTAGGAGCGAGTCTTTCAACTACCGATCCGGTTTCTGTCGTCGCTCTCTTTCGGGAAGTCGGTGCCGGAAAACAATTATCGGTTTTGATGGAGGGAGAAAGTTTATTTAATGATGGCGTAGCCGTCGTGATTTTCGTTTTATTGGTAGAAATCGTACAAGGAACCCAAGACTTTTCAGTTGAAACAACGCTCGCCCGCTTCTTTACTTTTGCTGGGATAGGGGTAGGCATGGGATGTCTGGTTGGGTTTGGCATTTCCTATCTTACTCAGCGACTCGATCTCCCCCTCGTCGAACAATCTTTAACGCTCGTCTCTGCCTACGGCACCTATTTAATTACCGAAGAATTAGGCGGTTCGGGAGTTATTGGCGTTGTCACCGTCGGTCTTATTTTAGGCAATTTTGGCTCAAGAGTCGGCATGAATCCGCGCACTCGCTTGCTGGTTTCGGAATTTTGGGAGTTTTTAGCCTTTTTTGTCAATTCAATCGTTTTTTTACTGATTGGCGATCGCATTAAAATTTCTAGTCTCAGCGATAATTTGGACTTAATTTTTGTTGCGATCGCAGCCGTCATCGTGACGAGAAGTATTGCTATTTATGGCTTGGCAAGTTTGAGTAATTGGATGGCAAATACTAAAATTACTTTAAGAGAACAGACGGTTTTATGGTGGGCGGGATTGAGAGGTTCTGTCTCCATTGCCCTAGCTTTGAGCGTACCCGCAACGTTAATAGAAAGACAAGAAATTATAGAAACTGTCTTTGGCGTAGTTTTATTTACCCTATTATTTCAGGGATTGACGACAAAATTTTTACTCGAAAAACTGGAGTTAATTGGCGATCGCCCCCTTCGGCAACAATATTCAGAATTGCTTGCCCGTCGAGTTGCCCTCAAGCGAGTGTTAGATTATTTAGCCAAACTCGATAATTCTCCCGGTGTCGATCCCGAATTGTACCGTCAGGAAAAAGAATTAATCAAAGGGCAACTGGAGACAGTAGAAGAAAATATTCAAAAGCTACAAACGCAGTACGCTCAACTGCGATCGCTCGATATGGAACAACTGCGAGAACAATTATTAGAAATCGAAGCCGATACCTATGCCGAGTTTATTCGAGCCGGACGATTAAATGCAAATATTCCCCCATTACTTCAAGAAATTTGGGCAAAAGGGCAGGAAAGATAATTGTTATTTGTCATTAGTTATTGGTCATCTGCCATGGGGATTGGGGGAAAGGTTAAGGGGAAAAGGGGAAAGGAAATTTTCATTTTTCCCCCTTCTCCTTTTCCCTTGTCCCTAAAAAAATTTGTCATTGGTCATTAGTCATTTTTAGGTTATTTTTAGTTTAATTAAGCTAAATACCTTCTATTTCTTCCAATCGATTCATTTCTGCCAAAGTTTGCCAACCGGCTTGCCAAAGGGATTTATCTTGGAGCTGTTTGGCATTAATCCAAAAGCGAACGTTCGGATCGCAGGAAGCGACCATTTCAGCAAAAACCCATTGCCCTCGATCTCTGCGGTTAATTACTTGAAAATGTCGCCATCCCCAAGTCGTTTGCTTCGCCGTCCACTTCGATCCCAATAAATAAGGAAACTTTTGTTTGTTTGCCATATTCCTTTACCTAGCCCCAATATACCCTAAAATAAAATCTGCTCGACCGAGTAAGATTTTTTTGGTAGTAGACTCTCGTCCGTGGTTTAATTCTGCTAATGTAATCTAAAAATTATCATTTGATTGTTAGGTTCAAATCTGAATTGCCGCTGGGCTAGTCGTCTGTAGCGTCTGTAGGAAGTTAATGATGTTCGATCCGATCTCTCGTCAAGTTTTTAGTACTAGAAGCCGCCGAGCTTCTGCCCTAACCGCCGCCTTTGTAGTATTTTCTTCTTTTTTAAGCGTGCCAGCCTATGCCCAACAGCCGCTTACAACCACAAACGTTCAAGCTCCAAACGCTAGCAATTTATCGCCAACAGAAACAGAATATACCCTGGGAGCAGGCGATCGCATCCGCGTCGATATTTTTCAGGTAGAAGAACTAAGCGGAGAGTTCCTAGTCTTAGTGGACGGCACCGTCAGCTTTCCCCTGGTTGGCAACCTGAAAGTCGAGGGGCTGACCACGCAGCAACTCAGCTCCGTTTTATCGCAGAACTATGCCCCCTTTCTCAAGCGTCCCGTCGTTACCGTCAGCCTGCTTGCTCCCCGTCCCCTTAAAATTGCTGTTGCAGGAGAGGTCAATAGTCCCGGTTCGTATACGCTACCTCTAGGAGAAACGGGAAAATTTCCCTCAGTGACCGATCTGATTCGGCAAGCTGGGGGAGTTACTGCATCTGCGGATGTCGGTCAAGTACAAATTCGACGATTTTTTCAAGGAAAACAACAAGTTTTGACCTTGAATATGTGGGAGTTACTTCAGGAAGGCAATCAAGGTCAGAATGTGACTTTGCGCGATGGAGACACAGTGATCGTCCCCACAAAAACAGAAAGCGATCCAGCAGAAATTCGTCAACTCGCCGATGCTAACTTTGGCATTCAGGCAGATCGAGAACTGAACGTAGCAGTGGTTGGAGAAGTGGCTCGTCCGGGCTCTTACAAACTTACCCCACAACAAGGAAGGACTGGCGAGAATAATACTAACATCAACAATGTCAAACTAGAACCTCCCCGGTTGAGCAATGCCATTCAACTTGCTGGAGGAATTAAACCTTTAGCAGACGTTCGTCAGATAGAAGTTCGTCGCCAAACGCGATCGGGAACCCAACAGATTATCGCGGTGAATTTGTGGGATCTGCTTCAGTCCGGAGATATCGATCGAGACGTTATTTTACAAGATGGAGATACAATCGTCATCCCGACCGCCGAAGCTCTAAACCCAGAAGAATCCGAATCCCTGGCGGCTGCAAGTTTTTCTCCAGCAACAATTCGAGTTAACGTAGTCGGGGAAGTCAAACAACCAGGCGTGGTAGAAGTTCCGCCCAATACTCCGCTAAACCAAGCGCTGTTAGCCGCAGGAGGCTTTAACGAGCAGCGTGCCGAGACCGATAAGGTAGAGTTAGTTCGCCTCAATCCCAATGGCACGGTAACTAAGCGAGAAATCGAGCTAGATTTTTCCAGCGGGATAGATGATGAGAAAAATCCAACCTTGCGCAACAATGATGTGGTTGTCGTTAATCGTTCTGGTTTGGCAAGTGCAACGGATACTCTGGGTACGGTGTTAAGTCCTATCGGCTCGATTTTTGGTTTCTTTAATTTCTTTAGAATTTTTAATTAATATTGTGACGAGGTTGGAAATGGAAAAATTAAACTTTTAAGATTAAAGTTCGCACAAAATTAGGTGAGGATAAGCAGTATGGAAGACAAAGCTTCCGCGCAATACACCCTACTAAAAGCCCAAGAAAATGGGAATCATATCTATCCCCAACCCTTGCTGGCTAAACCCGATCGCGATGAAGACGAAGAAATCAATCTGCGTCAGTTATCGGCGATCGCTAAATACCGCCTGCGACTGATCGCCTCAGTTGCGATCGGCGTGACAGTTCTTACTAGCTTATGGACTTTTACTCGAACCCCGATCTACGAAGGCAAGTTTCGACTTTTGATTGGAAAGCCAATCGATAACGAGGAAATGAAAACGGGAGCGGAAAATCTGCTCAAGGGTTTAGGGGTTAGAAACAATGAAATAGACTACGATAGTCAAATAGAAGTTTTGCTCAGTCCTAGCATTCTCAATCCGATTGTTGAGAAGATAGCCTCTAAATATCCTGACGATAAACAAGATGAATACGATGAATTTGTCTTTGAAGAAAAGAAAAAGAAATCGCCACTGCAAATCGAACGATTAGAAGAAACCAAAATTTTAGAGATCTCCTTCAAAGACAAAGACCAAGAAAAAATTAATTATGTTTTAGACCTTCTAGCGGATGCTTATCTGCGCTATTCGTTAGACGAACGAAAAAGCGAGATCGACCAAGGAATTGAGTTTGTCAAACAGCAGTTGCCCAAGTTACGCCAGCAAGTTCGGCTAAGAGAAGAACAACTGCAACAGTTTCGACAGCGGCAGAGCTTTTTCAATCCAGAGAGACAAGCCGATCTGTTATCCGAGCAGCTATCTAGCTTGCAAAGAAGGTACTTAGACACTCGGGTCAGAATAAACGAACTCAATTCTTTGTATCAAATTCTGGAAAAACAGCTGGGATTCGATCCCGATCGCGCAATTATAGCGAGTTATCTTAGCGAAGCACCTCGCTATCAAGAATTACTCAAACAACTCCAGAAAGTCGAAATTGCACTCGCCCAACAATCGGCGATTTATCAAGATAGCAGTCCAGTCATTAAGAACCTCCAAGAAAAACGAAACAATTTGCTGCCCCTGCTGCAAGAGGAAGCCCAAAAAGTGTTAGGCAAGAAATTATCTGGAATCGTGGCTAACTCTCCCTCCCTGGCTTCTCCCAGTTCGCTACGGTTAGGACTCACTCGACAGTTTATTGAAACTGCCAACGAACGCGAAGCCTTACAGATCAGGCGCAATGCCCTAGAACGGCAAATCCAGAGCGCAAGACGGAGAATTCGGCAGATGCCTTTATTGGCTCGTCAATATACAGAGCTATTGCGAGAATTGAAGGTAGAAACCGAAGGCTTGAATCGGTTTTTGGAGCAGCAGCAAAATCTCCAGATCGAAGCCGCTCAGCGGGTCGTTCCTTGGAAAATTATTGCTCAGCCAAAAACAGGAGAAGATCCTGTCTCTCCCAAACCCGTCCGAAATATAGCTTTGGGCTTAGTAGGAGGTTTATTATTGGGATTGGGGGCTGCCTTTTTGGCAGAACGCTTAGAACCAGTTTTTCATTCTTCTGAAGAACTTAAAAAAGCAGCTAATCTCCCACTTCTTGGCGTTATCCCCCTACAAAAAGATCTTCAGGATATCGAGAAAACGCTGAAATTCAGTCTGCCCAAGCTACAAATCGGCAATAATCCCATCGGTTCTCTAAATGAGAATGGTTCTCAGTCCAAGGGCTATCAATCATCGGGATTCCTGGAGGCATTTCGTTCGCTCAATACCAATATTCAACTGTTGGGCGGCGATCGCGAGTTTAACTCTTTGGTAATTAGTTCGGCGCAAGCAGGAGACGGAAAATCTACCGTTTCTACCAACTTGGCTCAGGCAGCAGCCGCAATGGGACAGCGCGTACTCGTCATCGATGCCGACCTTCGACGACCTCAAGTCCACAAGCGGCTGGGAATCGCCAACGATCGCGGACTGAGTAACGTTCTCGCAACGGGGTTGTCAACACAAGAAGCGATCCAACAAGTTCCTCAGTGGGAAAATTTATTTGTGATGACGGCTGGGGATATTCCTCCCGATCCGCTCAGGTTACTTGCCTCCAAGCGCATGAAACAAGTGATAGAGGAATTGCACCACAAGAGTACCTTCGATCTGATTATTTACGATACGCCGCCCGTGTTGGGGTTTGCCGACGGTCGGATTTTGGCAGCACTGACCAGTGGCATCGTTTTAGTGACAAGGATAAATAAAACTGACCGCACGGCTTTGAAGAACTGTGTCGATCAATTGAGGCTGGCGCACGTTTCTATCCTGGGTTTAGTCGCCAATGGAGAGAGCAGTAACAGTTCCGGTGCTTTTCAATACGGTCACTACTATAGCGATCGCTAAGTTTGTTAAACAATTCAAAATTCAAAGTGCAAAGTTCAAAATGTTTGGCTTGCTCATTTTGAACTTTGTACTCTCAACTTTAAATTATCATGACTGTCGCAAACAACACTCCTATTTTATTTTCTACCTTTGTGCTGACCTTGTTATTAATGGTTGGCTTATTTTTCTTTATTCGTGCCTCGGTAAAAGAACGAACCGAACAAATCAAACTGATGGCAGAAGAATCCGAAGCCTCTCTCCTCGAACGATTGCAGGCGTATTTTTCCGGGCGCGCCTATCAGCTGGCTGCCGTCGATGCCGACCGCCATCGGCTCGTTTTTCAAGGATTGGTTCGTCCGAGTTGGTTTTTGGCGATTTTTTTAACGGTGTTAGCGGCGTTGGGGTTGCTTTGTTTGTCCCTCGTTCTCTCGCTGCTATACCCCTCCCTAACCAACTTGTTTTTCTGTGCGATCGCACTATCGCCTGTTGCTGGCGTTTTTTACTGGAAGGGAGCCAAACGTCTCGAACGGGTTTATCTAGAAGTCAAACCGCTTTCGACGGAGGAAGGAGCAGCCAAAACTCTCGCGATCGTGACGGCGCATCGAGACGAACTACGCCAACTCCAACAAGCGTTACCATGGGATCGATGGCTGGTTACGGATAATTGAAAAAAATATTCCCACCCGACCCGCACAGATTGCAGATTGGATGGGATAATTAACTCGAACTTAAAAGTCGCCGATGATTTTAGCGGTTGCTGCCAGCCGCGATCGGAACTTTACTACCCTGCGGCTGAAGATCGCGCAAACTCGGAAAGAGAAAATGATTCTCTTCTACATATTGAGCACCGAACAAACCTTTTTCTGCCCAAAAGTATCTATCCGTTGTATGCTCGTTGCGTTTGACAACCAACAATGCTGGCGGGGTAATTCCTAGCGATTGGATAAATTTGCGTGCGGCTGTGACAGGTTTATCTTCGCCGCTTTCAATACTATACTGGGGTACTAATTCCAGAATTTTACGTCCTTCTTGGCGACGGCGACTTTTACGCTTCCGTTTTCTTGCCAACCCTCTTACCTCCTATTCTGGCAACTCGCTGTAATCCTAGTTACAAAAGCCGTGGCAATTATATCCGGTTGAGTTGAGAAAATCAACCACCTCTCAGGAATAGATTGGTCGTTCTCCGGGTCTAAAACAAAAGCTATACGTAGTTTTGAGTTATGGTAGCGATAGGACAGACAAAATAATTAATACAAAAAGTAATTTTTCTTCATAAAACTTCAACAAAGTTTCTAGAACTCAGATGTCTCGTTCGCGTCCCCTCTTTATTCCTCCAAGTTCAGAGTTTATTGCCCTCTGTCAGTCTCAAATTGCCTTATTGACTAAAGGACTCAAGGCAGACTGGAGTGCAGTGTATTTGGCTGAGGAAATCTTAGGAAGTGCAGATACTCACTTGATTCCTATTGCAATCTATCCACAGACAGATTCGGTTTGGAAATCTGAGGCTTGTTTGAGCATCTTGCCGGAAGTTTGGAATAGAGTGACTGCATCCGTTCCCTTGCTCTTAGGCTCATCTGTCGATGAAATTAGCCAATCCCATCGCGAAACCGAAATCGATACATCAAAAGCTTTATGGGAGGTTTTCTACCCTGAAGGACAGCATCAAATGGTTTTTCCGTTGATGGACGAAGATAGGGTAATGGGTTTACTGGTGACGGGACGCAAAAAGCGGCAATGGAAAGAAAACGAATTAGGCCAGATCGAGCAAATCGCCAAAACCATAGCACTGGCTTGCTTGTTGGATCGGCGACAAAGTTGGTATCAGCAGCAGTTAAGCCAGCAGTATCGGATTCGTCGCCTAGAGAAAGACAGATTGGATAGTTTGCTCCATCAATTGCGCAATCCTTTAACGGCATTGCGAACCTTTGGCAAGCTGCTACTCAAGCGTCTACTACCGGAAGATCGCAATCAGTCAGTCGTCCAAGGAATTTTACGAGAAAGCGATCGCCTGCGAGAATTGCTGCAAGAATTTGAGGCAGATATAGACGCGACTGCTGACGACACTAATGCGGTGACCCTAGAAACCAATGCTTTGTCTTTACCCGCAGCCGCCTCGGTTGGCGATTCGCCTTCGCTGTTGCTGGGCAATTCTCTGAGTTTGAAAGCAACAAAAGTAAAAGATGTTCTAGAACCGCTATTAGATTCCGCCCGTGCGATCGCACAAGAAAAAGACATTCATCTGAGTGCCGATCTTTGTGCTACTTTACCTCCCGTGCAAGCCAATTCTAAAGCATTACGAGAAGTATTAAGCAATTTAATCGATAATGCCCTCAAATATACTCCCGCAGGCGGAACGGTGCATATTGCCACTGGATTGGAACGGGCCGATGGAACTGGGAATTGGCAGGGAATTGCCGTGTGCGACACGGGTTATGGAATTCCGCTAGAAGATCGAGAACATCTTTTCGAGCGGCACTATCGCGGAGTTCAGGCGCAAGGGGAGATTCCTGGAACGGGGTTGGGACTGGCGATCGTCAGAGAATTAGTCGAACAAATGCATGGCAAAATCGACTTAATCAGTCCCAATGAAATGAGTCAAAATCCGGCTTTACCTGGAACGACTTTTATTGTTTGGCTACTTGTCGCAGCGGCTCGATGAAATTAGCCACAGTAAAGTTATATTAACATCTTAATAAAGCGTACCGTTGTAATAGCCAATGCTCTCTGAGATTAAAGATTTAGCAGAAACCCTAGCGCCTCGATTGATTGAAATTCGCCGCCATATCCATGCCCATCCCGAATTAAGCGGACAGGAATATCAAACGGCTGCCTACGTCGCGGGGGTTTTGTCTTCCTGCGGCGTTCAGGTACAAGAAGCGGTAGGCAAAACAGGCGTTGTAGGAAACCTGCAAGGGAACGGCAGCGACGCTCGCATTTTGGCAATTCGCACCGATATGGATGCTCTGCCCATTCAGGAGAGAGCCGATCTAGAGTTCGCCTCTCGCAAACCCGGAATTATGCACGCCTGCGGTCATGACGTGCATACAACCGTAGGGTTGGGAGTGGCAATGGTGTTGTCTCAGCTTACAGAACCCCTGCCAGGAAATGTACGCTTTCTGTTTCAACCCGCCGAAGAAATCGCTCAGGGAGCTAGCTGGATGATTCGAGACGGGGCGATGCGAGATGTAAGTGCTATTTTTGGGGTTCACGTATTTCCTTCGATTCCAGCCCGTTCTGTGGGCATTCGCTATGGGGTACTGACGGCAGCGGCAGACGATTTAGAAATCTTTATTCAGGGAGAGTCGGGTCATGGGGCGCGTCCTCACGAAGCGATCGATGCCATTTGGATTGCCTCTCAGGTGATTACAACCCTACAGCAAGCTATCAGTCGCACGCAAAATCCCTTGCGTCCCATTGTCTTAACGATCGGACAAATTAGCGGCGGCAGGGCGCCAAATGTGATTGCCGATCGCGTGCGGATGGCGGGGACGGTGCGATCGCTTCATCCCGATACCCATGCCAATTTACCGCAGTGGATTGAAAGAATTGTCGCCAATGTCTGCAATAGCTATGGCGCGAAATACGAAATGAACTATCGTCGCGGCGTACCTTCAGTACAAAATGATTTAACTTTGACTCAGCTATTGGAAACTGCTAGCCGAGAGGCTTGGGGAAGCGAGCGCGTACAGCTTCTCACCGAACCGTCTTTGGGGGCAGAAGATTTTTCTCTCTATCTAGAACAAGCCCCCGGAAGCATGTTTCGTCTGGGGATAGGGTATCCCGACAAGCACAATCCTCCCTTGCATCATCCCGAATTTGAGGTGGATGAATCAGCGATCGTAACGGGGGTAGTAACGCTAGCTTATGCAGCTTATAAGTATTGGCAAGTAGTGCGATGAAGAGAATGTTTACGGGTAACAATGACTTTCTAATAGGTGCATGATAGCAGTCGCATGACCTGCCCAAAGGGGCGTATTAAGATTGGCAATTCTCAATCCTCTTGCTGTCCAATGGTTGCTATTATTTAGCAATGAATAAGTTCCTTGAGCCTCATAAAAGGTGGCATTCCACTGAGGTTTGTCTGCTACTCGAATGATTTTACCACAGGCATCTCTTTGAAAGGACTGCTCGATAAATTGCATCAATTTCAAATAGTTAGTCTGGCTCACGCCAACGCATTTAATTTCCTCATGCCGCGGTAAATTGCGATAGCGTTGAACTCTAATAACAGAGGCATTGGGAAGCAACAGCGCTCTCAAACCGTAGAGAATTTTGCGACCGAGTTGCACGGGCGGATTGATGTACCAAGCACGTTCTCCCCAACCAAATGCCAAATAGTGGTAGTCCGAGCGAGCATTTTCATTGGCATTATCGATCGTTAAATAATCTCGCCAATCAAAGATTGCATTGCGAACCGGAACGAAGATATTGGAATGGTATCCAAATTTGGCAACGCAAACTCGATACTGACAGCTTGCTTGCGAGTCATCATCCCATTTCCTTGGAATCCATAAACCGATCGCGGGGAATAATACTATCAATAAGCAAGTGCTCAAAAGGTAACGAATTATTACTTTAGGTTTCATGTGGAATTGTCCAGCAATTCAGCCATTGCTTTGGCTCGAACTAACCAATCGGGATCGCGAGCTGCTATCTCTTTGCCGCTATCGTCTCCAAACTGTTTTAATGCTAGCAAACAGGCATATTTCAAATCCCAAATATTAGTATTCAAAGACGCTTTAAGCAGAGGAATCGCCCGTTCGTCCCCTAAATTAGCTAGCGCGATCGCAGCGGCAGCGCGAGATTTTTGAAACTGGGGGCGAGGATTTTGTAAGGCTTCTACTAGCAGATCGAAAGCAGGAGCATATTTGAGCCAGCCGAGCAGTTTGATAACGTGATAGTGCGCTCCGTAGTCGTTGTGCGCTTGTTCGGCATAAGTTGCCATCAACGCCTCTGGTGCTTCGTCTGGATAGATTTCTAGCAGCGTTTTACTGGCGAGATAACACCGTCCGAAATCGGTCTGGTATAGCTCGTTAACGAGAAAGGCTAAACTAGGAGGCTGGTCGTATTCGTGAACTAAATTTAGCTCGTCTGGGCGATCGCGGATTGCTCGATCCAAATGGGGTTCTATTTCCTGAAAACTAATTTTCCCGGCGGACGTGCCTGTATCGGCTAACAAGCGAATTCCTCGCAGTCTAAAAATAACAGAGACGGGGCATTTCGCAATCTCAGGAATCGCATCGTAATACTGGGCATCGATCAAATCTTGAATGCAAGCTCGCCGTGCATTGACGCTTTCGTGTTGCAGGAAGCCAACAACTTTACCAATCTGGCTATAATCGCCGCTAAAACGGGCAACGGCTGCGATCGCAGCAGAAGCAATTGGTTCGTTATCAGAGTCAACAAATTTTTGAATCCGATCTAGAGCGTTTCGATAGTTAAATTTAGCCAACGTCTGAATAATAACCCGATAACTCTGTTCCGGCTTATCTAACAATTGGGCGATCTCTTCTAAAATTGCCTCATCATCTGTGCCAATTTCCCCAATTGCCCAAACTGCATTTTCTACTGTGTAACAATCTTCATCCGCTAAGCAAGCGCGAATGACGGGTATGGCTACTGTTGCTTTTAATCGTCCTAAACTTTCTATGGCTTTGCGTCGCGTGATGCGATTGTAGAGGTCTCGATCGCGAACGCGAACGGCTTCAATCAAAGCATCGATCGCGCGTTCTGTGGGAAAGTTAATTAAATGAGAAGCGGCAATGTAGCGATCGGTTTTATCTTCAAGTTGCTCTGGCGGGGTTTTTAAGAGCGCGATCGCCTCGTCTTCGGTCAAATTAAAGATATTGAAAAAACGTTTGTCCATCTTCGATTGATTATCGGTGTAAGGGTGCGATATATCGCGTTTGTCCATTAGAGAGCGGAAATCCGATCGAATTTGCTTAAAATTGATTGGTGGGTGCGAGCATCTTGCTCGCAAGTTAGGCTTACACGCGAGCAGGATGCTCGCACTTCTAACTCGAATATCTTTATTTAATCAGATTTAAGAACTCTTACTGAAGTCACGATCGCGCAATCTGGATGTATTCACAAAAGGTTTGCCAGTTGGCAGCCCAATCTGCGAAGGGCGAACCCGTGCATTTAGCGACCTCAAGTCTTAGCGTTTTCACTTTTCTTAGTGCCATTCGTGTTTCAACCCTTGCTTAGCTATGCGATCTCTGCTGTTTCCCCATTCTCCCTATTCCTGACTAGATTAGGTCGCTATCGGTACGGGTTTTGAGAACTTTTAATGCTCGGTAGGTACACTCAAGATCGGGCAGTCCTACAGGCATACGCGCAAATCCTCCCCGTTCCATCTGGCACATTCGCACAAACTGCAGGGCTGCGTCAAAATAAGGAATTTCCATCTGCAACATGAGACTGGCAAAAATACCTGCATATATCACTTCAAGACTGGTCGCGATCCCCTCTTCTGTTAAGGTAAATCCAGTCTGAGGAACCTGGAGACGCTGTATAAACTGGCGAGTGTCGTCCATGTGGCTCAGGTCATAATCCAGCTCCTCTAGCAGTGAAATACTCCAATAAGTATCAATTAGGTTTGGTTTAATGCCGAAGCCTCCCTCGTTTTTTAGATTCAGAACAAAATCGATGATTTGCTGATGATTCGGTATCGCTCCACAGAGTTTTTTAGTTCTGACTTTTCGCAGGAGCCATTGCTGGCTGGCACCCGATTCATTGGGATACATCTGCTCTGGCAGGAGGATTTCCAGACGGCTGAGAACTTCCTGCCAAAATTCATCCAGATGCAGACTGCCCATGCGGTAAAGCGTATAGAAGGGAAAGTACAGGTAGTTAAAGGCAGAGGCACTGTGAATTTTCGATAGCGTGCCCGTTGGCGGCAAAAGGCACGTTTTTAGCTCGGTCAAAATTTGATGGAGATAGGCTTCTACGCGATCGCGGTTGGGAATGGCTTCTCCTAAAAGTTGAAAAGATGCCACGGCAAAAAATGTATCTCTGGGATTGGGTTCTTCCAGGTATTCCATTTTGTAAGCACAGAAGCCCCCGTTGGCGCACTGTTTATCACTCAAATATTGAATAGTGCGTTCAGCAATATTATTCGTTCGCAGATTTGACATTTAACGACCTCGTGAATACTCCTACCGCTAAACCCTGACGAGTTCTAGCAGGGGCTTCTTACCAACCCCAGCTACTGCTTCGGCTCCTCGATAGGCTTTATTGAGGGGTATTCCCACCGCCAATTTGTTTTATATTTTTGCATTAACATCACGACACAAAACAGTCCCACAGTTATCGCAACTATGGATTCTATCCTTTAACTTCTTGGGAACTTTATAACCACTGTTAGCTATTTTTTGATGTGTTCTAGCAAGTTTAGATACCGCTTTTTTACGATTATTGCTTCCTTTTCTTTTACGAGAAACTTTCTTTTGTTTGACTCTTAATCTTTATCTGAGCTTTACGCTAATGTTTTTGAATCTCAATCTCTTCTCCGTCGCTAGTTACCAAGAAAGATTTCAGTCCCCTATCAATACCGATAGTGTTTTCCCAAGTAGGAATAGTATCGATAGTTATTTGAGGGACTGATTTATCCTCTAAGGATAGAGTGACATAATAACCATCGGCTTTCTTGGTTATCGTAGCTGTTTTAACGGTGAAACCAGCAGGTAATTTTCTATGTTGAATTAATTTAACTTTACCTATTTTAGGTAGATTAATTAATCTGTTAGAGATACAGTCTTGCTTCATTTTAGTATAGGTAAAACTACGATATCTACCTATTCCTTTGCAGCGAGGCTTTCCTGATTTCTTCCCTTTAGCATCTCCTTTTTGAAACCTATCAAAAGATTTTTTTACTCTTTCAACGCAATCTGGCAAAACTTGGGAATAAATTCCTTTCAACCCAGGAAACAATTCTTTTGTCTTAACCAAATCTCGTTTTTGGGAGTAATACGAAGGCTGTTCTTTTAATTGAGGTAAATGGCAGACTCAGACTACTAGAGAACAAGAGTTAAGATCGCAACGATTCTGTTCGTACCAGTTAAGACGTTCAGCCACACGATAGTTGGGCATTGCTGAATAAGCATATGATTCACTGAGGGACAGGCACCTCTCCAAATTTCAGGTAGTGCAGTAACAATTTGAGCGAGTGCTTTAGCATTGCTACGGACTTCGAGTAGCACAACGTCTTGCGGTGCAATCGAGCCAGGTAGTGACGTAATCGGGTATTTTCGCCTTCCACCCGCGTCATGTAAGTCTTGCTGATAATGTGGTCGCCATCGGGAATGAAACCAGGATAGACCTTCCAACCATCGGTGACATAGAAATAGCACTTCCAAGCGGCCACGATGGCCCACAAGGGACGGAACGTTTCCGCGCTATGAGCCCCTAAAACCCACCCTAAAATCCCCGCTTTGAAGTGGTCAACGGCAGTCCACAGCCAAATCTTGTTTTTTTGTGCCCACAAAGGTCTCCAACTCATCCAATTCCCCCACTTCCGGCGTGACTTCTGGTTCGTAAGCATCGGCTAACAATTCCCCAATTTGCTTGACCCAAGTAATCACCGTTGTATGGTGAACGCCTTTGACTCGTTCAATGGCTCGAAATCCCATGCCGTTGACATCCAGTTTGAGACAGTCCCGCTTAAACTCATCACCATAGCCTGCAGGGGGATCATAGGTTTCAATGAACTGCCGCCGACAAGCTTTACAAAGGTAATTTTGTTTACCTCTTTGCTTACCGTTCTTACCGAGCGCAGTAGAGCCACATTCAGGACATTGCATTGGTTTTACCCTCGTTTCATATCCTCATTATGCAATGCCGATAGTTGTATTGCCTTCTTAGAAGCTCTAGCCAACTATCAATAACGGCTTTCTGTTTAGTGTTTGGTTTTAGCTTATACTGGTATGCTGTCCTCATTGCAACTCTAGTATCACGCAGCTATAAGTTAGGTGTCAAGTATGAAAGAGGAGTATATTAGTCGAGCTAGAGGAGTTTCAGACTTAAAAGTATAGAATGTCATGTTGAGCGTAGCGATAGCGAAACGAAACATCTCATCCCAATTTCCTAAATACCTGCTACAGATAGTTGAATGGGCAAAGGGTAAAGAAGCTTCGCTCCAGGGGGAAAGGGAAAAGGGAAAAGGGAAAAGAGGCACATCCTTTTCCCTTTTCCCCTCTCCAAGGAGGATTTGTAGTGAGATTTTAGGGAGCATTTTATATAGCTAGATATAGCTAGCAACTTGAGTTAATATCAAAAGCAATGGATAACATACTTAACTGGGAAACTCAATCTGGCGGTAGTTCTGTCCAACTGTCTCAGGCAGAGACAGATGCTTTGCTTGAAGCAGTTAGCAAGCAGCTAAATCAAGGCAGTTTCAATCCTGAAGATCGACAGCTTCTTAAACAAATGGTTGAGAGTTTGGGAGATTCGCGGGGGATGGTCAGGCTGAGTTTCGCAGAGACGTTGGGTGAAATTGGTAAACCTGCCATTCCGTTTTTACTGGACGCTTTAGCCAATCATCCCAATGTAGTCGTGCGCAGAGCTGCCGCCAAAACCCTAACGCTCATTGCTCACCCGATTGCCATTCCAACCTTGATTCGTGCCTTCTTAAATGATGAGGATACGGTAGTTCGAGGGTCTTCGGTCGGAGCGCTTGCTAGAACGGGCGAAGCAGCAGTGCCAGCATTATTAGAAATTTTAGCCTCGCCAGAGCCTCCCGAAAGTACTAAGGGACATGCAGCATGGGCGTTGGCGTTTATTGGGGCAGAGGCGAAGGAGCTATTGTATCGGGAGATTTCCTCTAACTCGGCTGAGGTTCGCGCTGCTGTTGTGGGAGCGATCGCCAAAATCGCTCAAGAAGAGCCAGAAGAAGGAGCATTTAACCTTCTGATTAACGCCTTGAGCGATCCCGCCGAAAATGTCCGTTGCGAAGCGGCGGCAGCCTTGGGCAATCTAAGCCATCGTCCAGCAATTCCCAATCTCGTCGAGTTACTCCATCATGCCGATGGAGAAAGCCGAAAGGCAGCGGCTCTCGCCTTAATGAAGATCGGCGATCGCGCTGCCATAGAACCCCTACGAGCTGTATTGACCCAGGAACCCGAAACGGCTATCAAGCCGATAATCAAATTGGCGATTTCTCAAATTGAAAAGCACTCAGAAGAGAATGACTGGTAATAAGTAATTCGGGCTGGGAATAAAGAGGGGAAAATCGAGTTTTTCCCCTCCTTTAGAAGTTTAGCGAGCCATCTTACTCATCCGATTTTGCATCTGAGTTTGCAATTGCTTCTTCGCTTCTTTAAACTGAGTTGCCATTTGCTCTTGCTGGGCGGTAGAACAGTTATTGCGAATCGCAGCAAACATGGTGGTCTCTTCTTGAGTGGTATGGTCGTTTACCATTTCCTTGACTCGTTGAAGATTGGACTTGAAGTCTGAGGAAGTGGGACCGCTTTGGCGCATCTGCTCAAGAACTTGTTTGAGTTGAGCTTGTTCGTCATAGAGTTCCTGCGTGTTATCATCCCCGTAGAAGGAACGCACGTTAGGATAAACGACCTGTTCTTCTGCCTCAGAATGCACTATCAGATCCATGTAAAGCTGTCCGAAGTACTCTTGGCACTTCTGAGAATCGCTGCTATTCTCAATTTCGGCAATCAGCGTTTTTGCCTTCTGGCGATCCATGCGGATGATACCTTGAATGTTCATGTCGGATTTGTCGGACGCTTGAGTAACGGCGCTACCAACAACGCCCGTTACGGCAGCCATCGCATCCTGGATTCTTCCCCAAAAACCTCGATCTGGCTCTTGTCCGGTTAACTCCATCGTGCCCAAATATTCTAGTACTCCTTTGAGTTGTTCTTGATGGGCGCGATTTTCAAAGTTAACTGCATTCAAAGGCGCGATCGCAGCCTCTATATCAGCTCCAACCACTTGACCTGCCTTATGAACGATTGATCCAGACATCACCTGTGCGTGCTTGAGCAACTCGTGCTGGGTCATTTTTTCATAAAGCGACAGCTCGGAACCTTGCACGATCTGCCGAGCTTTATCGATCGTTTGCTGGACATGCTGCTTAGGTTGAGCTTGAATGCCGTATTGAGTAATGACGGTATCGATAATGCCCAAATTTTTCTGGTCGTCTTCCAGCATCTTGCCCAGGCAATCGCTCAATTCTTTATTATTAGTTTGCTGAAGAAACTGCTGTTCGTTGGCAATCAGCAACTCTTGAACAACTTTCATACTTGCCAACTTTTCTGCAATTGCAGTACGTTTTGCATCTGTCAATGTCGCAACCATATTATGTTCTCCTCGGTTTAAACTCTCCATCTTTAAAAGCTTTATATGAGCTTTAATTTCAAAGGAGTTATTATCTACAGTACTCTGAAGAAAGCCTTTCAACGATCTATCTACAGTCTTGTTTTCTTACTGTCGAGCTTGTTAAGAGAAAATCTTTAAATATTAGTTACTAGAGCAAGCGAACAGCTTGCTTTCACTGCGTTCGAGTCTTTTTTCGTGTAATTTTTAACCGAATTTTAATTGTATCTTGCCATTCTAAAATCAAAAATTAATCTGATTGGCGATACTTATATCTATCGCTAGTCAGAGAAAATCCTATTTTTCGCTCGGCCAAGAAATTAATGACAACAGCAGTTGTCGAGAATGGTGCAAGATCTCAGTCTTAGAGGATGTGTGGCAAGTCCAAGATAAGTATACTTTGTCATTGGTCGCGCAATGAAATAAAGCGAAGAATCCCAATTTTTCGGCATCGGCTGAGATGTTTCACTTTGCTGCACTACATTGGGCATGACAAAAACTATACTTTTCAAACATCCTCTTATAGGACTTGAGATTTGGGGACAAGAAATTCCCCACCAGTATTCTTGAGAGCGCAATGCTAAAACTCACCCATTCAGCAAGCGATCGCGGCAAAATCTTTTGTTCGTTATTGAGAGTGTCGTTAGAACATTGGCGTTGAGAAAGATTTTTCATCAATTTGGTTGCTGATTAAAAATAAATCCCTATTTTGCCAATTAAGAACGAATTTTTGTTATAAGTTATCTATCTAGGGACTAATATTTTGTCAGTTTAGGGATAGATAAATTCGAGACTATAAGTAAGGTAAAGGCAATGGACGTGCCACTATGAGCGCCAACGAACGAGCGATCCCAGAGGATAATAGCCTCAAAAACAGCATTAACGAGAACGAGAAGGCGAGCGAAGCTGAAACGACATTTGCGATCGTACAGCAAGCAGTTCTTCAACTTTGGAATGTCGTCAATGGATTGAGTAGCATCCAACCTCCCAAACGACAACATTATCGGGTGACTGTATTTGGATCGGCACGAATTCAAAAAGACACGCCGCTTTACGATGATGTTCGTTGGTTGGCAAGCGAACTGACTGCAATGGGATGCGATATCGTGACGGGTGGCGGTCCTGGGTTGATGGAAGCAGCTAATGAAGGCAGCGTGTTAGCCGATCCCAGCGATCGCTTTGAATCCATCGGTCTTCGAGTCAATTTGAGTTACGAGCAACAAACCAACCCGTTTGTAGAAGAGGTCTACCAGCATCGAACCTTTTTTTCTCGCTTGCATCACTTCGTTCTGCTCTCAGATGCCTTTGTCGTTCTTCCTGGCGGCATTGGGACAACTTTGGAAGCCATGATGATTTGGCAACTGCTACAAGTTCGTCATCTAAGCAACACGCCTCTAATTATGGTAGGAAAAATGTGGTTCGATCTGGTGGATTGGGCGACGAAACACATGGTCGATCGCGAACCTAAACTGGCAAATGCCGTCGATATGATGATTCCGAATTGCGTCGATACTGTAGCCGAAGCAATCGCTCTACTCCGTCAATCTCATGCCGAATGGGAAAGCTGTCAGAGCAAAGAATGTTTGACAATTTTTAAGCCCCATTAGCACATCGCTTTTTGTCTTTCACGTTCTCATCAAACCGGAGTAAACTACCCCTCGCTGTGCGTCGATAGAAATAATCGCCCCTTCGCGAATCAGACTAGCTGCATCTTTAAAGCCAACTATGACTGGAATTCCCAACCGCAAGCCAATCACGGCTGCATGGCTGGTCAGACTGGGGTCTTCAGTAACGATCCCGGCTGCTTTACGCATTGCTTCAACAAATTCGGCACTGGTGGCAGGCGCGACGAGAATGTCTCCGCGATCGAAATTCCCGACTTCTCTGGCGTGGCGAGCTACTCTCGCACAACCGCTAGCCACTCCCTGACCAATGCCAATGCCTTTGCCCAAAATTGCTTTCACCACTTCTACTTTAATGAGATCGGTCGAACCCGAAACGCCTTGCAGCGTTCCTGCCGTCATTACCACCAGATCTCCATCGGCTAGGAAATAATTTTCTTGAGCCATATTGATAGCCGCTTGGAAGGTTTGACTGGTGGAAGGCAGATCGAGCATCATCAAGGGTTTAACGCCCCAAACTAATTGCAATTGACGAGCCACATCGACGTGGGGCGTGACTGCTAAGATTGGGGTTTGCGGTCGAAACTTAGAAACGTTGCGGGCGGTCGCTCCCGATTTAGTTAAGGTTATAATGGCGGCTGCTTCTAGTTGTTCGGCAATTTGACTGACAGCAGCAGAGATTGCGTTGGGGATCGATTGCTTGGCAGTGGTTCGTTGCTGGCTGCGGATTTGTTCCTGTTCGATCCGTTCGGCGATGCGTGCCATCGTTGCTACCGCTTCTACGGGATATTTGCCAACCGCCGTTTCGTTGGAGAGCATTACGGCATCGGTTCCATCGAGAATGGCATTGGCGACATCCGATACCTCGGCACGGGTGGGACGAGGATTATTGACCATGCTGTCTAGCATCTGAGTTGCGGTAATAATCGGAATGCCCAACTGGTTTGCCGTCGCGATCAGCCGCTTTTGCAGAATCGGAACATCTTCTGCGGGCAACTCCACGCCCAAATCTCCTCGCGCCACCATGACTCCATTGCAGAGGGACAGAATTTCTTCCATCTCCTCGATCGCTTCGTGCTTTTCAATCTTGGCAATCACGGGAACGGATTTTCCAGCACTGGCGATCAAATCTTTAATCTCTAGAATATCTTGCGGGTTGCGGACAAAGCTGAGGGCAACCCAATCGACTCCTTGATCCAACCCAAACATCAAATCAGTTTTGTCTTTATCGGTCAAAGCTTTGACCGACAGATAAACCCCTGGAAAATTTACCCCTTTATTACTCGATAGGGTGCCGCCCACCACCACTCGGCAATACAACTCTCGGCTTTGGCGATCGATTTTTTCTACCCGCATTTCTACCTTGCCATCGTCGAGTAGAATTCTGGCTCCTTCAGGGACTTCGTCGGTAAGATATTCATAACTGACGTAGCTTATCTCTTGAGTGCATTCAACTTCTCGACTGGTCAGAATGAAGGGGTCGCCGGGTTTAAGCGCGATCGACTGACATTTAAATTTGCCCAGACGAATTTTGGGACCTTGCAAATCCTGTAAAATCCCGACGGGCTTGTTCAACTCAAATGCCGTCTGACGAATTAGACGAATGCTCCGTTGGTGATCTTCGTGAGTTCCGTGGGAGAAGTTGAGGCGTAAGGTTGTTGCACCTGCCTGGATCAGTTGACGGAGAACTCCCGGTTTAGTGGTAGCAGGTCCAATGGTGGCAACAATTTTAGTTCGGCGATGCACGGTGCGCGGTTGCATATTCGATTTGGGGAAGATGAGCAAGCAATAATACTAGCTTTGAGTATACATTGACAAACAGTGACTCACACAGACGAGGAGAAGAGATTTTTGAGAGTCTCTGCTTTTCTATCTCAAGAAGCGTAGAAAGAGTATAGCGTTTTATTTAAGTTTATGATTTATTGACACTCGCAGTTAATTTTACTTTTAGAAAAGTTGAAAAAAGTTTGTCTTAGTATTAAATCTTTCTGTAGACTTAAGCCAACGAGCGAGGAAGGATATGAAACCCAAATTTAAAACCGCACTGGCTTGGGAGCAAGCTCAACTATTGATGCAGCCCGCTTTTATTCGAGTGATAGATAATATTCGCAAACAGCTTGACGAATCTTCATGGCAGGGAACTTACCAAGAAATACAAACTCCCTATCCCGGTTACTTGCTTTGTTTAACTCAGGGCGATCGCTCGGTTAGTGTCGATCTTTGGAGCCTTTGTTTTCAAGTCTGTTTTCTCGACTACAATCCCGCCCAAATGCAGATAGTTGATGAGACGGAGGAAACAACTCAAGAGATAGATGTCGATACCAGTTTAATCGATGAAACAAGAGATGTTGATTGGCATCGCCTAGAAACCAAAACGCAACAATTAGTCAAAGAGGTTTTCGCTAATTTACCATCTAATTAACAAGGTAAAAGGCAAGAAAGTGATTTTGCTAATAAGCAATCCAAAGTCAATATGATACAGGCATTACGGGATATTCAAAAAAAAAGAGGGGCAATTTTTGACGAAGAGTCAAGCACTCCGAGCAGTTTTAGCAGCAACGATCGCGAGGCGATAGAGGCAGCTAAAGCAGGAGTAGCTTTGTGGGATCGCTCTAGTTGGGGACTCTTGCAACTCAAAGGAGAAGATCGCTCGCGCTTTCTCCACAACCAAACGACGAATAATATTAATTCCCTCCAACCCGGACAAGGATGCGATACGGTTTTCGTCAATTCCACCGGACGAACTCTCGATCTCGCCACAGCCTACCTAACCGAAGACGCTATCCTCATCCTCGTCTCTCCCAACCGCCGAGGGCAACTCATGCAATGGATGGATCGCTATATCTTCCCCATGGATAAGGTAGAATTAGCCGATATTTCTGATGATAATGCTATGTTCGCGCTAATAGGTCCCGAAAGCGATTCCTTAGTCAAACAATTGGCAGGCGATTCAATTGTCGGTCAACCAGAAGGCAGTCACCTACTGGTGCAGATGGGAGACAATTCAATCCGCATAGCGGTAGGAAGCGGATTGGCATTGCCGGGATATACTTTAATCGTGCCAGTAGAAGCAGCCGCCCAAATCTGGTCTAAACTAACTCAATTGGGTGCAATTCCCCTCGGCGATCGCGTTTGGGAACAATTGCGAATTTTACAGGGAAGACCCGTTCCCGATAAAGAACTGACAGAAGATTACAATCCTCTAGAAGCCGGACTCTGGAAAGCCATTTCCTTTGACAAAGGCTGCTATATCGGGCAAGAAACGATCGCGCGTCTCAATACTTATAAAGGCGTAAAACAAAGGCTCTGGGGAGTCAAATTGAACGCTCCCGTTGCAGTTGGTACTCCAGTTACTGTAGCGGGAGATAAAGTTGGCGTGCTTACCAGTTATACCCAATCAGACACAGGGTCATTTGGTTTAGCTTACGTTCGCACTAAAGCAGGCGGTGAAGGGTTGACGGTAGAAGTTGGAGAAGCGTCGGGAGAGTTAGTCGGCGTGCCGTTTTTAACCCACGAATATTATCAGCCGCAAAAAGATAATCTTTAATTCCAAATTCGCTAAAACAGCAATTTTTCTTCCCTACCCGACGACTACCAGGATTTTTTGCAACACGACCCGCAAACGAGAGAGCAACCGCAAAACTCGGCTGTCTGCGTCTTCTACTAGAGCGGTTTCCTTCTCCTGAGCGAGGAATTGGAGCAGCTCCACTAGGACATCTTCAATGGGCGGAGCGTGCAGGAGCGATCGCCAGACAAGGAATTCATATTCGTGCTGTACCTGTTCTGCAAAACGCTTAGCTAAGGCAGGTTTGCCAATTCTCTCCATGCCTAACAGCAAGGCTGAGCGACAGAGATTTTTCGCAAGCCATTGCTCTAGCGAAGCTAGTTCTTCGGTGCGTCCACCAGACTCAACCGCTCCTCCTAAATCCTGACGCTTGTTGGAAGTACTCCCTACAATTTCCAGACTACTAGCTAACTTTTTGATTTGTCTGACTTCTTTCAACCTTACTCGCCGCTCTAGCGCTACCCGAAAATTTGTCTTGCTGACCTCTTCTCCTAGCGCTTCTGACAGTAGCTTCCATAACTTAGGTCCGACATCCTGTTTCAGGTAGCTAGGGGTATAGCGATAGTTGGAAGCTTCAGCCGTCTCGTTATAGGTCTGACCCTCCCACACTCTCCACAAAATAAATCTTTTCGCATTCATATCTAGAACTCTGAGTTGGTTTAAGAATGCTGTTCTTGCTTTAACCTAAAGAGAAGGTAAGATCGTTTATTGCAGTTCCTAATCTCTGACATTCCATGACTACCTCTCCAGACTCTACACCGACACCCCCGGAAGTAGGCTCTACTCAATCTCCCCATACCGATTATCGCAAGCTGGATCGGGAAAAGCTGTCTCCGATGCACCAGCACTACGTCGAAGTCAAGGAACAGTATCCCAATGCGCTATTGCTGTATCGAGTAGGAGACTTTTTTGAGTGCTTCTTTCAAGATGCGGTTATTATTTCTAGGGAATTGGAATTGGTTCAGACCAGTAAGTATGGCGGTCAAGAAATAGGAAGGGTAGCAATGACGGGAGTTCCTCACCATGCTCTAGATCGCTACGCTAGGTTGTTGGTAGAAAAAGGCTATGCTGTCGCTATCTGCGATCAAGTAGAAGATTCGGCAGAAGCTGCGGCACAAAAACGAATGGTCGAGAGACAGGTGACAAAATTACTCACCCCCGGCACGTTAACCGATGATGGGATGCTGCACGCGCGTCGCAACAATTTTCTGGCAGCAGTCGTAATTGCAGGAGAACATTGGGGATTGGCCTATGCCGATATTTCCACAGGAGAGTTTTTTACGACGCAATCGAGCAGTTTAACGGCTCTAAACTCAGAATTACTGCGACTACAACCTTCAGAAATCCTCGTTCCCACGAATGCCCCCGATCTCAAAACTATCCTCCGTCCCGGAGAAAAATCAGACTGTTTAGCAGATTGTTTGCCAGAGTGCTTTTGTTATTCGTTGCGATCGCAAACTCCTTTTACCTTAGCAGAAGCCAAATCGAGACTGATAGAAACCTTCCGAATACGTTCTCTCGAAGGACTGGGATGCGAACACCTTCCCTTAGCAATCCGTGCGGCTGGCGGATTACTAGAGTATATCGAAGATACCCAAAAAGCCAACCAAGTCCCCCTGCAACCGCTGCGCACCTACAGCATCGCCGATTATCTTATTCTCGATTATCAAACCCGTCGCAATTTAGAGATTACCCAAACGGTAAGAGATAATAGCTTTCACGGTTCCCTGTTATGGGCGTTAGACCGCACTTGCACGGCAATGGGAGGCAGGGCATTGCGCCGTTGGTTATTGCAACCTTTATTGGATCCTAAAGGCATTCGGGCAAGACAAGATACTATTCAAGAATTAGTAGAAAATACCTCCCTTCGTCAAGATTTGCGACAGTTATTGCGCAATATTTATGACCTAGAAAGAATTACAGGTCGCGTTGGTTCGGGAACTGCCAATGCAAGAGATTTACTAGCTTTAGCCGATTCTTTAGTTAGATTAAATGATTTGGCAGAACTGGCGAGCTATAGTACTTCCCCTTATTTAAAAGCCTTACAGCGCGTGCCTCCTAAATTGGAACAATTAGGACAAAAAGTAATCGCTCATTTAGTTGAATCTCCCCCCTTGCATTTAAAAGAAGGAGGCGTGATTCGCGATGGAGTCAATCCTCAATTAGACGAAATGCGTCGCCTCGCTAAAGAGGATTATGAATGGATAACTAATTTAGAAGCGACAGAGAAACAAAGAACTGGAATTTATAATTTAAAGGTTGGATATAATAAAACATTTGGTTATTATATAAGTTTGCCTCGCTCTAAAGCAGAGAAAGCCCCTGATGATTATATTCGCAAACAGACTTTAACCAATGAAGAGCGATATATTACACCCGAATTAAAAGAAAGAGAAACCAGAATCTTAACAGCAAAAGACGATTTAAATAAATTAGAATATGAAATTTTTGCCGATTTGCGATCGCAAGTTGCCCAAAAAGCACAAGAAATTCGCAGTATTGCTAAAGCAGTAGCGGCAATTGATGTCTTGGCAGGATTGGCAGAAGTGGCAGTTTATCAGGGTTACTGTCGCCCAGAAATTGAGCAAGGAAGACAAATTGAAATCCTCGATGGCAGACATCCAGTCGTCGAACAATCCCTTCCCGTAGGGTTATTTGTACCGAATTCAACCCAGATGGGCAGAAGAGATAAGATAAAAAATGGAGAAGATTCTGCCTTATCTCATCCCGATTTAATTATTCTTACCGGACCGAATGCTAGCGGAAAAAGCTGTTATTTAAGGCAGGTAGGACTGATTCAATTAATGGCACAGATGGGCAGTTTTGTGCCAGCTAAATCGGCAAAATTGGGAATCTGCGATCGCATCTTTACCCGCGTCGGCGCAGTAGACGATCTCGCTACCGGACAATCTACTTTTATGGTAGAGATGAATGAAACAGCAAATATCCTCAATCATGCAACTCCTAAATCTCTAGTTCTTTTAGATGAAATCGGCCGCGGTACGGCAACATTTGATGGACTATCTATTGCTTGGGCAGTAGCAGAATATCTGGCTACAGAAATTCAAGCAAAAACAATTTTTGCTACTCACTACCACGAACTCAACGAATTAGCATCACTTATATCTAACGTGGCAAATTATCAAGTCACTGTCAAAGAAATGCCCAATGAAATTATTTTCTTACACCAAGTTCGTCCGGGTGGCGCAGACAAATCTTACGGGATAGAAGCAGGACGCTTGGCAGGGTTACCCGCCTCGGTGATCGATCGCGCCAAACAAGTGATGCGACAAATCGAAAAACACAGTAAAATTGCACTGGGATTGCGCCAAGGCATTCAGAAATTTGAGCCGATTAGAACGCAAAAAAATAACGGAAAAATGACAGAACAATTAGATATTTTTGGAGATTGATTCGTAACTGTAATACTTGTGGCATGGCTAAGGTTGGCTTAGCAGCATGTATTGCGGCAGTGACGGAGTAGATAGAGAGTACGATCGTCTTGCTCGCGAGCAGAATGTAGGCGCTAATGGAAAGCGTACGCAATGGATTTGATATTAGATAAATAGCTTTTTTTAAGAAGCCTATTAGTTATCTTTCTTGGGAAAGATGAAAAAGTTTAGAGATTAATATAAATAAATTTTTATATTAATCTAGCTATGTTCGATCGCAAATATAGTAATCCTCAATGAGTTATAAACATTTTGGGGTAGGCAAGCATCTTGCTCGCGATTTAGGCTTACACACGAGCATCCTGCTCGCACTCACAATCCAATTAGAACTACTATAGCAAGTCTCAAAAACTTTTAATTTTATTAAAAAACGCGATCGATTAGATTAAACAGACCAACTTATATTGTTAAAACTTGCATGTTTCGTTCTCGTCATTTGCGACTGTTATCCAAATTTATAGGTGCTGCTCTCGTCCTAATCTTAGTTTTGGGGTTATGGCTAGTTCCCGCGAGCGCGCAAACACCCGCCAAAACACCAGTGGTTCTAGATGGACAGCAACTATTTCAGGTCGGCAGTTCGGGTCAGTATAGCGCTCAAGAACGTGCAAACTCGATTAATTCACAATTAAAAAATGCCGTTAATACTTCCCAACCAATTCAAGTCGAAATCGAGCAGCGCAACCAGTTACCCACGATTTTATTGAACGATCGCCATCTACTGACAGTCACAGAACGAGATACGGTTTTAGGAAGTACCCCAGAAGAACAGGCAAGCATTTGGGTGGAGGAAATTCAGAATGCATTAGAGAAAGCACGAGCGGAAAGAACAACAACATACCTCTGGCGAACTGCTCTTTTATCAGTGGGAATCGTACTGGTAGCTGCCGTCTTGAATTGGCTGCTGGGATGGATTAAGCACTATTCTTTTCGAGCAGCATCGCAGCGGTTAACGCCTAGTGCTGAATCTGACTTCGGATCGCTCAAAGCCTTGGAATTTTTATTCAAACTGGTATTAACGCTCGCTCGCCTTGGAGTGTGGGTAGGAGCTGCCCTTTACATCACTAACCTGTTTCCCTTCACTCGACAGTGGAGTTACAAAATTGCCAATGTTCTCGTTACCAGCTTTACGTCGCCCATCCTAACGCTAAGCGACAGTGCTTACTCGGTCATCGACTTAATCATTTTAGCTGGCTTACTATTTGGCTTAGTCATCTGTGCCGGAATTGTCGTCAACCTCTTTCGCTCTCGCGTCCTGGAGTATGCCGGCATCAATCGCGGCGCAATCGAAGCGATCGCCATTCTTGCTAAATATAGTCTGATCTTTATTGGCACGCTGGTACTGCTGCAAATATGGGGACTCGACATTAGCTCTCTGGCGATCGTAGCAAGTGCCTTGGGCGTTGGAATTGGCTTTGGGTTGCAAGATATTGCAAAGAATTTTGGCAGCGGTTTGGTACTGGTGTTTGAGCATCCGATTCAGGTGGGAGATTTTGTAGAAGTTGGCAACTATAAAGGCACTGTAGAGCGGATTGGGGCGAGGAGTACCGAGATTCGCACTCTCGATCGCGTTTCGATTATCGTGCCGAATTCCCGCTTTCTGGAAAACGAAGTCATCAACTGGAGTCACCGCAACCCTATCTCTCGCCTTCATCTTCCTGTTGGCGTTGCCTATGGTTCCGATCCAAAAGCAGTAGAAGCGGCTCTCTTGGAGGCAGCTCGCAGCCATCCCAATGTGTTAAAGTCTCCCCCTCCTCTAGTGTTGTTCAAAAGCCTTGGCGATAGCGCGCTGAATTTTGAACTATTGGTGTGGACTGCGCAACCGGATCGGCAATTTCTCCTCACCAGCGACCTGTACTACAGCATCTACAATGTGCTTGGGCAACGACAAATTGAGATTCCCTTCCCTCAGAGGGATTTGCATTTTCGTTCTGGCACGTTAGAACTTTCGCCACAAATGGAGTCAGCTTTAACCCAGATGCTCGAACGATTGTCCCATAACGGACAGTTCTCGGATTCAACGGCTTCAGATACAAACAAGGCTTGACGCTTTCTTCAAATTCTAAGCCATTTATTGAGAAGTTAGCCGCTTCTCATGACGTGACGGCTTTCGATTGTGGCCCCCCAGAACTCGATCGCTTTCTCCAAAAATACGCGCTTGCTAATCAACAGGCTAACAAGGAACGATTATCGGTTACTACAGCTTAGCCGTCGGTTCGGTAGCTTATACCCAACTAGAGTTATTAAAGGACAAGCCAAACATCTCGTTCCGGTCATGATTTTGGCACGTCTGGCTGTCGATAAACAGTGGCAAAGGAAAGGAGTGGGGAAAGGATTGCTCAAAGATGCCTTGCGACGTACCGCTCAAGCTGCCGAGATTGCATGTATCCGAGCTTTACTCGCCCATGCCAAAGACGAACGAGCGCGAGTCTGGTACGAACAATTTGACTTCAAGCCAAGTCCAACAGATGAATTACATTTATTTTTGCTGCTAAAAAGACATCAAAAAAATTTTGGCAGGTTCATAAAACCTTTTGTGATTCTGTCGCTTTATTTGGGTACTCTAACCTAGAACCAGTAGCGTTGCTACCTTTAGCGACGGACTGCGCCGCTTGAGCGCTCGAGCGACTTATATGTATCTCGACGGAAATTTGGATCTCCACTCAACCCAACGTTACGCGCACGGCAAACGGAACCCTTCGCACTTCGTGATTCGAGCAGGCTCCGTGCACTGAAGAATCCCGACAGATGCTTTATTTGGTGGAGTTTACTCTCTCTCGAAGTGAAGGGCTGCACTCAGCATGACCCCCGCATTTAGGCAACGCCTTTATGGATATTTATACAGTACCAGTATCCGTTATTTCAGAACTCGTTTGGAACGACTTGGGCGATCGCTCCATCATTATTTATTGCTTGTGCTCGGTAATTAAGCATTAATAGTATGTGTGTCGAAAAAGTTTAGAATGAATAACTCTCTAAAACTAGCCTCTACTCTTCCTTCTCTAGCATCTTTCGTCGAACGAGATATCCTCCAAGAACTCTTAGCGGATAAAAAATCCCCCAATACTCGCCGCACCTATGCCAAAAGCCTGCGCGACTTTTTCCAAACGATTACAGGAGACAAAACAAGAGAACCGACAATCAATCTCGTTCAAGAATTTTTAAGCCTAGATCGATTCAGTGCCATTTCCCTAGTGCTGAAATACAAAGGGATGCTCGTCAATAAAGGATTATCGCCGGCTACAATTAACGTGCGACTCTGCGCGATCGCAAGTTTAGTAAACTACGCTCGCAAAATCGGCAAATGCGACTTCACTTTGGAGGATGTAGATGGACTGAAGGTGCAAAATTATCGAGATACGACGGGAATCGAACCAGAGAGTTTTAAAACAATGATTTCGCTTCCCGATACAAATACCCTCAAAGGAAAGCGAGACTACGCCATTCTCAGGCTACTTTGGGATAACGCTCTCAGACGCAATGAAATTAGACTCGCTAATGTGAAAGATTTCGATCCAGATGGGGGAAGACTCTGGATTCAAGGGAAAGGCAAAAGTCAAAAAGAAGCGATCGATCTCAGTCCGCAAGCGATCGCAGCTATCCAAGCTTGGATAGCTGCGAGGGGCAAAGTCAATAATTCCCAACCGTTATTTTGTACTTTAGATAGAGCCACCAATGGACATCGAATGAGCGGCAATGCTATCTATAAAATTGTCAGAAATACTGCTGCTGCAGCTGGAATCAAAAAGATAATCAGTCCGCACCGCATTAGACATAGTGCCATTACCGCCGCTTTGGACGCAACGGGTGGGGATACTCGTAAAGTTCAGAAGTTATCTCGACACGCCGATTTAAATACCCTCACTCGATACGACGATAATCGCCTTCGCCATCAAAAAGAAGTGACGACGATTTTGGCTGATTTAATTTAGCTAAGATTACGGCACTCGCTAGAGTGCTAGCATTTTATAATTGTCTGCTTAGTTCGATGCTCGACATTCTAACTCTCATTGATTGAAAATCTTTAGGATGCAAGTAATTCTTGCGATTTGACGGAAGCGATCGCTTTAGTGCCTTTGGTTTGACTGAGAGAAACTGTCTCGGATTGCCCAAGGGCAGCTTTTTCTAACACTTGCACTTCGATATTGACACGGATAAGATAAGAACCCGCTTCATTTCCCACGGCTTGGGCGATAATCTCGTTGAAATCCGGGCGTTCGCCAGTAATGGGATGTCTGAGGATACATTTATCCCAGTCGTATTGTGCCTGGGGATGGATGCTGAGAACGAAGTAGTGAGTCATGGGAAAAATCCTCAATTCGCGAGCGATGCTTTTCTTCTCGATTATAGTATATTTGTACCAACTAATCCTGCATTTTTACTGATAATGACAAGGCAGATCTTGCCCCTACTGCCACTCTGGAGGAGTGGCTTTGGATTTGAGAACTGTAGGAATTTGTTCGATTAGTTTGGCAGTAATTTGTTCTGGCGTTTGATTTTGGGCGATCGCGATCTGTAGATCGGCTTGCTGATACAGCGGTCGTCGTATCTCAAGTAAGGAGGATAATTTCTTGGCGCGATCGATAGCTTGCAGAAGGGGTCGAGTGGTATCTTCTGCTAAGCGTTTCCGAAGCAATTCTACAGGAGCATCGAGCCAGACGATCAAGCCATGATGAAGATAGCTCCAGTTTATAGGACGCATGACGATTCCGCCACCCGTAGCGATGACGCTTTTGGTATAAGCAGATAATTCGGCTAGAACCTGCGTTTCTAGCTCTCGGAAGCGTTCTTCTCCTTGGCGCGCAAAAATCTCATTAATCGTTTGTCCCGCCACTCGCTCGATTAAAACATCCGTATCAAAAAAACGGTAGCCTAATTGTTGTGCCAAAATTTGACCTACCGTAGTTTTCCCCGTCCCCATAATGCCGACGAGGAAGACGCTGACTCCTTGTAACAAATTGGTCATGCTTGATAGATTATTGCAATTGATGGTAATGATTAACAAAAAAACTTTACTAGGTGTAAAACACTATACAGCACTAGCTAGAAGTATCTAAGCTATTCTATAGAAGAAAGGTCAGTGGTGAAAAAAAGCAGATATGGCAAGCTCAACGATTTCTCCCAACCGTGAGTTTAAAGAAGACCACAAAATTTGGGACAGTTTAAAACAAGCGATCGCCCTTAGTTCTGGATTCAAGCGCTGGCAAGAAGAGCAAATGACTAAAGAGCTTTCTAAAGCAACTCTTGACGATCGCGTTCGCCGTTATCTGCAAGAAACCCTTGCAACCTTGGCGTATTAAAGCTTATCGGCTATAGTTTGATTTCGAGATCGTCTAGCCGTCTTGCAACATGATTAATAACATTGTAAAGTTTGACTAGGCGATCGCCATCGACATGAATCTCATAAGTTGGATAGTTTTCTAAAACTTCGATAATCTGGATCTGATTATCTGGCACGGCAGAAACCACCAACGCCCCTCGCAGAGATTGACGGCTTGCCCTCTCAGAAGGCGTATGAACGATTTCGCTGGCGCGATCGAGTAAAAATTCACCCACAGGACTATTGAGAATTTTTGAAAGCCGAACGGGATCGACCTCAACCTCTTTTGTCAGTACCCGTTGAAGTTCATGGGGTTCGGTGTTAGCCATCTTGAGATAGTTTTTTAGCGAGGAAGGGGCTTCACCCGTATCTACCAAAGTTCTCAAGTCAGAAACTGGGATGGATTCCCGTAAAACCCGGTACTTCAAAATAACTCGTTCTGCTGCACTTGCAGGAGGAACACTCAATCCCATCCCGATTCCCGCCAGCATTATACTCAATAAGATTTTGAAATTTCGGAAAAGGCTTCTAAATCGAGTATTAGAGCGTAACATGATTTTCCCCTCATAGTGACTTTTTCGATCCTAACGGTAGGGTTTAGCAATTCTGTATGACTAATGAATGGTTGAATGAAGACTCACAGAAACAAGAAAATCGTCAAAATTTTATACTAGAAGGGAAAAGGAAATTTTTAGAGAGGCAAGGGGCATGACTCTGAATCCTGCCATCATGAAAGCTGTCGAACAATCAGGGTATCGCGTTACGGTCGGCGATGTTGCTGCCAAAGCCGGATTGGAAGTTAATCTAGCACAGCAAGGACTGCTCGCATTGGCATCTGATGCTGGAGGACACATGCAAGTTTCAGATGTGGGAGAGATAGTGTATCTCTTTCCTAAAGACTTTCGTGTGATTCTTCGCAATAAATACTGGCAGCTACAGCTAAAGGAATGGTGGGAGAAAGTTTGGAAAGTTGTATTTTATTTAATTCGCATTTCTTTTGGCATTGTTCTGATTGCTTCAATCGTTCTGATGACAATTGCCATCCTGATTATTCTTTCTAGTAGTCGCGATAATGAAAATTCTAGCGATCGCAGCGATGGAAGAGGTATGATTTTTCTGCCTTCCTACTGGGATATTTTTTGGATACTCGATCCCGGTTACGATTACAATCGCGATCGATACCGACAGCAATCTGCCGATAATGCTTCCGAATCCAGAAAACAAATGAATTTTTTGGAAGCAATTTTCTCCTTTTTATTTGGCGATGGTAATCCCAATTTTAACTTGGAAGAACGTCGTTGGCAGCAAATAGGCACGGTTATTCGCAACAGCGGCGGTGCGGTAGTCGCTCAACAAATCGCACCTTATTTGGATAATATTAATGCCTACAATAGCGAAAATGAAGACTATATTTTACCCGTGCTAGCACGTTTTAATGGGTATCCTCAAGTTTCTCCAGCCGGAGAAATTATTTATTATTTTCCCCAATTGCAAGTAACAGCTAGAAAACAAGAACAGCAATCTGTAGCGCCCTATCTGCGCGAAAAATTATGGCGTTTCAGCGAAGCAGGAGGCGGACAAATTACACTCGCAGTCGGATTGGGAATTGCTCAGTTTGTTCTGGCGATAATCCTTGGTTCTCTCTTGCGCGATTATCCTGTGGCAGGAGGATTGATTGGGTTTGTGAGTGCGATTTACTGGGTTTTGTTGGCGTATGCGACGGGATTTTTAGTCATTCCTGCAATTCGCTATTTTTGGATTCAATGGCGCAACAGTAGAATTCAAGAGTGCAATCAAAAACGAGAAGCACGCGCCGCATTAGTCAGTAACCCCGATGCACAATTAAGGCAAAAACTTGATTACGCCCGTCAATTTGCCAACCAAAAAGTGATTACCAATGCCGATATTACTTATTCAACCGAGAAAGATTTATTAGAACAAGAAAGCGAGCGATCGGATAAAATCGACGAAGAATGGCGCAGACGTTTGGAATCGGGTTTCTAGAAGTTGGCTAAAGAATTTGCCTTTCTAGCCCATTCCACGTCTTTGTGAGTGATGCCGCCAGAATCGTGAGTAGTGAGTTCGACACTCACGCGGTTGTAAACATTAACCCACTCTGGATGGTGTCCCATAGACTCGGATACAAGGGCCATGCTGCTCATAAAACCGAAGGCGCTAACAAAGTCTGGAAACTGAAATTGCCGATAAAGTTTTTTATCCTTCACAGTCCAGCCGGAGAGTTGACTGAGTTGCTGCTCTAGTTCTTGTTGCGAAAGGACGGGTGCGCTCATAGAAACCTCGCGATCGCGATGGATGAATAAATTATTAATATTAATTAGTATATCTTCGAGGACAAGCGATCGCAGAAGCAGAGGGATTGGGAATGGTCTTAATGACCTGAGAATGCCAGCGTTGAAATTGGTCGATTTTAATCCCCGAACCGACAATTTCATCGGCAGAATTTAATCGAATCAAACCGTTAATACCTACCAAGCGACCTTGTTGGTCTAGGATGGGACCGCCGCTCATGCCGACTCTAACCAAGTTAGTATAGGATAGCGAATAACCCGCTGGCAGTTGAGAGTTTATCTCGGTTAATTGTCCTTGGGAAGTGAAAAAAACTCGGCTGTGCAATTTCCCGCCAGAATTTGCCCAGCCGCCAACATAGACAGTTTGTCCCGGACTGAGTTTAGTAGAATTCCCCAGTTGAGCGATCGCATAAGGAATTGTACTAGAAAAAAGAAAAATAGCTAAATCTAATTCGGGGAGTTGTCTGATAGTGTCAGACTTAATTGAGTAGCATTTTCCATCGGGAGCCACGATCCCATAGTTGCCAGTCGGTTGTAAGACATGAGCGTTGGTGAGAACCGTATAAGTCTGTCCCCGGCGCTCTACGATGACTCCGCTGCCTTTAGCGGTTCCCTCAATACGCACGGTAATTGTCTGTGCTACTTTTTTGAACTCCGGCACCGAAGCGAAAGCAGTGGTTTTCTTGAGCGGCAAGCAGATAGCGACAGCGATAAAAGCAACGAAAGGCGGAAAAAACCTTGGCAGTGAAAGCATGAAGGATCGAAGAAAGTTTTAGAGCCTGAACTATAGCAATCCTAAATTAGTTATGAACATTGTAGTGCGAGCGTCCCGCTCGCACTAGATTAAAAATAGACGCACAAATCAAATAGGATTGCTATATAACATCCTACCTATCCTACAACTATTAGACTTTGACGACAGCTTGGCGAAGAGATTGGATAGTTGCGATCGCGTGTTGTGCTACTTTATCGAGCTCTTCAGTTGTAGTAAACCTACCAATCCCAAATCTGATCGAAGCATAAGCGAGAGATTGAGAATGTCCCAATGCCGTTAGAACGTGGGAAGGAGCCGTTGAAGTAGACGAACAAGCCGAACCGGAAGAGACGGCAACGACTGACTGCAAGCCAAGCAACAGCGCCGCACCATCTACGCCTTCTACGCTTATATTCAGATTACCGGGTAGACGCTGCGTCGGATGACCGTTGAGATGAATTCCGTCTAGTTGACTGAGTTGTTGCCAAAGTCGCTCTCGTAATTGCATCTGGCGTTTTGATTCCGATTTGAGTTCGGCTAAACCCAATTCTACTGCCTTGGCAAATCCGACAATTTGCGGCGTACATAGAGTACCGGAACGCATTCCCCTCTCGTGTCTTCCCCCATGCATTTGAGCGGCTAAATTGACTCTAGGATTGCGACGGCGGACGTAGAGAGCGCCAATTCCTTTGGGCCCATAAACTTTATGTGCAGTCAAAGACATCAGATCGATCTTCATTTTCTGTACGTCTAAAGGAATTTTGCCAATCGCCTGCGCCGCATCGGTATGAAACAAAACTTTATGCTGGCGGCAAATTTCTCCAATTTCTGCTAGAGGCTGTATGACTCCAATTTCATTATTGGCTGCCATCACTGACACTAAAATCGTATCGGGACGAATGGCTCTCTTAAGTTCCTCTAAATCAATTAGTCCGTCCTGTCGAACGGGTAAAAAAGTTACCTCAAAGCCTAGATTTTCTAAATAATGACAGGGATCGAGGACGGCGTTATGTTCGGTTTGGGGGGTAATGATATGTCGTCCTTTGCTGAAATAGGCTTCGGCAACACCTTTGATGGCTAAATTATTCGCTTCGGTAGCGCCGCTAGTAAAAACGATTTCTTCAGGCGTACAACCAATCGCATCCGCAAGCATTTCGCGAGCCTTTTTTACTGCCGCTTCTGCTTCCCAACCATAAACGTGAGTAATGCTAGAAGGGTTGCCAAAGCGTTCGCTAAAGTAGGGCAACATGGCATCTAGCACCCGTTTGTCCATCGGCGTTGTCGCGTGGCAGTCTAAGTAAATGGGACGTTGAGACATGGTTAAAAAAGTGGGCGATCGCAGATTTCTCTATAGTTAAAGTTAACTCATCTAGATGACTTGTCGCGATCGCCGTTGCAATTAAACTCAGCTTGTGACGATGTTCTTGGCTAGACCTAACATTTTTAATCCTTGAATTACCCACCAAGTCGGATCGATTTCCCACCAACGCTGTCCGGCTTTGGCTATGCGGGGATGAGCGTGATGGTTATTATGCCAACCTTCTCCATAAGTTAAAATTGCTGCCCACCAAAGATTGCGAGAGCCGTCCTCTACAGGAAAATTACGATATCCCCGTACATGGGTAGCGGAGTTAATTAACCAGGTGCTGTGCCACAGTAAAACTGCTCTCAAAAACATGCCATAGATGACAAAAGACCATCCGCCCAAACCGTACAACAGCAAACCCAAAGGAATCTGAAGCCACAGGAAGTTACGATTCAACCAACGATAATAGGCGTGTCGGTCTAAATCGGGCGCATATTTTTTATAGGATTCGTAGTTGAAAAAAGCTTCTCGTGGGTACAACAGCCAAAGCATATGGCTCCACCAAAAACCCCGTTTTGCTGAATAGGGGTCTTTCTGTTCATCCTCAGTATAAGCGTGATGTAAGCGATGCGACGACACCCAAAAGATCGGCCCTCCTTGTAGCGCCATAGCCCCGATGGTCGCTATGACATATTCCAACCATTGCGGCACCTGAAGGCTGCGATGGGTTAAAAGGCGATGATACCCCAAACATATACCGATACTACCAAACAGCCAGTGAAGCGCGATCGCTACGCCTAAAGCCGACCAGGAAAAGAACCACGGCGCCAACAACGCTAATGCATGAATGACGGTGAAAAAAGCCACACTTGCCCAGGAAAGCGTAAGCTCCTGCTTGCTCTCTGGCGTAATCAATTGTTTTGTCATTATTTTGTCCTTAAAAATCTTTTAGTACGCGCATCAGCCCATCCCAGCTTTATCGCTATAATTGTGGATGAGACATGCAAGTAATACTTACATTTTGTAGTGTAGCGAGTTTTGTTCAATTGTGCAAGTGTCACTTGCATTTAATAAACTTATGACTGCTCAAAAAAAATCGACGAGAACCCGTCTGATTGAGGCGGCACTAGAGTTATTTGCTGCCCAAGGAGTCACAGAGACCACAACTAAAGCAGTTGCCGAACGCGCACAAGTCAACGAAGTCACCTTATTTCGTCACTTTGGCAGCAAGTACGGACTCCTTTTAGCTGTAATGGAAGAGTATGCGAACTTTGCCCAGTTGGGTAAAGCGCTAGTCGAACAAGCTATCTCAAAGAAAAGTATCGCCGAGGCGTTAAAAGCTTATGCCCAGGAGAGCTTACAAGCGCTTGAGCGAGTGCCTGAATTAGTGCGCTCTGTGGTAGGCGATGCGGGTCAATATCCACTAGAGAATCGCTTAGCCATAGGAGAAGGCTTGAGTCAAGCCAATCGTCGTGTGGCTGAATGTTTGGCAGTCGCGATCGCAGATAGAGGCTGGCAGAGCCGTTTTCCAGCTGAGAAATTAGCAAGTTTGCTCAATGGGTTGTTACTGGGTTACTTCATCATTGACTTGACCAGCGAAGGAGACGCACTTTGGGAAGGAAAGGAAGATTTTTTAGAGAGTTTAGTAGAATTATTTTTACACGGCGCGATCGCACCCCAAACCCCAACCACTGCCAAAGTCACTCCAGTAGCCGATCTACCTAGCAATTTGGTTCATGCAATTCTCCAACGAGCCAGGAAACTTGGGCGACAAGAGTATGCTTTGGCGTATGTTTTGTTTGGAGGGGGGTTAACTGCCGCAGAAATAGTTCGTTTAGAGCGATCGCACTCTTTGAGCGACTCTCACCAACATATTTTGCAGATTAATTGCGGCGCGGTTCGACAAGTTCCTCTCGCTCACTGGATTATGGGAAAACGCTATGGTTCTTCTACTAAT